>JAFAWX010000361.1 GCA_019241535.1 Acidobacteriota bacterium | reverse complement strand
TCAATAAATTTCTCAATCCCCGGCGTGATGGCGCCGTGTTGCCGATCCTCCACCTCAACGGATACAAGATCGCAAATCCTACTCTGCTCGGCCGCCTAGACGATCGCACCCTGGGACAGCTATTCATCGGTTATGGCTGGAAGCCCTATTTTCTTGAAGGAGAGGATCCGGAAGCGATGCACCACCTGATGGCGGCGTCTCTGGATCACCTGGTCGAAGAGATCCGCGCCATCCAGACGAGCGCGCGACGGAGCAACCCTGCGCGCCTGGCGGAATGGCCGATGATCATCTTGCGCACTCCCAAGGGCTGGACGGGGCCAAAAATGGTCGACGGCAAGCCGGTCGAAGGAACGTGGAGAGCTCACCAGGTTCCGGTCGCCGACCTTCAAGAGAAGCCTGAGCACGTGAAAATTCTTGAAGACTGGATGCGCAGCTACAAGCCGGAGGAGTTGTTCGATGATCGGGGAAAGCTGATTCCCGAGCTCGCCGAACTTCCTCCCAAGGGCAACCGCCGAATGAGCGCCAATCCGCACGCTAACGGTGGGCTGCTGCTGCGGGATCTGATAATGCCTGACTTCCGCAAGTATGCGGTAGCCGTTCCCCAGCCGGGGACAGTCGAGGTTGAATCGACCCGGGTGCTCGGAAGCTTTCTTCGTGATGTCATGAGCTTGAATCTGGAAGCCCGGAATTTCCGCGTCTTCGGCCCCGACGAAACTTCTTCCAACCGCCTGGAAGCCATTTATGAAGCCAGCGGCAAACAGTGGATGGAGCCGATTCTGCCCGTCGATGAACACTTGACCCCGGACGGGCGAGTCATCGAGGTGCTCAGCGAGCATATGTGCCAGGGCCTGCTGGAGGGCTATCTTCTTACCGGGCGTCATGGATTCTTCTCCTGCTACGAGGCTTTCATCCACATCGTCGACTCGATGTTCAACCAGCATGCGAAATGGCTGAAGGTGACGCGGCACATCGAATGGCGGCGTCCGATCGCCTCCCTCAATTACTTGCTGACATCTCATGTCTGGCGACAGGACCACAATGGATTCACCCACCAGGACCCGGGGTTCATTGACCACGTGGTGAACAAGAAAGCCGACATTGTGCGGGTCTACCTGCCGCCGGATGCAAACTGTCTTCTCTCGGTGGCGAACCACTGCTTGCGCAGCCGCAACTATGTCAATGTCATTGTGGCCGGGAAGCAGCCGGAACTGCAGTGGCTCGACATGGCATCGGCCATTGCTCATTGCACGAGTGGAATCGGCATTTGGGAATGGGCGAGCAACGATCAGGACACCGAACCGGATGTCGTCATGGCCTGCGCGGGCGATGTGCCTACGCTTGAAACTCTGGCTGCGGTGCAAATGCTGCGGCAACACTTTCCCGATCTCAAAATCCGGGTGATCAACATCGTCGACCTCATGACCATTCAGCCTACGAGCGAGCACCCTCATGGGCTTTCGGACAAAGATTTCGATTCCCTGTTTACCACCAACAAACCTGTCATCTTCGCCTATCATGGCTATCCCTGGCTGATTCATCGCCTGACCTATCGCCGCCACAACCACGACAATTTTCACGTGCGCGGCTATAAGGAAGAGGGCACCACGACGACACCCTTCGACATGACCGTGCTGAATGATCTCGACCGCTTTCATCTAGCGGGCGACGTTGTCGATCGCGTCCCCAAGCTGCAGCGCGCCGGTGCCCATTTCAAGCAATTTCTGCGTAACCAGCTGATCGAGCACAAGGAGTACATACGAGTGCACGGGGAGGATCTTCCCGAGGTTCGCAACTGGAAATGGGAATAGGCGATGCTGGTTCTGGTCCTGAATGCCGGCTCGAGCAGCCAGAAAAGCGCGCTCTTTGATCTCCCGTCGCGGACTTCCACCGATCCTGCTAGGCCCGTTTGGGAAGGCCGACTGGAATGGGAGGGCAACCGCCAGACACTCACCTCCGAGAATTTCCAGGGAAAAAGGGTCCAGGTTTCAGCTGAGATCCCGGCCGACGAGCGTTCGAGCTCGGTCGAAACCATGTTGCGCGGGCTGTGGACGGGCCCCGTAGCGGTCGTCGCATCGCCGGGAGAGATTCGCGCCGTAGGTCATCGCATCGTCCATGGCGGACCCAACCTCAGCGAACCTGTCATCATCACGGCGGACGTAAAACGGACAATTCGGGAGGTTTTCGATATTGCCCCCTTGCATAACCGGGCCGGCCTGGAAGGAATTGAATTGGCGGAAAAACTGATTCCGCAGGCCTGCCAGGCGGCCGTCTTCGATACCGGATTTCACCGTACGCTGCCACTGGAGTCGCTGGTCTACCCTGGTCCTTACGAATGGTACCAGCACGGCATCCGCCGGTACGGGTTTCACGGCATCAGTCATGCATACTCGGCACGCCGGGCGGCGGAGCTTGTTGGGCGCAAGCCTTCGGCACTCAAAATTGTTACCTGTCATCTCGGCAACGGGTGCTCGCTTGCCGCGGTCGATGCCGGACGGAGCGTGGACACCACCATGGGATTTACGCCTCTTGAGGGCCTGATGATGGGCACGCGCGCCGGCTCGATCGATCCCGGCATTCTCAGCCACCTGGTGCGAACCGGCTCCGCCCGGGAAACCGAACTCGACGACATTTTGAATCACCGTTCAGGCCTGCTCGGAATCTCCGGGGTTTCAAGCGACATGCGCGATGTCGAGCGGGCCGCAGCCGAGGGAAACGAGCGCGCAAAGCTGGCGTTTGCCATCTTCGTTCACCGCCTGCAGGGCGGAATTGCCTCGATGGCAGCCTCGCTCGGAGGACTCGATGCACTGGTCTTTACCGCTGGAATCGGCGAAAACTCTGCCTCAGTGCGTCGCTCGGCTTGTCGTGGGCTGGCGTTTCTGGGGGTTCAAGTGGATGAAGAGAAAAATTCTTCCGCACACCCGGACGCCGACATTTCTTCGCCCGATTCCCCGGTCCGTATCCTTGTCATTCGCGCCCAAGAGGACTGGGCAATCGCGCAGGCCTCTCTCGATTTGATACGGTCGCTTCAGCCGGCAGCGCTGTAACGATTCAGTGCCGGTCGTGCCCCTCGCCTGTTGTCTCCCCGCATGCCCAATAGCGCGGGCGGCAGCAAGAGCCAAGACGCGCACTTACGAGCGCCAGAACTGTCTTGTATGATCACCGCATTCCGGCCCATTTCGCGTTCCCAAAGTGCAAAGTAAAAGGAGTTGTCATGGAACCTTCGCAAGTGCTGATGCTTGTCTTCTACACAATCGTCGCCTTGTTTCTCCTGGGCACACTGCTCAGCGGCTTTTTCCAGGTGCGAACGGCCGAAGCTGTAGTCATTCAGCGTATGGGTAAATTTCTGCGCGTTGCGAACGCCGGAATGAACTTCAAATTGCCTTGGCTGGACCAGATCGCCGGACGTACTGATTTGCGGGTTCAGCAACTGGCGCTCGACGTCGAGACCAAGACCAAGGACAACGTCTTTGTCAAAATTCCGGTATCGGTTCAGTATCACGTGATTCCTGAAA
The DNA here is from genome assembly GCA_019241535.1 of Acidobacteriota bacterium. Taxonomy (GTDB): domain Bacteria; phylum Acidobacteriota; class Terriglobia; order Terriglobales; family Acidobacteriaceae; genus Gp1-AA145. Next base: position 1,725 of record JAFAWX010000361.1, on the reverse strand, counting down.
AGGTGTATGAGGCCTTTTACAAGCTGGCGAATCCCAAACAACAGATTTCCTCTTACGTCTTCAATGTAATTCTCGGGCACGTGCCCAAGATGAATCTGGACGACGCCTTCCTGCAGCAGTCCGACATCGCGATTGCGATCAAACAGGGCCTTGACGATGTAATGCGAACCTACGGCTACGCTATTGACCAGGCGCTGGTGACTGACATCCAGCCGGACGAAAAAGTGAAGAGCGCAATGAACGAGATCAACGCGGCGCAACGGGAGCAGGTCGCGGCCAGCGCCCGCGGCGAAACAGAAAAAATTCTCAAGGTGAAACAGGCGGAAGCAGACGCGGAGAGCAAGGCTCTGCAGGGTCAGGGCATCGCCAACCAACGCAAGGCCATTATCGAGGGTCTTAAGCAGTCGGTCGAAGCCTTTGCCGCAGCCGTCGAGGGCACGACGGCCCGCGACGTCATGACCCTGGTACTTGTAACCCAGTATCTCGATACCATTAAAGAAATCGGGGCTCAGGACAAGTCGAACACCTTATTTATGTCTCATTCGCCCGCCGCCATCGGCGAGCTGTTTCGCCAGATCCAGGAGGCGGTAATGATAGGGCAACGGGCAGCAGCCGCGGGATGAAATTCTCGGCCGCGATAGACGAATACTGCGGGCACTTTCCCAGACTCCGCGGTTGACCTCCGGGTAACCGAATTCTAGGACGACGTCCGTGAGGAACGCCGTGATTTCTTAGGCGGGACCTTGGCACCCTTCTTTCGCGCCTCTGAAAGGCCGATAGCAATCGCCTGCTTTCGGCTAGTCACCTTTCCGCCTTTGCCGCCCTTTCCGGAGCGAAGAGTTCCCCGCTTCCGGCGGCGCATTGCGCTCTCGACCGTTTTGCTCGCACCTCGACCATACCTGCGGCCGCGCGATCTTGCGGATATCTTTTTTCTTGCCGGCATGTTCCCTCCTGCCACTTAGAGACCGAAACTCTCGCAGCGAGTTGTTTTAAAACTCGCGCCAAGCGTTTCGCCCGGCTGTTCACGGACGCCAAAATACGCCACTTCAACCGGCAGTCGTCGATCGATCACTGAACACGAGATTGCCGAGCATGGTTTCGCCGGGCATGTCGTTCGAACTCCGAGGAACTTCGTTCGGAATCATCTGTGCCCTGCTCGTGTTTTCGCCTATGGCGCGAAACACCTGACCACGACGATTGCATGCTCAAAACTGCTGCTGCGTAAATACCTGCGGTTACGTCAGGTCGCGCCACTCGAGACGCCTCCCCGTTCGCGCCGACTGATCGTACGCTGACGAGACCGCGCTTGCCGGCACCTGCCTGTTTCTAAAGCCTCGGAAATCTTTGCTTGTGCTGCTTCTTTGGTCCGGCCGAGCTCCCTACGAAAACAAGGTCCAAGATCAAACGCATAATCGACCGTGTCTTCGAATTTAGCTGGGACCCGCTTATGTCTAGGTGGCGGGTCGCCGCTGGATGCGCTCGGAATGCTGCTCGGCTTCATCAGTATGCTCGGAGGGATGTTGGTGCTTGAGTCTCTGGTGCGAGCTCGCCGGACCGAAGTCTCACCTCGAGCAACACTGGGCATCTGAGAGAGCTGCAGCTCACAATTGCTCCCGCAAGTCTCAGAGCACGTACACAGGTCTCACGTTCTGACCAACCCAGGTGCGAACCACTGGTTAATCCTTTTGATTAACAACCGCCCCCAAGCTCTTATCACAATATGTC
>JAFAWX010000269.1 GCA_019241535.1 Acidobacteriota bacterium | reverse complement strand
CAAATCGCGAGTCTGGTGACCAACTTGTGCAGCTTAACCTCCCGATTGCTGCCGCTAGTCGGACGAGGCCATCAAGCTTTCATTTCAGCAGAGGCCGACTGCGCCGGTATGAGAGCCGACATCATTGACTCGCGCCAGGAGCTTCAGAACCACCGATCAGCGCACGGATGCTAGGAGCGGGACTCGGTGTCCTCTGCTTGGCGCTCAGATCGCCCAAGCCATCGCTCGGGCGGCTTCGTTGGGGACGCACAGATATTGAGGGCTAGTGCGGAACAGATGCCGGTGAGTCGCTGTGCGGCATCTGAAGAAACCAGCTTGAGCTTCGATCTCGTCGGAACCGGGATCGTTATTTACCCTTTCGGAGCAGCCGGTCAGGAACCGGCTAGGACTTCAACCGCAGGGCAGAGACTCACCATATCGGCGGCGCCGATCCCGCTCGGGCTACATTCTTATTCGTCCAGTTTCGGCTCGTGCAGCATCGCCATCGACATGGCAAGTCTGTGCGGACGAACTACGTCCAGACGGACTTGCTGGATGCCGTGCTCTTCGAATTCGAGGACCCTGGCGGCGCTGTAGGAAACGTCGATTATGCGACCAGGCACAACCGGCCCACGGTCGTTGATGCGCACCACCACGGTGCGACGATTCTCAAGATTGGTAACTTTGACGAAGGTTCCGAGTGGCAGGCTGGGGTGGGCCGCCGTCAGGTCATACATGTTATAAGGTTCGCCGCTGGCGGTTGGCTTCCCCTCGAAGTCCTCGCCATACCAGGAAGCCGTACCTACCTGGTAGGGTTGGGTATTAGGCTTCGCCACCCGCCTGCCAGCGCTGGTCTTTTCAACCGGCGCGGGCTGTAGGCTAGCCTGATGCGAACTGGCCGGATCCTGAGCCGCTCCCCATCCGACGAGCACAACCATCGTCAGAACTCGGGCTATACGTGTTAGCATCAGGTACCCTCCGTTACCAAAGTTTCCTCCTCGTAGCAATGGCCGCAATTCAGGGAATGCTACGGAGCGGGACATTGTCTGTCAATTAGGAATTCATCCCGGAAGTCCATGCCAGCGTTTATAGATGCGTGAAGTAACGTAACTGGAAATCCTCATTTACCGTGCTATGTTGCTCTACGGACAATAGTATTTCTGTTTAGCAGTTGCTAAGTAATTGCGCTGCGCTCGAAGCGAGCAATTTTTTCGTAGCTGCCTTTTCAGCAACTTGCAGGCTGAAGCCCGATCTCTAGTCAGCTCACGCAGTTGCGTCGCATTCACTGCAATACAATCTCGCGCGTCGTCATTGAACCTTTATGGGCATACCCGCTCCCGGCCGGTCGAATATCCTCGTGCACGACCGGCATTTTGCATGCGTCCGAAAGGGCTACTGGTTCCCTTGTGCCTAAAACCAGTTTGCATCCGCCTCGCTTTTCGATAGATTCGGTCTCATGCTGCATAGCCCGCCGACGGTGCTGACCATCGCCGGTTTCGATCCTTCCGCAGGCGCAGGAATCACGGCCGACATAAAAACAATTGCCGCCCACGGCTGTTATGGGGTAGCTGTAATTACTGCTCTTACCGTTCAATCGACACGAGGAGTCCGGCGGGTAGAACCGGTCGATCCTGGGCTGGTATGGGAAAGTTTGGAAGAATTGACAGGGGATGTGAAGGTCTCTGCGGTACATGTGGGCATGCTGGGATCGGCACCGGTCGCCCTCACAGTTGCAGAGTTCCTTGGGAAAGCCTGCCTGCCGAATGTCGTCCTCGATCCGGTCCTGAGATCTTCCTCGGGAGCTGAGTTGCTCGATGACGCGGGCATGGGAGTGTTACGGGAGCGATTACTGTCTCTTGCCAGTGTAATTACCCCCAACACGGAAGAGGCTGCTGCCCTGATTGGAAAGAGCGCAGCCGAGGTCGCCACAATCGAAGAGATGAAGAAGGTTGCTCGGCAGCTCCATGGAATGGGAGCAAAACGAGTCGTGGTCACTGGGGGGCATCTGCAAAAAACTACGGACCTCCTCAGCCTGGGCGACGCGGGCACCCAGACATTCAAAGCTGATCGGTTGAACTTAGATAACACGCACGGGACGGGATGCGCCTTTTCTACCGCAATTGCGTGTCAGTTGGCGCAGGGCAGAGCGCTCGAAGAAGCAGTGCTTTTGGCCAAAGCTTTTGTGACCGCGGCGATAGGCAATGGCTATGCAGTCGGCAACGGCCCGGGACCAGTCAACCACATGTACCGAATGAAGAACCACCCCGGAGGTTTTTCTAAAAAGTTGGCCAGCGGCAAAGGTTAGTTTTCCGGCCTGCGATCCTTTAGGAGGATTCCGGCCAGAAACGCCGCGCAGGCGCCCATGAGCCATTGCATCCGCCATAGCTGGATGGCCTCGAAGTCGGAAAAGTCGTGCACACTCAGTAGTCCTACGGCCAGCGCCACAATCAGTAACGCCGCACCCATCAGAAAGGCGCAAAAGGACGCCAGGGGGAGATGAAACCAGGCTCGGATCCGTCCGAACTCGAGGATGCGCAGGAATTCAAGGTGCTTCAGCCACCCGGAAGGGGTTACGCCCGAACGATGACGGCTTATTCCGCAGATGTGGCAAAAGGCGGAGCCCACCATGAACTCGGTACCACAGCGCCGGCAGGCATCGGATGCATGCGTAACCGTCGCGGCCGGAGCCAGGGGAGAGCGCCAAAACTCCTGCTGTGCATCGCGGACCAGGTCAGACATTGCAGCTTTCCTTTGCCCTGAAGACCGCAAACTTATGACCAAAAAGGATCTGGCGCAAACACAATGCTTTCAGAGTGTTGCGTCCTGTAGCGCTCTTTTCCGGCGAGCAAGAATTACCCGCACCGTGCAAAGATTCGTGAGTGGCGCATGATTTACGAGGCTTGCGATACACTCAACTTCAGAGATTCCGTTCCTTGCCTCGGGCACTTTACTCGCGTGTCAGTCTGACATTTGCCTTGCTTGCGTCGATTGTTTCTGCCCAGAAAGCTCCATTCCGGCCTGCCGATCCACTCAATGCCGGAGCTTTCCAGCACTTCTACGACATGGAATACGACCGCTCGGTCCAGGAATTCACGCTAGTTCTCGAGCGGCATCCCGACGAGCCCAATGCCCTAAACCATCTTCTGATGGCAGTGCTTTTTCGCGAGCTCTACCGCATCGGGGCGCTCAACGCCGCCGAGTATGCAAACGACAGCTTTCTCGATGCGCGCCATCGCGTTGCCGATCCGCGGGTTTGCCGGCAGATAAAATCCCTCGCCCAGAAGGCGCAGGCCATCGAGGAGCGACGTCTGGCTGCGGACTCCCATGACGTGGAGGCGCTCTATGCCCGTGGAGTCACGCGGGCGCAGTTTGCCACCTACACGGCGCTCGTCGAACACGCGTGGTTCTCCGCCTTACGGAACGCCCTTGGCGCGCGCCGAGATCATGAAAAAGTCCTCGAGCTTGACCCGCAGAATTTGAATGCCAAACTGATTGTCGGAACCCATAACTACGTAGTAGGGAGCCTGCCCTGGGGCATGAAAGTAGCATCGAGCATGGTGGGGCTAGGGGGAAACAAAGCGAGAGGCCTCGAATACCTCGAGCAGACGGCCTCGGGCGGCGGCGAGGCCAGCACCGATGCCAAAATTGTGCTGGTCGTATGTCTACGGCGAGAACACCGCTACGACGAAGCCCTCAATCTCCTGAGGAGCCTTGAGCCGCAGTACCCCCATAACGTCCTGTTTGCCCTGGAAGAAGGAAATCTGCTTCGTGCGAAAGGAGAGGAACTGGACGCTATGGCCGTGTACCGCCGGGTCTGGGAAGAGGGGCGCGGCGGAAAATATTCGGGCTTGCATCACGAGGTCGCAGCCGTCGCGCTCGGCGACCTGCTGCGCACCCAAAAAGATTATGGTGCAGCGGCTGCCGCCTACGACCTTGTCACCCAGGTTGCGAAACCTGATGCGGAGACGGCTCAGAAGGCGGCCGTTGGCGCCGGCGAAATGTACGATTTGTTACGTAAACGCGATATAGCTTTGCGCCGTTACGAGGCGGCGCTTGCCGTCGACGCCGGCACTCCACTGGCCGAGACCGCGCGCAAGCGAATGAAGTCTCCCTATACCGGCGGCTGATCTGTTGACGGCACGCATTGCGCCGATTGGCATGGCGAGTCAACCGACGGCGGACCCGGATGAGAGGAGGATGCCGTAACGGCGCCGCCGAAGGCGTCGTGGTGGCCACCCGCCTTTGACGATACAACACAAGACAATAAATTCTCCTATGATGTTTGTCTACTTCCCCCTGTTCTCGTCTCCGGTGAGACGAAGAATTTACGCGCCTCTGGTTCGGAGCTTCGCCGGAATCAAAGGCTTGGACTGCTCGCGGGACAGCCCAGAACGGGCCGTCATGCGACCTCTGCCAGAACGAAATTGGGGAAATCTTCGAACACCCAGTTGTTCTTACGGGTTCGATAGATAATGCCCAGAAACTTTCGTGCCAGAGCGATAATCGCCCTACCTGCCCCGCGCCGGACTTTTACGCGTTCATAAAAGCTTCTTAAGTAAGAGCTGTAGTTGGCAGCAATTAGCGC
>JAFAWX010000189.1 GCA_019241535.1 Acidobacteriota bacterium | reverse complement strand
CAACTGGCGACCCTGACGCCGGGAACGACCCAGGAGACAAATCCGAATAGTTTCTTTAACGGTGCTCCCAGCAGCGAAGTTTCCACGCGGGGCACGTTTTCGCTTTCGGTCGGAGGCTCGCGCGCCCAGAGCACCGACTGGCTGTTCGATGGCATTGATAACAACGAACTAACCGCTGGCGGCATATCCATCCTGCCTTCGATTGACGCCATTCAGGAATTTAAGGTTCTCACCTACAACTACTCCGCCGAATACGGTACCCGCGCGGGCCCGACTGTGCTGGTAACCAGCAAATCCGGGACGAACCGGTTTCATGGATCGCTGTTTGAGTTCTTCCGCAACACCAAGCTCGACGCAAAAGCCTTTGATTTCGGTGTCCCCTCTCCCAAGCAACAGTTCAACCTGAACCAGTTCGGAGGAGCGCTCGGGGGCCCCATCCAGAAGGATAAGACGTTTTTCTTCCTTGATTACCAGGCCAAGCGCCAGCGGCACGGAGTTCCCTTCACGGGGATGATTCCCACGCCAGCGATGCTGAATGGCGACTTTAGTAACGATCCATTTGGTGTGCCGCGTCCTGGCCTTTTCGTCAGCGGTTCGAGGAATGCGGATGGCTTCGGCGACCTGAGCAACCCCTACACTTTTACTCCGTTTCAGTGCAACCCGGCGACGGGCAACCCGCTGCCGGCGGGTGCGGGCGGCGTGCAACCGGCAGGTGTGAACTGTAACAAGATCCCAACCGGGGCGCCCGGGACTGGAGGTATGGTGGATCCGACCGGCCTCGCGATCCTTCAGCTGTATCCTCAGGCCAATGCGCAAAACGCGGCCTTAGGCTTTAACTTTATCAACTCGCCAGTACGAGCCATCAATGAGGGCGAGTTCGATGTTCGCCTCGACCACAATTTCTCGAGCAAGGATTCGGCGTTCGCGCGCTTCAGTTATGACCAGGCAGTTTCGTTTGTTCCCGGCGGCGGCCCGCCGGGGTTTGCCGAACTCAGTGCCTTCGGCAGCACAGAGCACATTCAAAACCACGGCCGAAACATTGCGTTATCCGAAACCCACGTGTTTTCCAATCGCAGCGTCAATCAGATCAGCGGCGGTTTCAACCGAATCTTCAACCACTTCACCTCGGCCCAAAGCGGCACTTGCTATTCCGCCGCCGTCGGCATCCAGGGCGCCAACCTGGGGGGCAAATGCGACCCCATTACCGGCTACCCCGCAAACATCAACCAGTCCACCAAAGACTGCATTAGCTGCGGAAGCACGTCCGTGCTGACGGGCGGGGGCTACTGGTCAGCAGGCGACCGGGGATTTGCCCCGTTCCAGGGCGGAACGAACGTGTATATGATCTCGGACTCGTTTGACTACGTTCGCGGCAAGCACGATATTCACGTCGGTGCCGCAGTTCGTGCCCACCAAATGAACGTGGAGAGCGAAGCCTTCCAGGATGGTTTCCTGATTCCGTTTGGTTTCTCCGGTGACAACGTGGCGGATCTTTTGTTAGGCCAGGTCGGACTTGGAATTCATGATCAGACGTTCTCCGGGGCCACCACTGGCCGCCGCTGGAAGCTATTCCGCCCCTTCGTACAGGACGATATTCGGGTTTCGAGCAGCTTGACTCTGAATGTTGGCTTCGCCTGGGCACTTACCACGCCGATCACCGAAGCCCTGAATCGCCAGGCGAACTATGACTTTGCCGGTGGAAAGTTGTATGTCGCCGGACACAGTCCTCTGCTGGCAGGGTGCTCTTTCTGCGTAGCCTCTGGTCCTAGGGTTGGAATCCAGTTGGATAAGACCGCGGTTGAACCTCGGATCGGTTTTGCCTGGAAGGTGCTTGGCAGCCAGAACACAGTCGTTCGCGGCGGATATGCGATATTCCACGACTCCTCGTGGAACCAAGGTGGCCAGGGGCTGTGGGAAAACCCCCCGTACTTTGCCGAGTCGGATAACTTTTCGCCTAACTTTTCCGCCTGCCCGTTTGCAAATACCACGCTGAATTGCGGGGTGCAGCGTATTTTCCTGCAGAACCTCGCCCCCGGCGTGATCGGACCTTACACATCACCCCCGCCAATCGCAACCTTCCCGGGCACCCTGCAATCGCAAAATCTTAATTTTAAGCAGGGACGCGTGCAGCAGATGAACATAAACCTGGAGCATCAGCTCCCGGGTGGTATTGTGCTGACGGCGGGCTACGCCGGTTCACGCAGTTCGCATATTCTGGTCGATGGCTTGAACCTTAACGTCACATCTCCTAGTGCGTGTGGAACCGTACCCGGTTACACTCTTGGCTGTGGCTATAAGCCCACTCCTGTCCCGTTCGGAATTGGCGGTAACGTTGTCGCCAACAGCAACGACGTCGGGCAGGCTACCTACAACTCGTTCCAGGTCAAGGCCGAAACTAAGAGCACACGACACGGCATCTACGCCCTGATCGGCTATACATACGCGCACACCTACGACTCGGGTTTCGCCGACGGTTTGGGGACATTTCCGGGTGCAACCTACTGGCCTTTGCCTGGGACCCATAATCTTGACTGGGGCCTGTCCCAGCTCAACCTCAACCACCAATTCACGGCCAGCGTGCTCTACGACCTGCCCTTTGGCAAAGGCAAGGCATTCGGCAATGGGTGGAATGGAGCCGCCAATGCAGTGCTGGGAGGTTGGCAGGTAAATGTAATTGAGAGGGCTATTTCTGGGTTCCCGCTATTCGTCGGCGACAGTATCAACAACTCCGGTGTATTTTTCCAGTGGAACGGAGTCAGCCTGAACCGCCCCGATATGGTCGGCGATCCCAACAAGCCGGGAACAGTTGCGGCCAACCCCTCATGCCAAGCACCCAGTCAGGTGCATACTCTGGCGCACTGGTTTAATCCTTGCGCCTTCGTCCCGCCTCCGACCGGAGAGCTTGGCACCGCACCCCGCGCGCCAGTGAGCGGGCCGCGCTTCGTCAATACGGACCTCTCCTTTGTCAAGCACTTCCCCTTGGCTAACGAGAGAGTGCGGCTTGATTTCCGCGCCGAGCTCTTTAACCTCCTCAACCATCCACACTTCTACCTGCCGGGAAGTCCTAGCGCCTCAGGTATGCAGGACATTGCCGCGCCAACTACCTTTGGGGTGATCAACGGCACACTGAACGACCCGCGGGTGATCCAGTTTGCTTTGAAACTGGTTTTCTAGGGGGCTGGCAGTGACCGAGAGGGCAGACTGAGTCCCATCCAGTGTGGGCTCAGCCTGGCCGTTCTTTTAAGGGTCGCTCACGGCGTCGCGCGTGGCCTTACGATTGGCTTTGCCTCGGCGAGCAGGTCAACGTTGCGGGTTACATCGACCAATTTTTAGCAGTTGCTGCGTAGGTCGCTGTTGTTGGACGATTTTGGCGAGCTGATCTTGCAGGCCTTGCGTGACAAGGCGCGATACCGGAACAGATCACCTTATTTTCTTTCTCCTTTGCGGCTATATAATTCGGCGAAGAGCAGGCAGCGACTGACCTGATGGCATACCAACTCATTCGTCGGCCTTTGCTGGTAACAGCCGTATTGTTAACCATCCTCAGCGGGGTGCGCTCCGGTGTCGCCCAACAAGGGCCGACCGCCGCAGCGGAGTCGCATCTGGGCAGAGGCTATGACGCTTTAAAGCAAGAGCAGTACGAGCTGGCGGTGAAGGAGTTCAGAGCCGCACTGAAACTTGATCCCACCCTTATCCAACGGGCGCAATTTCCTCTGGCGGTCTCGCTGTTTGAAATGCAGCAACCGACCGAAGCGCGCCGAGAGTTTGAATCCTTGCGCCGCGAGCTCGGCGACCATCCCAATATTCTGTATTACCTGGGAAGATTGGACGTTGACAGCAACAACTTCAAGGGAGCAATTCAGAACCTGAATAAGGCGGTTGTAAAACCACCTTTTCCCGATACCGCTTACTATCTGGGGTATGCGTTCCTGAAGGACGGTAATTTGGCTGCTGCGGAAAAATGGCTGAAGACAGCCGCCCAGTTTGCGCCGTCGGATTCTCGTGTCCAATACCAACTGGGCAAGGTTTATCGGGAGCAAAAACGGAACGAGGAAGCGAAAAAAGCATTTGCGATGTCGGAGCAGCTCCGAGAGCGCGATGAGAACAACAGCCGGCTAAAGGTGGAGTGCGGGCAAGCGCTGGATAAGGGTTTGCGCAAGGAAGCGCAGGCTACCTGCGAACAGTTATACGATCCCGATAATATCGACAGATTGACCGCCTTGGGCACGATTTACGGCCAGCATGGCGACCTCCAAGGGGCGCTGAAGTGCTTCCGGCGGGCGGCAGAGCTGGCACCTCAATCGCCGCAAACACAGTACAACCTGGCTTTGACTTATTACCAGCTGGGTCAATTTGCCGAGGCACGGGTACCGCTTGAAACTGCGTTGCGGCGATGGACGGATTTGTTTCAATTAAATGCGCTCTACGGAGCCGTCCTGGTGAAATTGGGAGAGGATGTCGCTGGCTATCAAGCTCTCCGCCACGCGCAGGAGCTCAATCCGCAGGATTCCGGGACAGCGGAGCTGCTCTACGTCACGACCCTCCAGCTCGCGCAAAAGAGCCAGAACGACCGGGATTATTCCGGTTCATTGCGATATCTGCAGCAGGCAGCGATGCTACGGCCGGCGGAATCGGAACCTCACCGGCGAATGGCGGAAATCTACTCTCTTACGGCTCATGCTGCGCAAGCGAGTGCCGAGCAGCGCGAAGCCGATCGGTTGAACAAGAATTCAGCAAATTAGCCTGCGACAACCGGCTCTGGGCTGTTTGGCTGGTGGCATCTGCAGGATATATCTTCTATGGCGCCAGCTCATCCTATCAAAACTTTAAGTCGCGAGGGACAATCATGAATTGCCGTGCCGACAAATCCCCTTTTGTTTGTCTGTTCGTGGTCTTGATCGCGACCGGATTATACGGACAGAAGCTGAAGGTCATCGTGGATCAGGACGCCCGCGGGCCGGGTACCAGCGACCAGCAGGCAATACTGGTTTTTCTTCAGTCGGAGAAGTTTGAAGTCCTCGGCATCACAACCGTCAGCGGAGACCAGTGGGTAAAGGAAGAAACCCAGCACGTCCTGCGTCTGCTCGAAATTGCCAACCGGACGAACGTTCCAGTGATCCAAGGCGCGGAATTGCCGCTGATCAATTCCAAGGAAGAAAGCGAGCGCTGGGAAGCGCTCTACGGAAAACGGCCGCCGGGAAGTCGCCATGGAATACAAGGGCTGCTGGACAGAAAGGTTCCGTGCCAACCGCTCGACAATTTACGATCAGCCCTATCATCCACCCGCCACCCATGCCCGAGGGTGAACCGCACATCCACGCGGCCAGCGGCACGGCCGCGGAATTTATCGTCAAAATGGTGCACAAATATCCCGGCGAAGTGGTGCTTTGGGCAGGCGGTCCCCTGACCAACTATGCATTGGCTCTGCGCCTCGATCCCGAGGTGGCAACGCCGGCCAAAGAATTCGTAATGATGGGCGGCGGACTGTATGCCGACAAGGGCGCCATTGATCCCGGGGCAATCGACGCCGGGCGCGAGTTCAACTGGTGGTTTGAGCCCGAGGCGGCGCGGATTGTGCTGCGCGCTCCTGGAAGAAAATGACCATCACTCCCGTCGATATTTCAGTGAAGACACGTTTTATTACGGAAATGAAAGCCAGGGTAACCAGTGCCGGTACTCCGATCAGCCGTTATCTAGAGAAATATTCGCTTCCGGGGTACATGTGGGACGAGATTGCCGGCGCTGCGCTGATTGATCCATCCATTATCACTGCCCAGAAAAAACTCTATATCGACATTGACATTGATCATGGAGCCAGTTATGGGAAGACGATTTTCTGGGACTCTAAGACGCAAGTTCCACCCTATCTACGCTTAGCCGACATCCAGTTCGACATTGACACTGAAAAATTCTACCGTCTCTCTATCGATCTCATCAGCCGGCCTCCACGGCCGTAAGTGCCCGGCTCGGTCCGCAATTCACGATTCGACGGACTGGATGCCGGATGACCTATTTATGTTTTGATTTATGTTTTTGACGATCGTGATTTCGTGGATGGGGCTAAAGCGGAAAAGAGCGCAGCTTTCCACCGGCTGATGTCAATTTTCCAGCAGATTTTCACCTGGCGCGCCCCGAGTACAGCACTCCAAGTGGTGCGATTTCGATCGTCGTTGGCTACGTCGAGTCGGTCGACGACGGTCATGCCTCGTGTCAGCTCGCTGTCTGTCTCGACGTCCATGTAGTGCGAGCTCCAATCGGTTCCGATCGTAGAATCAAGCGCGATGCTCATGGCGACCGGATCCGGAAGGCAGATTCCGTCTTCCCCGGTCTGTACCTTGTAGGCGCGGCGGGCATGGCTGTTGCACTCAACCGCAAAGTTCCCCAACTTTGTCTTCAACCGATGAATTTTCTGGATGTCTTTTTTGCCGACAACGGCCTGTCCCCGGGAGAGTTGCCAACCTATCACCTCGATCGGCAGTCCGCTGCGCACTACCATCCTGGCTGCCTCGGGATCGGTCCAAATGTTGTATTCGGCTGCAGGTGTTACATTCCCTTCACAGCAAGGTGCCCCGCCCATCAATACGCAACGGCCGACCTTTCGAGCTATAGAGGGCCGTTTTGCCAAGGCGAGGGCCACATTGGTAAGAGGTGCCAGGGTGACCAGGACAAGTCCAGGATTAGCTTCGACGGTCTCAATAATCGCGTCCACGGCATCGAGCTTTTCTGGGGATCGTCGCGGTGCGTGGTAGTTGTGATCTCCGAATCCGTCCTTGCCATGAAACCAGGTCGCATCTTGATATTTCCTTAGCAAAGGAGTCGCGGCACCGGCATACACGGGAACATCACTGTCGCACAATTCAGCGGTATAGAGCGCGTTGCGTGTTGCCTGTTCGAGAGCCACATTTCCGGCAACCGTGGTAATGGCGACCACCCGCACATCAGGCGCGCGTAGCGCCATGATGAGGGCTACGGCGTCGTCAGAAGCGGTGTCAGTGTCGATCAGGAACGCACGCGACATGCCGGCAGCTTCTCCAGGCAATAATTATCGTTTACAAAGCTAAATTGAAGCACTTGCAAAAACGATATAAGAAATGTACACGCTGCGGCGAAGTTCAACCAGAGAGTCGACGAGCGTTATCACGCCTGAATTTTGATGCCTCAGTGTTTCCAGACGGAATATTCGACCGGGTTCGCGAGGGGTGAATTCGACATTTTGGAGCTGATGGTAGTCTACTGAATAACAGTTCGAGACATCCAAGGCATTGGAGGCAATCAATGGTAGAGTGCCACAGAGCTTTCGGTGCAATGAGCCTCTTGTTCCTGGTCGCGCTAGGAGGCTGCGCGCAGCCCCAGAACCCGCAGGACCTAAAGGAGAAAACAGCCCAGACGACAGAAGAGATAAAACGCGATGCCAAGGCTGTGGCGGCGGGAATACGAGAAGGCTGGAACCGCGACAAACCGTTGGATTTAAACTCCGCCACAAAAGAGCAGTTGCTGACGCTTCCCGGATTGAGTTCGGTCCAGGCAGATCACATCATCGCCAACCGCCCCTATAAGGACCCCGCCGAATTGCTTTCGCGGCACATCATCTCCAAAGCGGAATACGACAAAATTTCTGACCTAGTCAAGGCAAGATAGGTCTTTAAACTTGCCGGGGGACAATCGGTCGCGTGTAGCCGCCGGTTACCAGCTAAGCACCGTGCGACTTCCGTCAACCGTCGTGGGGGGTCAATCGTGACCGCGTGACCGTGGCCCTCTGGACAAAGTCGACGACGCCAGTATATGCTTTGGCATATGCCAAGGCGGGATGACGCTACAACTCCAGAACGGCGAGTCAAGGTTTTTAAGAATGGCCGAAATCGGGCAGTGCGCATACCCCGAGAGTTCGAGTTCGCAGGCGAGGAGGCCATTATTCGAAAGGAGGGCGACCGGCTAATCATTGAACCGGTGCGTGCTAAATCCCTGCTGGCACTTCTGGCGACCCTCGAACCCCTCCATGAGCATTTCGCAGCCATTCGTGACCCTCGTCCCGAGGCGGTCGACCTCTGATGCGCTACCTACTCGACACCAATATCATTTCCGATCTGGTCCGCAACCCACAGGGAAGGGTCGCGCACCGCATCCGCAAGATTGGTGAATCGCAAATCTGCACAAGCATCATTGTCGCCGCTGAACTGCGTTATGGGGCTGCAAAAAAGGGCTCGCGACGTCTATCAGACCAGCTTGAGTCCATCCTTGAAGCGCTGGAAGTCTTGCCTTTTGAAGCGCCCGCGGATGAGGTTTACGGGCTGCTGCGCAAGCGGCTCGAGCAAGCTGGTACGCCTATCGGCGCCAACGATCTGCTCATTGCTGCTCAGGCGCTTGCACTTGGATATACGATCGTGACCGATAATGAAAGGGAATTCGCTCGCGTCCACGGTCTGGCGCACAAGAATTGGCTTCAAATAATGTAGGGGTCGTATGGAAAAATGCTGACCTACTCAGGCATCGCCTCGAAGGAAGCATGGAGCTTACGCACCTGCTCTGGGGGGCCGGGCGACGACGATCTCTTACGCGGATAAAGTTGCCAGCGTCTCGGCCAAGACCAGAGCCCCGCGTTCAATGTCCTCAATCGAGGTGTACTCGTCGGGACGGTGGCTGTACCCGTTGCGGCACGGGATAAAGAGCATGGCGACCGGGGCTACACGCGAAATAAAAAGCGAGTCATGATAGGCGCGACTGATCATCCGCTGAAACTTGAGTCCGTGCTTTTGGCAGGACGCTTCTAGGACATTGACCACCGCAGGTGCGCACTCTGCAGGCGTGTCGGCGTTCAAAAGTTCGATTTCGATCTTCACACCCCTTTGCTCACCAATCTGCCGCGATGCGGTTTGAATGACACGCATAATGCGGTCGCGACGCGCAAGATCGCAATCCCGCACATCCAGAGTGAGACCGACGCGGCTTGGAATGCTGTTGACGGCACCCGGAAAGGTGTCGCATATACCCACGGTGGCGACACTGTCAATTGAGCCGCTGTTGCGCGCAGCATCTTCGACGGCAAGAATGAGCTCGGCTGCGGCGCACAGCGCATCCCGCCGCTCCGGCA
>JAFAWX010000133.1 GCA_019241535.1 Acidobacteriota bacterium | reverse complement strand
CAGGCGAATGGTCACCACGTCCAGCCGGAAGTAAAGGTCTTTGCGGAAACGGCCGCCGCGGTACTCGAGTTCGAGATCGCGATTGGTGGCGGTGATGACGCGCACATCGACTTTAAGGGCCTCATTGCTGCCGACCGGACGCACCTCCTTTTCTTGCAGCACCCGGAGAAGCTTGGCCTGCATTTCAAGCGGCAGCTCGCCGATCTCGTCGAGGAAGATCGTGCCTCCATGGGCTGATTGAAACAGTCCCGGTTTTGAGCGCAGCGCCCCGGTGAAGGCACCCTTCTCGTAGCCGAAGAGTTCGCTCTCGATGAGGGTGGGAACGAGCGAGCCGCAGTCAACGGCCACGAACGGTCGGGCAGCGGACGCACCGCGGAAATGGATGGCGCGCGCCACCAGTTCCTTTCCGGTCCCGCTCTCGCCCACGATCAGCACCGGGGTGCGGGTGTCTTTCAGGCGGGCAATCATGCGCAGTACGTCCTGAATTTTGGCCGTGGCCCCAACAATTCCGTGCAGCCCGGTCTCCGCGTCCACCCGTTCACGCAGGAATTGATTCTCCTCGACCAGTTCTATCTTTTCCGCCATGCGGCGCAGAAACAGCCGCAACTCTTCCAGTGGAGAAAAGGGTTTCGAAATGTAATCGTAGGCACCCAGCTTCATTGCCTGCACCGCGGTCTCAACCGATCCGTGGCCGGTCATGACCGCAACTTCGGTACGGGGCAGGATCTTTTTTACGCGGGCGAGAAACTCCAGACCCGACATGCGCGGCATCACCAAATCGGTCATGATGATATGCGCCGGCTGCTCTTCGAGCAGTGCCAGAGCTTCCTCGCCGGTAGCGGCTTCAAAGGCCTGAAAGCCCATACCCTGGGCGACGGTCATGCACAAACGGCGGATGCTTTCTTCGTCGTCCACCACCAGGAAGCGAATTTCCCAACCTTGGCTCACAACGGTTTCCCCATGGTCTGCTCGATCACGGCGATAAATTGCTGCACCCGGAAAGGCTTTTCGACGCAGGGCGCGCCTGTGCGTTTGAGGGTGGCGGCCGTGTCCTCATTGGCGATGTCGCCGGTGATAAACACCAGGCGGGAGGCAAGCTGCGGGCGGTGACGGCTGATCCAGTCGTGCACATCGGCCCCGTTCACTCCTCCCGGGGTGCGCATGTCGGAGATCACTCCCCGAAAATCTCTTTCTTCCAGCTGCCGCAAACCTTCGGCGCCCGACTCGCTGCACACCACCAGGTAACCGCCGCGTTCTAACACCGTGCGAACATAACTCATGACCGCCGGCTCGTCTTCGATCAGCAGCACGGGAAGCGGCTCCCCTGCTTGCCCGCCGCTCATGGCCGTCGCGCTCCGGCGCTGGCCGACAACGATGCCAGTTCATTTACCCCGGGCAAGCGCACGATGAAGACAGCCCCGCTCCGGCCCGCATTGTTAGCACAGAGGATTTCCCCGCCGTGCTCCTTGACGATTCCGTAACAGATGCTCAGGCCCAGGCCGGTTCCCTCGCCCACCTGCTTGGTGGTGAAGAAGGGATCAAAGATGCGCTCGGGTTCACTGATGCCGTGTCCGTTGTCGCGGAACGTGACTTCGACGAAATTCTCCTGCCGACGCGTCGAGATCTCGATGCGCGGACCCTCGGCCGAGTCGCGCACGGCATCGTAGGCATTATTGAGAATGTTGAGGAACACCTGCTGCAGCTGCTGCGAGTCGCCCATCACCGGGGGCAGGTCGTCCTCATAGCTCTCGTTGACCGCGACCCCGCGGCTGTGAAAGTCGTATGCCCGCAGCTGGATGGTGCGCTGCAAAATGCTGTTGAGATCGACTGCCTTCCATTGCGGCGGCATCTCGCGCGCGAAGCTCAGCAGGTTTTGCACGATCTGCTTGGTTCTCTGCGCCTCCTGCAGAATCACCCGCAAGTCCTTGCGAGCGCTCTCCGGCAGCTCTCGGTTTTCGAGCAGCAGGTCGGCGAAACCCAGTATGGCGGTCAGGGGATTGTTGACCTCATGCGCGACCCCGGAGACCAGTTGGCCGACCGCCGCCATCTTTTCGGCATGCATCAGTTTGGCCTGCAGCGAAGCAGCGTCGGTGACATCGCTCATGACCACCACAATGCTGGTTACCTGCCCCTGGTCGTCGCGCATGGGGCTGAGGTTGACGGAGAAATGTCCGACCCGGCCGTCAGCCCGCAGGATCTGCAACTCGAGATTGTCCACGGCATCGCCCCCGAGTACGGTCGTATAGGCCTGGTCAAGGACCGGCCGCTTCGGCTCCGCGACCAGCATCCTCAGCGGACGGCCGACGATGGCGGGCTGCTGGTAACCCAGGGCCTGCCAGCGTCGATTGCCATAACTGACGAGGCCGGCCGTGTCCACGACGAGAATGAGGCTCTGGGTGTTATTGAGGATCTTTCCCGAGAAATCGCGTTCGCGCTGCAGTTCCGCCTGATAGGCCTTCAATCCGGTAATGTCGAGCATCAAGCCGCGGTATTGCAGCACCCGGCGCTGGGCGTCGCGCACCGCAAAGGCATTGACCAGCACATGGACGGCGCTCCCGTCCTTGCGACGCAATACCTCCTCGTGCTCGCGCAGAGTGCCCTGCCGGTCAATTTCGGCAAACAGGTTGCGGTGCCGTTCGGGTGCGGCGAAAATCTGCTGGCGCGGATCGCAATGCAGCAGATGCTCGCGGCTGTCGTGCCCGAGGATACGTACCAGGGCATCGTTCACCTCGATAAAGCGGCCGTCCGGGCTCGCGAAAAACAGTCCTTCCTGGATGTTGTCGAATAGCTCCCGGTAGCGACGCTCGGCTTCGTGCCGGTCGGTAATGTCTTTGAGCACATGAACCGTCTGCAGGCCCTCGCTGCTGGCGGCGTGCACCTGGGAGGTCGAGACCAGGTAGCTGCGCTCTAGCTGGGAATGAAAATATTCATCCGCCGCCTGCCCGCCGCGGCGGCAGAAGGGGCAGGAGCCGGAGGCCGGGGGGTCGCCAGAGGTAAGCAGCGCCGCCATGTTGACGCCAATCAACTGGTGCGGCTCGACGCCGATGAAATCCGAAAGCGCGCGGTTGACGCGAAGCACATTCCAGGCTTCATCGTGCGCCACCACAAAGTCGGGAATGGCGTCGAAAATCTCGACCCAGTGCCGGTTGGCCCGCTCCATGCGTGTAAAAAAGCGGCCATTCTCAAGCGAAACTGAAGCCTGGCGGGCGATAGAGGCAACAAGCTCAAGGTCCTCGGGCGTGAGCGGCCGGCCGCAGTCGGCAAGACAGAGCGCTCCCAGCAACTCTCCGGAGCTGCCCTCGAGCCGGGCGGCAACAATCTGCTTCCAGCCGATCCCGCTGGCGAGCTCCGGGCCGGCAATGTCGTCAGCCGAGGCCAGGACGATGGGCTCAGGTTGCGAGGCGAGGGCTGCGAGCACGGCCCGTCGAAAGCTCTCGGAAGCGCCGCCTGCCTCGCTCTGGGCGGGAATAAATAGTGCGCTCCTCGTGCCGCTACTGACTGTGAATAGGGCGGCTTTCTCGACTTCCATGATTTCTGCCGCCCGGGCCAGGAAGGCTTCGGGCGAAGCGGGGTCGCCGATGAGCGAATGCGCATCTACGGCGAGAGCCGTAAGCGCTTCAGCTTTCCTGCGCCGTGACTCGGAGACGAGCAGATTCAGGCCGACCTCAACCGCGCGTGCGGCTTCGGCGGCTAAGGCTCTCGCGAAAGCGATCGATTCCTCTTTGATCGGCGATCCGTCGATGCGGTCGAGCAGGGCGAACATGCCGATGAGCTCCCCGGACCTTCGGAGCAAAGGAAGAGCAAGAAACTGGCGGATGCGGTGGTCGGCGACAAATTTATGGTCGATGTCGGGGACCTCCGAAAGATTTTCCGCACAAAGGATCTCCCCCTTTTTCATGGCGAGCATGAGGAGGCCTTCAGAGATTTCGTAACTGCCCGGCCGGGAGCCCTCGCCATCGCTCCAGCGGAGGCGAATTTTTTCGCCTTCGACTAGGCCGCCGAGTATGCGGGTAAACCCGAGAAAAGCACGCGCCAGCGGCAAGAAGCGCTCGAAGAAGGTCTCGGGGCTTGCGATCGATTCGAGTTCCGATCGCAGCCTCAGGATCTCGCTCAATTCCTGGAGCTGTGCGCGGGCGTTCGCATAGAGTTCGGCGTTGCGAACGGCGCTGGCGGCAAAGCCGCTGATGACCGGTAGAAGAGATTTCTCTTCTCCGCTGAATGGCCCCTCGCGGCGCGGATACACAAGCACGGCGCCTGCTTTCGTGGCCGTCTGGAAAGGACAGGCCACCAGCGTCCCGGGGGAAACTAGATCAGCGAGCGAGTGGGCTGCCGGATCGATGGCCACGTTGATTGCCGCTCCGGCGGCAATGGCGCGCTCTGCCAGGTCGGCGGCGAAGCTGATGTCGCGGGGCCTGAAGCGCGCGCGCACGGAGGGCGCCATGTCGGGATTTTCTGTCGCCAGCGCCCACAGACGACACTCCCCGCGGGGGCCGACGAGAATCGCGACCAATGGCGCTCGCAACAGGGCACGCACCCGGTCCGCCACCTCGCTGACCAGCACCGCTACTTCGGGCAGGGGGGCGGGCCCCTCGGCAGCCTCGGCCGAAGCCTGACGGCGCTCGTCTTCGCGCCCTGGCTCCGCGAAACCGATCGCCTCCAGAGCTCCTCGGAGTTCATCGGCCAGAATACCCGCTTCATCCTGGTGATGCGCGGCAAACAAGGGCGCATCGGAGGTCGCAAGATAGAGCGCTGCCCCCAGGATTTCGCCTCGAGCGATGAGCGGGACCGCCAAAGCGGAACGGGCATGAAACTCGGAAAAAATCCGGAAGTCCGTGCTGCTTAGCACATTCGTGTACACCGCTCTCCGGCGACGAAGCGCTTCCCTGGCCATGGTGCTCTCGCCAACGCGAAGTCGCAGTCTTCGAAAATGCTCCGCCATCCAGCCATCCGCGGCGGCGCCGAGCAACTGATCGGGAGGACGAAGGCGCCACACATAACTGCCGCTCGCCTGGAAATAGCTGCGCGTGAGGGAGCAGAAGACCTTAAGAATATCGGCCGGAGAAAGAGCCCTCGAGGCTGCGGCCGTAAAAGCCAATAGCAGCTTCTGGAAAGGGTCGTCCGGGGGCTGCGCAGGGTGTGGCGGAATGATCTGTTGAGACCCCCTCAAAGCCCTCCCCCGGCCCGCTTCGGACGCACGGCCTTCTGCCCAACGCATTGAATTGATTGGACTGTATCTTGCAATCTCAATTTGAGTCAAGGGAAATGCCGCGCCGCTCGCTGAGGAGGAATCCGTCTTGCCATTGCCCCCGGCTGTATCGTCCTGAGACGGGGGCCCGCCGGTGAGACTGCGCACTTGTATCGGGCGCCGCGGATAAACCTCCGAGTTTCTTCAACTCGCTGACAGTAAACGAATGCCCGTGCTCGCCGGGACATCGCGCCAAGGCGCTTACCTTGGTATTGCCCTTGCTCTTACTCAGGAGCAGTTGCCAGTGGGAAAAAGGTGTGACCCGCGAGAGAGGACAGGGCGGGACGCGTAACAGAGTCAACTCGTGCTTTTCGCCGCCGCACTCATGACTCTGTTCGCGGCACTTGCCGCTGAGGTGCGCTCGCAAAATGGGAGCGATATCTCGGCGGAAAGGCAGAGGTGGTCGGGCCGCCGCGGAGGACGTGAAAGAAACGAAAGTAATCAGGAGGCACGCATTCTAGTCATTGCTCCGCGCCATGCAGTGAAAAAATGGAGATTCGAAACTGCGAGCGCTGAGAGCACGGGAACTGTGAAGTTCAAGTT
>JAFAWX010000108.1 GCA_019241535.1 Acidobacteriota bacterium | reverse complement strand
GCGAAGATCTCATGCCGGCCGTGTTCTTCATACCACTTGGTCAGCGTGGCCGTCATGTGCATCTTTTCGATGATGTTTCTCCAGCCTATCCCGGTATTGTAGGCGCAGAAGGAGATCTCCCCTTCCTGGGTTGCGTAGGGAATGATGCACTGCTCCGTCCGCCGGAAGTCGTAATTGTAAAGGTCTTGGAACCACATGCCGGCGATGAACAGGAAATTCCAGCGGTCGGTACGCCGCTTCATCACGTCTTCCATGGTGCGATCCGGGCCCACTTTCCCGTAGTTGCGCCCGGTTACGTTGTAGTTCTTATCAAATTTCCGCAACAGGTCAAAGAGCTTGAAATGCGTGGGTGATTTGAAGGGATCGTAATTCTTCATCAGGCAGAGCGCCATTCCCAGCCCCGACCAGAATTTGCCCCGCGCACCGTCGTTTACTCGGGCAATGTCTTTTGCCAGCTGATCACCATGCAGGAAGGCGGTCACCGGAACCGCTTCTTTAGTCTCCTTGTCAATCATCACGGCCATGCCCGTACCGCAGTTGGGATGGCAACCACAACTGAGTTGGCCCCAGTTATTGTCTTTATCCTTGGCGTGCATCAGGTCAGCCCAGTCGCTGAAAGTGCTCATGAAGCTGATTGGAAACCAGTCGCGCGCAGGTTCCCCGAGGCCGGTCTGGCCCTTCACGTCGTGAGCCAGGTGAGAGAGCGTGTAGCGCTGCGCCATCCGGCGCTCATCGGTAATGGCTTCGTCACGCCCGGTGAAGCTTACCGGCTGGAAGGAGAGGAAACCGATCTTTTTCGGGTTGTCCAGAGCGAACTGAATGATTCGCCCTACTTGTTCATTATTGATGCCATTAACAATGGTTACGACAGGGACGATCTCGACCCCGGCGCGATGCAGGTTGTCGATAGCCTTGAGTTTCACGTCGAAGAGGTTGCCCACCTTGCGATGAGCGTTCGCGGCATTGCCGATACCATCGAACTGCAGGTAGGCATAGCGCAGGCCCGCTTCGGCCGCCTGCTGGGCGAACTCGAAGCTCTTGGCGAATTCGATCCCGTTGGTCGCCGCCTGCACCGAGTTATATCCCACTTGGCGGGCGTAGCGCACGGCATCGAGAAAATAGGGGGAGAGCGTTGGCTCGCCGCCAGAAAACTGCACGCTCATCTGGCGCTTGGGTTTAATAGTGATGGCGTTGTCGAGCAACTGCTTGATCTCTTCCCAGGTAAGCTCGTGCACAAAGCCAACCTGGTTGGCGTCCATGAAGCAGGGGTCACACATCATGTTGCAGCGGTTGGTGAGATCGATCGTCAGCACGGAGCCACGGCCGTACTTGACGGTAGAGGAGCCATGGTGGTGCAGCTTTTCGTCGTTGTGCGCACGGATGTCGCGGCCCGGGAAGACCTCTTCCAGGTGACGCGAGAATTCGGTATCGATCGACATGAGGTCTTCGAACTGGCCGTGCTTCGAACACTGCTTCAGCATCCAGATCTGGCCACCTTGTTCTATGATCGTGGCCTTGATCTCACCCACCTTCTCGTTCATCAGCACTTCGTAAGGGAGTTCGCCATCGAGGATTCTCTGGCGAATTTCCGGGACGCACTTCGGGCACAAGGAGTCGGTGTCCCGCGGCCAGCCGAGCGGCGGCTTGGTTTTCTCGTAAGATTTGAGCAGCGGCTTGTCGGACCACTTCGGCGTGGGTGAAGGATTTGGTTTGATTCGGTTCATGCGATCGAATACAAACCAAGCACCCTTGGCGCCGTAGGTAACTGCTTTCTCCACATATTTAATTGGCTTGTGCATGTGGCGTTGCCCTTTCCGCTTGTGGTATTTGCCCCGTTATAGGGGCATTAACTACGAAGTTCTGAGTTTTCCCTGATTCGACAGCTCTATCTTATTGAGGCAACGTATTTAAGACACGATTAAGACAATAAAAGGGCGAAAATCGGGGTCGAGCGGGAGAAACCCGCAGCGGGCGGAGTTAAGTGATTGAGAGATCGAGACTTCAGTAACCGATCGTGCAGACTGCGCGCGACTGCTGTCTTGGCGTAAACCCGAAATTTAGTAGCCGCAGGAGCGAAGAGCAGCGCCCGGGGTGCTGCCCGCGGCTTTTGGCCGTCCTTGGTTCAACTAGGCTTGATGGCGACGGAGCTGCCAGATCGGACGGGGTGGCCGTTCACGGGCGCGCACGACGTTTTCCGTTCGAGCGCGGCACGCAGTTGGAGCAGTGCCCGGCGAATCGCAGTTTCATCAAAGGCTCCAAAGCCCAGGAGCACTCCTTTCGGGTCGGGCCGCTTGAAGGTATTTCGATCGAGCGCGAACACCTCGATACCGTGCGCTGCCGCCGCCCTCTCGGCGTCTCGGGAACTCATGCCATTCTCCAGGAATCCCACCGTGTAAAGCCCGGCTCTCACGTCAGAAATCCTGAGGAGGCCTCCCAGATACCGGTGCCCGGCATCGAGGAGCGTTCCAAGGCGGTCGGAGTACAGGTTGCGCATTCGCCTCAAATGGCGCCCGAGGTGCCCATCGAGAATGAAATCGCAGAGCACGGCTTGGTCGAGGCTTAAATTGCGGAAGTCGGTTCGATAACGAAAAGCTAGGAAATAATCGGCCAATGCGGGAGGTAAGACCACGTAGCCAATGCGCAGCGATGGAAATAACAGCTTCGCGAAGGATCCGATCAGGATCACATTGGCGTTCCGGTCCAGGCCTTCGAGCGCAGGCAGTGGATGTCCTTCGAAACGGTATTCGCTGTCGTAATCATCCTCGATGATGAATGCACCTTCGCGCGAAGCCCACTCAAGAAGCGCCATCCGACGCTCAAAGGACATGGTCATGCCCAGCGGGAACTGGTGGGCTGGGGTCACGTAGGCTCCCCGGGCGTGCGCGCACATGACGCGGCCGGTGCCGACATTTAGCCCCTGTTCATCTACAGGCACGGGGATGATCTTCGCTCCCGCGCTGGTGAACGCAATCGCGGCTCCGAAGTAACCGGGGTCTTCCATCCATACCGGGTCACCTGGCTTCAGAAGAAGACGCACCAGGAGGTCGAGCCCCTGTTGCACGCCCGAAACCAGAATGATCTGATCCGGACTGCTGCGTACTCCGCGGGACATGGCAAGGTACTGTGCGATTGCTTCCCGTAATGGACGATATCCCCGCCCGTCATCTTCTGTCCGCAGCCACGATCGAAAGCGTCGCGCGCGTTTTGCGGCAATGCCCGCCCAAAGCTCAGCCGGGAATTCGGCGACAGCCGGATCTCGCATCTGAAAAGGGCGGACGCCTCTTGGGGAAATGATGTCGACCCAGGGCTTGGGCTTTTTATAACTGGAAACTACGCGGCGGATATAAGTAGGAGGTGACCCGTGCTTCGCCCGAGCAGCGACCGGAGCCACGCGATTCACCCACGTACCCGACCCGACCTGGCAGACTACGTGCCCCTCTGCTTGCAGACGTTCGATTACGCCGACAACCGTTCCCCGAGATATTCCATGCTGCGCGGCAAAGTCTCTCGATGCCGGCAGTCGGGTTCCGGGTGGCAGTCGCCCCTCGACAATTGCGCGCCGCAATTCCCCGTACAGCCAACTGGTTAGAGTCCGATCAGGGCGACGCGCGCCAAGCGTAAGTTCATAACAGCTGACGCTTTTAGGGCACATGATCCCACTTGGTACAGAAGAACTACCTAATAATGGCTCTGTGCATTGTACCAATGTGCGAGCTAATATGTGGAGGCGCTTCGATGTCCCGGCTGTAACAGCACAGTGGACGAATTTACTCAAGCTACGAAGGGCGACGCATGGGCAAGAGTCGGCCTTTGGCTGTACGGCCTGGCGTCTGTTGCGGCTGGCATCATGGATCTCCGCTGGGGCGATTTCGACCCGTCCCATCAACCCATACAGGCCTTTGGCGACCATATTCCCGGCCGTGAGATCCTCGCCTATATCACAGCCCTATGGATGATTGCAGGGGGCGCGGCAATCCTCTGGCGCCGTTGCGAGGAACTGGGTGCAGCGGCGCTGGCCGTCATCTACTTCATTTTTGCCCTGTTTTGGTTGCCTCGGTTATATACGGCGCCTCACGTGCTTGGTTTTCACATTGCGATCTTCATTGGCGTGCTGGCTGGAATCGGCACCCAACTGATTGCATCCGCTGCCGGAGCGCTGGTTTATGCGTCCCTGGCAACACGATGGCTGCGTACAGCGCGCTACACGTTCGGACTCTGCTCCGTTGCCTTCGGCTCAGCCCACTTGACTGGCATCGACGATAACGCCGTTTATGTCCCCAGGTGGATGCCTTTGGGCGGAGAGTTCTGGACGGTCGTGACCGGGATTTGTTTCATACTGGCCGGCCTTTCCATCCTCTCGGGAATTCTGGATGTTCTCGCTGCCCGCCTCCTAGGCCTCATGCTGCTGGTCTTCAGCGGGCTGACGCTACTGCCTATGATCTTTGCTTTTCCTCAGCGACACGACGTATGGGGCGGAAATGCGTACAACCTGGCTGCAGTAGGTGCAGCGTGGATATTCGCCGGCGCGATTACCAGCCGCCATAGCCGGCAAGCACACGAGGCCCGCCCGCAGCTGGCGGAGGCTTCATAAGACTAATGGCTTGAGCTTTCAACCGACGATGGCGACACTTGCTGCAACCAGGGACAAGTTGGCGGTTGGCGAGTTTCGGGCACAGCCGGTGGGCAGAGTTCGCATCGAGGCGGTCGATGCCCTGCGCGGCATAGTCATGATTCTCATGGCGCTCGATCACACCCGCGATTTTCTCGGGGTGACAAGCATCAGCCCGACCGATTTGGCGCACACCACAATTGCTCTGTTCTTCACCCGCTGGGTAACCCATTATTGCGCGCCGGTCTTCTTTCTACTCACCGGAACCGGTGCATGCCTGGCACTTGAAAGAAAGACCAAGCCCGAGTTGTCGCAGTTTCTCTTCACCCGCGGTCTGTGGCTGATCTTTCTGGAATTAACGCTGTTCCGCTGTTTGGGATTGCAATTCAATTTCGATTATCAGCTGACTGTTTTAAATGTTCTTTGGGCACTCGGCTGGGCAATGATCGTGCTTTCCGTGCTGGTTCACCTACCGCTACGGGCGACGACCGCGTTCGCCGTCGTTATGGTTGTCGGCCACAATTTGCTGGATTCCATTCGGTCATCGAATGCACTTTGGTCAATCCTGCACTCACCCAATTTCGTTCTGAAAACTCCCGAGCACGCCGTCTTCGTCGCTTATCCGCTTATTCCTTGGGTCGGAGTTACCGCCCTTGGATACAGCCTGGGGCAAATATATGCCTGGACCGGACAGCGCCGGCGAGCATTTCTCCTGTGGTCCGGAGTCGTGCTGACGGCTGCCTTCGTTCTTTTGCGAAGCATCAATCTTTACGGCGACCCCGCTCCTTGGTTGCCGCAAAAATCCGCCTTGTTCAGCGCGCTTTCGTTTCTCAACACAACCAAGTATCCGCCATCGCTGCTGTTTCTTCTGATGACACTCGGCCCTGCAATGCTTTTTCTGCGGGCGGTAGACAGCCGTGTGCCGAAACTGTTGCGGCCATCGTCAGTGTTTGGCAAAGTGCCCATGTATTACTACTTGCTGCACATTCCCATCATTCATCTCATCGCTGTAGCGGTGTGCTATTCACGCTACGGACACGTACACTGGATGATGGAATCGCCTTCCCTCGGCCAATTTCCCATTACTTGTCCGCCAGGATGGGGATTCCCGTTGCCGATCATTTACGGGATCTGGCTGTGCGTGGTGTTGGCGCTCTATCCGCTTTGCCGCTGGTTCGCCACCATAAAACAGCGACGCAGCGATCCTTGGCTCAGTTACCTCTGAGCTGAAGTCATCGTCTCATTGAGGATGTACGGCCCTTATTCCCGGCGGGGAAAGGCCCATTTCGGGGAGAGCTGAATATCGCAGCAATCGGATGCGGCGCATTCGATGTGCGCTCATGGGTTCGAGAGGGATTAAGGGTGTCTCAGTCGACCCAATCCTCGAATCGGAGGCCCTCGATCCTTGAGAGCTCGTGTATGTTGTGCGTGACCAGAATGAGATCCAGTTCCAGGGCGTGGGTAGCGATCAATGTATCGAGCGGTCCTATTCGGGTCCGGCGCCTCTCGAGCGCGGCGCGAACGTCGCCATAGCGTGAGGCAATGGCGGCATCGAAAGCAGCAACCTCCAGGGGAAAGATGAACTGCGAAAGTGCTTCGAAAGCCTCGTCGCGGCGGAGGCTCTTCGCCGCTCCAAAGGAAAGCTCTCCCAGGCTAATTGCAGATAAACCTACCTGGCCAATGGACTTGCCGCGCAATTTTTTGAGCGCACTTCCCGAGCTTCGCTTGATAGTGGCTATACAGGTGTCGGTGTCGAGCATCCACTTCATCCGAGTGGCTCCCGGCGGTCCGGTTCGGCGGGCTGCTCGCGCTCATTCATGAAGTCGGCCGGGAATTTGGCGAGACTGTCAATTAATGTGTCCCATGATTTTGCTTTGGGCAGCAAAACGACAGCACTGCCGACTCTTTTAATGAATACCTTGTCTCCGGCAAAACCAAACTCTTTCGGCAGTCGAACTGACTGGCTCTTGCCGTTTCTGAAAAGTTAGCGGTCCTCATGGCGGTCTTCGCTGGGCGGGGATATATCCGAAGTCTAAACCGGGTCGCAAAAGGGCGAAGGGACGGCGGGGTGGAACTGGTTTGCGTATGGGGAGAGCTACATTTCAGCTAGGCGGATTTCTCGGCGGGAGATTTTGCAAATAAAATTTCAAACACCAGCAAACCCGCTCCCACCACGATGGCGCTGTCGGCAACATTGAAGGCCGGCCACTGGTAGGAGCCTATGTAGACGAGGAGGAAATCGACGACCCGGCCGGTAAGTAACCGGTCCCAGAGATTGCCCAGTGCGCCTCCCAAGATCAGCGACAATCCTACGGCGCTCGGACTCATGCCCCGGCCATTGCGCCAGAGCAGGGTTGAAACTACTACCAGGGCAACAATTGAAAACAGCACCAGCAGACCGAGCGTCCATGCCGAGGGCGAATCGTTGAACAAGCCAAAGGCGGCGCCGCGGTTTTCGACGTGGGTAATGTAGACGAGGCGCTTAATGACGGTGATCGTGTCATGCAGAGAGATATCCCTTGCGACAATATGCTTGCTCAAGCGGTCGAGCAGCAAAACCCCGAGCGCGATCATAAAATGGAACCTGCGCATGATTAGACGGCCCATCGCTGTGTCTCAAGGCCCTTCCAGATTAGATGGCGGTGACATGCCGTCGGTGGCAAGCTGGCGCAAGACACGCAGGCAGCGCTCGCACACGGTTGGATACTCGGCGTCTTCGCCGACGTGGGGAGAATAATTCCAGCAGCGTTCGCATTTTTTGCCCGCCGCCTTAGCCACCTCGATCTGCAGACCCCCGGTTCCGTTGCCCGAAGGTGAGCGCTCAAGCTGCACGGCAGAGACGATGAAGAGGTAGCGCAGCTCGTCCCTATGGCGATCGAGCAGCGGCCACAGCGCATCGGAGGCCGTGAGCTTCACCTGGGCTTCGAGGCTTTTGCCAATGAGCTTTTGATTGCGCGCTTCTTCGAGCGATTTCAGCACCTGATCCCGTATGACCCGCAACGTCGCCCAATCTTCACGCTCGGTTTTGTCCTGTTCGGCTGCCCCTTCGAGGATCTCTTCTGGGCGAAGGAAATTCGCAAGATGCACGCTCTCGGCGCGGCCTGCCACCTTGGGCAGCAGCTGCCAGACCTCGTCCGAAGTGAAACTCAGGACGGGTGCCAGCAGGCGCACGAAGGTTTCAAGAATATGCCAGAGTGCAGTCTGCGCCGAGCGCCGCCCTGGAGAAGCGGGGGCTGAAATATATAGCCGGTCTTTCAGCACGTCGAAGTAAAACGCGCTCAGTTCAACCACGCAGAAATGGTTTACCCGCTGATAGATCTTATGGAAGCCGAATTCTTTGTACCAGCGCAGTACGTCACCCGCCAATTCCGCAGTTTGCCGCAGCATGTACTGATCGAGTGGCTGTAACTCTGGGAAGGGAAGAGCATCGCGGGCGGGATCGAAGTCATAGAGATTGCCGAGACTATTGCGAAAGAGTTTGTTGCGGATGTCGCGGTAAACCTCCGATATCCGCTGCATCAGGTTTTCCGAGCCGACCACGTCTTCGCGGAAATCGACCGAGGCAACCCACAAGCGCACGATCTCCGCGCCCAGACGGTTGGCGATGTCGGCTGGATCGACATCGTTGCCGCGGGATTTCGACATCGCCCGGCCTTGTTCGTCGAGAGTCCAGCCCGGGGTTGCGGCGGACCTATACGGTGCGCTGCCGTGTGCGCCTATAGAACAGAGCAGGGAAGACTGAAACCATCCCCGATATTGATCGCCGCCTTCAAGGTACAGGTCAGAAGGCCAGGGGTAGTCCGGCTCGTTGCGGGTCTCGACCAGATAGCTGCAACCGGATTCAAACCACACGTCGAGAATATCCGCTTCCTTGGTGAAGGAGGTCTGGCCGCAGTTCTGGCACCGTGCTCCCTGGGCGAGTTGATCAGCCTCCGGCGTGTACCAGGAGTCGGCGCCCGATGCCTGAAACAGTGCCACCACTCGGCGATTCACTGCCGGGTCGTTAAGGGGTTTACCGCAGCCAGCGCAAACGAATACCGCTATCGGTACGCCCCACACCCGCTGGCGGGAGATGCACCAATCGGGCCGGGTCTCGACCATATTCGAAATTCGCTCTTCGCCCCAGGCCGGGTCCCATTTGACGTTTGCGATCTCACCCAGTGCCCGCCGACGGAAGGTTCCACCTTCCATTGCGGTCTCCATCGAGATGAACCACTGCTCGGTGGCACGGAAGATCACCGGGTTGTGGCAGCGCCAGCAGTGGGGATAGGAGTGCTCAAGCTCTTCCCGGTGCAGCAGGGCGCCGTGCGATTCAAGCAAGTGGATGATGGGCTCATTGGCCGCGAAAACCTCCAGGCCGTCATACTCAGCTAGTCCGTTCACCAGACGGCCGGCGTCATCGACGCCGCAGGTCGCGTCAAGTTTGTAGCGCAGGCCGGTTGCAAAGTCCTCGGCCCCGTGCGAAGGTGCCGTGTGGACCACACCGGTGCCGGTATCCATGGTGACGTAATCGGCAAGGACACCGAGTATGCGGCGGCGCTCCCAGGGCAGGAAAGGGTGATAAAACCACGTATGTTCCATGCGCCGGCCCGAGAAGCGCGCCACAACTGCTGCCTCGGGAAAGCCGCACTTTTCAGCCGTAACTTTGGCCAGCTTTTCGGCAACGATGTAAATGCCGTCCCCGGCCTCGAGCGCGACGTATTCTTCCTCAGGATGAAAGGCGACGGCCATTGAAGCCGGGAGGGTCCATGGGGTGGTGGTCCAGATAATCGTGAACACCGGTTTTTGCCCGTCAATACGGCGCTCGGCCAGCTGGGAATCGATCGTACGGGGATCGGATTCCAGACGATAGCGGACCCAGACGCTCGGGCTGGTGCGGGTTGCATATTCAACCTCAGCTTCGGCCAAAGCAGTACGGTCCCGCAGGCACCAGTAGACCGGGCGCAGCCCTTTGTAGACGAAGCTCTGCTCGTAGAAGCGGTAGAACGTCTCGATGACGACCGCTTCGTACTCCGGCGTCATAGTAGAGTAGGGCTTGGCGAAGCGGCCCAGAATGCCTAGACGCTTGAACTGTTCGCGCTGCAAGTCGAGATACTTGTCAGCATAACGACGGCATTCCAGGCGCACATCGAGCGGTTGCATTTGGACTTTCCTGCCGCCCAGCTGTTGGTCTACCTTAATCTCGATCGGCAGCCCATGACAGTCCCACCCTGGAATGTAGGGAGCGTCGTGCCCGGCCATGCTCTTTGACTTCACGACGAAGTCTTTGAGGCACTTGTTCAGTGCATGGCCCAGGTGGATAGGCCCGTTCGCATACGGTGGCCCGTCATGGAGGATATAAACGGGAGAACCCTTCTTGACCTGGCGTATGCGCTCGTACAGCCTGATTTTCTCCCAGCGCTCAAGGATCTTGGGCTCCTTCTGGGGTAGGCCGGCCTTCATGGGAAAGCCGGTTCTTGGCAGATTTAATGTCGTTTTCAGGTCGAAGGCCACTTGGAACCAGGGTCTCCCAAGCACTTGATTCTTTTCATTATAGGTAGCAATCTACATGGCGTCTAATTAGCTTCCACCGGAGGTTTCGCTGCATCTATAAAACTAGTGCACGATCGGTCCCTGAATTTACGTAGGTAATGACAAAAGATTGCATGC
>JAFAWX010000268.1 GCA_019241535.1 Acidobacteriota bacterium | reverse complement strand
CAATTTTTGGATTGCGAGTAATCAGTCCAAAGCTGCGGCTGTGATCGAGATCAACGTGAGTGAAATTGAAGCCCAGAATGAGGACTTCCTTGCGATCCACAATAATCATCTTCCCGTGATAACGCACCAGGTCGCCGGCGGTTCGGGCCACGGTTATACCGGCGGCGAGAAAGCGCATTTCGAGCTTCCGCAGGTTGTCCTGACCGCCATGGTTGGTAAAGGCGATCAAGGCATGCACCTTGATCCCGCGCTCGACTGCCGCCGCCAGCGCCCTCTCGATCTCCGCCTCATCGAAGCGGAATATCACTATTTCAACGCTCTTTCTTGCCTTCTGAATGCTTCTGACGATCCGCTCGACGCCATCACCAGGCTGAATGATAAGTTTCAAAAGGTGTATCCCCCCGGCGGTTTAGATGCTGGCGCATCGATCTACGCTGGCGAGAAAAGCGGTCAACTGGAGCGACCAACCGGCTAATCTTGGCCGAAGGCTGCAACTCGGGTTCTAACCTCCTCATCACATCGGAGAGCTTACATGCTTCGCATTCGCCATTTTTTCCCGCTTCGCCCAACAGCCGCCTTTTGTCTTTTTCTCATTTTTTGCCCTCTGGCAGCACCGCAGGACGACGGTCTAGCAAAGTCCGGCACCGCGGGCGTGATCTGGAGCGATCCTGGCGATGTCCGCTCCCGTAACCTGGTTTGGGGGCCCGGGGGAGAGGAGCATCAGCCGCGGCCGCCTTTCACATTCCTCCAAGAGGACCTGCATGGGACAAACCCCAAGTTCTACGTGCGGGATGCGGACGGCAAAAAGTGGACGGCAAAGCTTGGCCTCGAGGCCAAGCCCGAAACCGCGGCATCGAGACTCATGTGGTCAGTCGGATATCCCGCCAATGAGAATTACTTTTTCCCTCAGATTCATGTGAATAATATGCCCGCGCGCCTGCGGCGAGGGCAGGCGCTAGCCGGACAGGGAGGCGATGTTCCTAACGTGCGCCTGCAGCGCCATCCCGGGAAAGAGAAGAAAGAAGGGAACTGGAATTGGCGCCGCAATCCCTTTTATGGCACGCGCGAGTTCAACGGATTGCGCGTCATGATGGGGCTGATAGCGAATTGGGACCTCAACGACGACAATAACGCTGTTCTCGGCTCCGACAAGGATTCAGACGCCAAAATCTACGAAGTGACCGATGTGGGGACGGCTTTCGGAACGGCAGGGAAAAGCTACAACGATGTCGTCTCGAAGGGCAACCTGGACGCCTACCGTCGCACCAAGCTGATCGCCCATGTACACCAAGATGAGATTGATCTGAATTTTCCCCGGCGGCCATCGCCGGTTCTCGTACTTGAATTCGAATGGCGCTTTTTCGTCCATCAGCTCAGAATGCGCTGGTTGGGGAAGCATATTCCACGCCGTGACGCAAAGTGGATCGGTTCTCTCTTATCACAGCTGACCCCTGAGCAGATCGCGGACGCTTTTCGGGCGGCCGGTTATTCCCAGCAGGAGATCGGGGAATACACTCAGGCGGTAAACTCGCGCATACAAGAGCTCAACAGCCTATGAAGCGCGGGACAGCTCATCCTTGAACTGCAAATCGTGCAGTTTGGCGTACAGACCCCTCAGTTTCATCAATTGGTCGTGCCGGCCGCGTTCAACGATTTCCCCGTCTTTGACAACAAAGATGATGTCGGCCCGCTGAATCGTCGAAAGACGGTGCGCTATTACCACCACCGTCCGGCCTTCCATAAGGCGATCGAGAGCCTCGAAAACCAGCTTCTCCGAGCCGGAATCCAGGCCTGACGTCGGCTCGTCCAGGATGAGAATGGGTGTATCTCGAATGACCGCACGGGCGATCGCGATTCTCTGCCGTTGCCCACCGGAAAGGGTCATACCGCGTTCCCCGAGAACTGTGTCATAGCCGTCCGGCAGGCGTTCGATGAACTCGCTGGCGTTCGCCAGTTCCGCGGCGCGGATGATCTCCTGGCGCGAACAGTTTGGCTTGCCGTAGGCGATGTTTTGCCACACGGGAGCGTGAAAGAGAATGGTTTCCTGCAGAACAAAGCTCAACTGCTTGCGCAGCGACTTCTGCCGGAACTGCCTGATATCGACTCCATCGATTCGAATCACCCCTTCGGTGAGCTCATAGAAGCGCGGAATCAGGCTGATTATTGTGGTCTTTCCGGCGCCCGTCGGGCCGACCACGGCAGAAACTTGACCGGCTCTCATTTCCAGGTTGACTTTATTCAGAACCGTCAAGCCGTTTCCGTAGGAAAAGGACACGTCCTCGAACTTTATATCCCCTTTGAATCTGGGCGCCGCGCGCGCTCGAGGGAGGTCCTTGATTTCAACGTGAGTCTCGAGGATTTCCTGGATGCGCTCGTAGCCCACCGCAGCTTTCGAGTAGGTGTCTGCCATTTTTGAAATTTCCTGCATGGGCTTGTACATTTTGCCAAGGTACAGGATCAATACCACCAGCGACCCGGCGGACAAGGCACCCACAAGCACCAGGCGCGCGCCAAACCAGAGCACAAGAGCTGTGCCCACAGCAACGACGATTCCGACCAGAGGAGTCAGCTTGGCTTTCAGGGTTCGTGCCCGCAATGAGATTTCAATCGCCTCGAGGTTTTCGCGCTCCAGGCGCTCGACTTCGAAATCCTCGCGTGCGAAGGCCTTGACCACGCGGATCGACGACAGCACCTCTTCAACCACCGAGGTGATCTCGCCTTCCTTTTTCCGAACCTCGCGGGATGCTTTTTTGATCCGACGCGTGTAGATGTAAACGAAGCTGAAAAGAACGGGCACAACCGAGAGGGCGATTAGAGTGAAGCGCCAGTTAAGGTAGAACATTACCCCGAGCATTCCGACAATCGTCATGGCATTGATGAGGACGCCCAAAAGGCCATTCGTGATAAACGCCTGGATCGCTTCGATGTCGTCGGTTACGCGGCTGATCAGGTCCCCAGTCCGCTTTTGGTCGTGGAAGGCGAGCGAAAGCCGCTGAATATGGGAGTAGATGGCGAGTCGCAGGTCATAGCTGACCCACTGGGCGACGCTGGTTGTAAGGTACTTCTCACCGTAGCTGCAAACGGCGTCGAGGACGGCTATGGCTAGAACCAGGGCGCACGCGAACTCGAGCATCGACATTTTGTCGCCGCCCAAAATGTTCGGCAGCAAGCGTGTTGCCCATGCATGGGTGTTGCGCGAGCGCAGGACGTCATCGAGAACAACCTTGAGCGGCCAGGGTTGAAGGAGGTTGGCAATGCTTTCACCAGCGATCGCCAAGAAGCCAAGCATTAAAGCCCCAAGGTGGGGGCGCAGAAGGCTCGCGATCGTCAGGCGCGCAGAACGGTGTTTCTGCTTTAACCGCATCCCTTACTCCTCGTGAGGTGGATGGCGAGCCCGACGGCTGAGTTGCCATGGATAGGCCGGCTGCTTCTGTAGGTGCCGCTAGCGCTCGTCAAATCAGCAACTTACGAACAAGCGGCGCTTTGCATGGAAATCGTTCCAATGGTAATTGAAAACTCCGCGACGGAGTGAACCTGAAGAGCGTCCTTGCGACGCTCGGGACATTTCACAACGGCCGTTCCGCTGCCATTCAGAATAACTATCAACGTGAAGGCCGGGACACTCGGGTGGCTTTAAAAAAAAAGGTGCCAGATCAAGTTCCTGAGATATCGGTCGGCGTGCATTTCGTCGTTGCCGGCGTTGCGATTATCAGGAGGCAGGAGACAATCAGAATATAAACGAGAAACATTTCTTGATCATTGCAAGCTGGCGTCTGGCACAAATTTCGACGCCTATTGAACCACTAAACTCACGGGAGCAGAATGGGAAACACCATTCCCCTTACCCACAACCGTCACTGTATAGGTGCCCGTTGGGGTGTTAACGGCCGTCGATATGGTTAGCGTGGAGTTGCCCGAACCGGTAACCGTTGGCGGGCTGAACGAGCTGCTCGAGTGTGCGGGCAAGCCCATCACGCTGAAGCGTACAGTGTGGACAAATGGCCCCTTGCGGGTGACCGTTACGCTATAAGCAGCGTTTGAAGGCCGGGTTACTGTCTGGCTGGCGGGAGAAACCGAAATCGCGAAATCTGCTACCAGCAGCGTTACCTGTGCCGAATGGGTAAGAGTTCCGCTCGACCCGGTTACAGTGATCTTGTAAGTTCCAGTAGGTGTTGAACTTGAAGTGCTTACGGTCATTGTGGCAGTCCCCGAACCCGAGATTGAATTAGGGCTGAAGCTGGCAGAAGCGCCCGCCGGCAACCCGCCAACAGCGAAACTCACGTTTCCGCTGAATCCGTTAACCGCTGCCACGTTCAGGGTATAACCCGTGCCGGTAGACGGCGCAGCGGTGCGGTAAGCTGGCGTCGCCGTGAGCGAAAAATCCGGCTGTGCCGTTGTCACCTGGACAAAGTTCGCGACCGACGGCACTCCAGAGCTATTCAGAATAAAAAGCATGTAGTAGCCGGGAGGAGCGATGTTGCCATTCGGGGGAGCGGAGACCATTAGCGCCCCATTCCCTGCGGTAAACGTCAGGCCAACCTCACGCTGGTCTGTGGCAAAGGCGTGCGTAACCGTTCCGTTACGAACCAGAACCACGGAAGCTACGCTGGCTGCGTCGGGCGTGCTAACGGTGAACGTGCTGCCATAAGAGACGGATGCAGGGGCGTTTGTGATCGAAGGCCGCGTCGCGAGCGTACCATTCGAATTGAAAAGGTATGCCGGTTGATAGATCTCGATCTGCTGTTGGTAGGTGCCACGGGAGGGATTGCCGCCCGCCAGCCACACGGTGCCGTCGGGAAGCAGCAGCGCTACCGAGTGATACAGTCGAGGATACGCATTGGCTCCCGCCGAGGAAAAGGTATTGGTGGACGAATCATAAAGATCTGCATTGAAGCTCGCACTGGTTGCGTCTTCATCGTTCACCGAGCCGCCGAGCGCCAGAATTTTTCCGCTTGGAAGAATCACGGCATTCATTTCAATACGTGCCTGGCTCATGTTAGGGCCGTACTGCCATTTTGGCGTTGAAGCCCCCAAGTCAATGATCTCGGTTGTTTTGGTCGCGGGGTTGCCGCCCCCAAGGATGATGAGCTTGGGATCGTAGTTGTTGGCCGGCATCAGTGGCATCAGAACCGATGTGCCATACAGGCGTGTTCCGCTGTAATTCGTCGTGGCGAAGGCCGTGTTCCAGGCGCCGGTTGACGGATCGAACAGCTTCGATGTGGTCTGGGCGCCGGAGTAGAACACTTTGCCGTCCGGCAGAAGGTGGAGGCGAGGGTACAGATCCGGAGTCCAGGTAGCGGTTGATTGAAGGCTCCACCCCGATCCACTGGTATAAAACTCGATCTCGGGATTGGTATTTCCATTCTCGTCCAGTCCGGAAAATGTCATTACCCGACCGTCGGCGAGCGTGAGTACGGTGGGGTACCAGCGCCCATGCATCATGCTCACCGTGTTCGTGAAGGTGTTGGTGGAAGGATCAAAGATCGCTGACTGTGGCTGTCCGTGGAAGGGGTCATACTGAAGTGTGCCGCCGTCAATCAGCGCCCGCCCGTCCTCAAGCAGTACCATGCTGTTACAGAACATATCCCAGGACAAGGAGAACTGGGCCAGCACTTGACCCGTGGCCGGATCCATCAGCAAAGCTCCTGAGCCATTGGTTGAGGGACTATACGGCGGGCCCGAAGGACATCCTGACTGAGACGCAGGACAGTTGCCGGACCCGGCAACGACCAGTACCTTGCCATTCGCCAGCAGTGCCACGTGGACGGGATTAATCGTCATGGTGGCAGACAGGGTGTTCCACTTCCCCTGCACGTTGCTCTGGGCGAAGGCCGAATAGGCTGCCAGGCCGATCAAGACCGCAAGACATGCCTGACCGCTACGATTACACGTACGACAAAACGAGTCCCCCATCAGAACCCTTTCCGCGCACCGCTAGTCTCAAGCAACCAGGAGACCGCAAACTTCTACTCACTCGTGCGAGCTCTTGAGGGACGAGGGTTGATTCCCAGGCCACTTGGAATTTTGGCCCGCGAACCCGCAAATTGAGGCGAGAAAGGGGGGAAGTGTCGCGCATCAACCTGCCGGGCAACTTCTTCTTACGTGATCAGCCTCTCCCGAAGCAGGCGACGCAGAAGGCGTTGCGCGAGCCTATTAAGAATACAGACCGCCCGAGGCGAGTCAATCCCCAGAAAGTGTGACCCCGAATACACCGTTAATGTAGAAATAAACACCGACAGCCACATTGTTACCAACTTCGTAATCAACAGTCTCTAGAGACTCAAAGCCGATTGACTTTCGCGATCGGCTAAATATTCTCGACCGCCTCTTTCTTGGGTGCTGCTGGCTGAGAAAGTTCGACCTACTGGGCAAAGCTGGTTGTAAGGGACTTGTCGACGTAACTGCAAATTGCGTCCAGGGCCGCTATCCCTGAACCAGGGCGCAGTCGAACTCAAATATTGCCATCGTCGGTGCCTAGGATGCTCGGCAGCCAGCGCGCTGCCCATGCGTGGCTCAGGCGCAGGATATCATCCAAAACATCTTAAGGCGCCCAGGGTTGGAGGAGGTTAGCTATGCCTCGCCGGCAATGGCCAAGGAGCCCAAAAGTAACGCTCCCAGTCTGCAGAAGGCTTGCGATCGTCAAGCGCGCAGAACGCTGGCCTCGGCTCGTGCGGTGGCAAAGTGAGATAATGGAATCAGTAACTTAGAAGAGCAGTGATGTCATTAAGAATGCTCCCCGGCCAAAAGGGAAGGGTTGAAGATTGCCACGGCAGGACGAAACAGACAACGCCTTGCCGGACTCTTGGGACTACCTGCAACGGACGCATTGCATCTTGAGATCTGTGGTACTCTCGGG
>JAFAWX010000226.1 GCA_019241535.1 Acidobacteriota bacterium | reverse complement strand
CCCGCTCGAACAGTTCCTCCCTCCCAACCCGCTGCGAGTAATTCGGGTTCAGGACTTTCCGCCAGGTGCTGTTCTCACGTTCGCTGCCGTACGGCCCAGAGGGCCACTCGGAAGCTAAATCGCTGAAATAAATTGAGCATACCCCGGCGTGCACTGGCCGGAAGAGTGCCGATTCAATCGTTAGGAGATTTGCTTGTGCCTTAAGCCAATCCAAGCTCGGTTGCAATCAGTTCAGAGTGAAAACTCGGTTCCCGTCATGCATCTCTTCGGTCAAATACCCGATCATGATTACGGGCCATCCTCAGTGCGGCGGTTTTCGATGCAGGGGCGAGATAAAAGTGGGCTCAATGGAAGGATAGGGATACCTGGCGGATTCGGTAAGTCCAGAAAAAGATGGCTTCTCATGTGGGACTGGCTAGTTCACGTTTCATGGAGCCACAACATGCACCGGCTGTAGCCATGCTAATTTGCAATTGGCATCACGTAGCCGCTATGGCAGCTTCCTCGACTGGAACGGCTCTCAAGTATTCGGTAATTTCCCACCTCAAGTGAGGGAAATGCATCAAAAAAACATGCGCGCCCTGGCTCGCCTCTTGGGACGCACTCTGATCATCGTGGCGCATCCCGATGATGAGGCGGTCACCTGTGCCGCGCTCATGCAGCGCATGCGAGAACCTTACGTTTTGTTCTGCACTGACGGCGCGCCTCTCGACCCATATTTCTGGAGCCGGCACGGTTCGCGCGAAGCCTACAGCCTCCTGCGCCAGCAAGAAGCCCGCCTGGCCCTTAGCCATGTGGGAGTGAGGAACGTGGAATTTCTGAAGGACCGGTCTGCCAAACACATAATCGATCAGCAGCTTTTCCAGCGGTTGCCAGAAGCGATCGAGGGTGCGTTCCAGGTCCTTAGCCGGGTACGCCCGCATGCGTTGCTTACGCTCGCTTACGAAGGGGGGCATCCCCGACCACGATAGCTGCAATTTCATCACCTCCGTCATCGCCCGGGAGCACTCGCTGCCGGCCTGGGAGATGCCGTTTACAAGCTGTTCCAGAAAGAGGACCGCAAATTCCAGACGTTTATGCCGGCACCCCAACCCGCCGTCTCGCTGCACCCGACCACCGGCGAGATCGCACGCAAGCGTCAGGCGCTCGAGGCGTACGCCTCGCAAGGGGATTTCCTGATTCGTTTCGACTCCGTCGAGGAAAGCTTCCGGCCCTTGCCCGAGTACGACTACGGTC
This sequence comes from Acidobacteriota bacterium, assembly GCA_019241535.1. GTDB lineage: Bacteria > Acidobacteriota > Terriglobia > Terriglobales > Acidobacteriaceae > Gp1-AA145. Next base: position 9,491 of record JAFAWX010000226.1, on the reverse strand, counting down.
GGGCGCCGCACGAAGGCGTGCTGAACTATGAAGCCTGGCAGTGGTCCATGACGGGCAAGCAGGTGTGCGCTGCATTTCAAGCTTATCTGAATTCACACGCCGGCTTGGAACGCTCCTAGGCGTGATCGCCTCGCGCCCGAAACAAAACTTCGAGGAAACACTGGCCGGAAGTTTTCACGATGAACTCCCCGCACGGCTGATCGGCGCATCGGCGACTTCGCCCATAAATCGGATCTTCATTGACCGGCGGTTGGAGCCAGATTGCAGCGTTGAGTTGATCGCACCTAAGGGGGGAACCAGAGTCAGACGCAAGACGGGCGCAAGTTGCGCAGCTACAAGCGAAGCTGGTGTTAAACGACTAGTTGCGGGCTTGCAGCGGTTCCTAGTGACGCGCACGAATATCACATCGAGAACTCTCTCGGCATGGGTTCGCCTCGGCTACATCAGAATCATTCTGAGGTATTGGCGGACGATTATTCGTATCGCAATGCCACCAGGGGATCGACTTTCGCGGCGCGGCGCGCAGGGATAAAACTGGCAAGCAGCGCTACAATGCACAAGATTCCGGAAACTGCCGTCAATATCCACGGGTCAGTGGGGCGAACATCGAACAACAGAGACCTGCGCATTTCAAAGGGTAAACTTGTAAACAATCGAGTGATGCCAAAGGAGCCAAGTAAACCGGCGGCAACCCCGATTGAGGTCAGCAATAGCGCTTGCTGCACTACCAAACCGGCCACATCACCACCGGTTGCGCCTAGCGCCATACGAACGCCAATCTCATGTGTGCGCTGCGATACCGCGTAAGAAATCACGCTGTAGATGCCGACCATCGCTAACACTAAGGCGAGGCTCGCGAATGCGGCGAGCAGCCACATGAGAGTTCGCGATTGCTGAATCGGCCCCGCGACAACTTCATTCATCGTTTGGATTTCTGAGAGCGGAACATTTTTATCGAGCGCTGCTACTTGACGCCGAATCTCCGGAACAATCGCCAAAGGATCGCCGGTGGTTCGCACCAGGATATGGCGCGGTGTAAGCACCCATGGGTACTGCGTGTACGGAACGTAGATTTCCGGTTGGAACTCAGCATATTGGCCTCGTGTGCGTACGTTTCCTGCTACGCCCACGACCGTGAGCCAAGGCTGAGAATTGTCATTGGCATCTGTGCTGGCTTTTAGGCGCTTGCCGATTGGATCTTGTCCCGGCCAATATTTTTGGCTTAAGTATTCACTGACTATCGCCACCGGCTGGGTGCCTGGGGTATCAAAATCGGTGAACTGACGCCCTTGACGCAACGGAATCTGCAAGGTCTGGAAATAAGCCGGGGCAATGACCACATAATTAGCGTCGGGCACCTCCCCAGCACGGGGATTGGGATTATCCGCGGTCACAAATCCCCACCCGGCCCAGCCGTACATAGGTATTCCGCGAGAAACTGTGGCGGACTCGACACTGGGAATCGCCGCGATCTGACTCAGAATCTGTCGAAAGAATTCAGCCTGCGGCCGCGGTTCCTGGTATCGGGGATCCTGAAGAGGAACTCTAAAGCTTAAAACGTGGTTGGAATTAATTCCGATGTCGACACCGCGAAGGTGCTGCAGCGTCTTGAGCATCAGGCCTGCGCCTATGAGGAGAGAAAGGGCAAGTCCAAACTCGCAAACGATGAGAAAATCGCGCAACTTACGACTCTTGGTACCACTGGTAGTACTCCGGCCACTCTCTTTGAGTGCCTCGTTTACTCGTGGCCGGGAAGATCCCAACGCCGGAGCCAAGCCAAAAACAATTCCGGTGGCAATCGCAAGTACAAAGGTGAAAAGCAGCACGAATGCGCTGATGCCCGCACCTTCGATAGGTGGAGTGTCTGGAGGAGACAACCGGACCAGGAACCCTGACGCGCAGGCGGCGAGAAGAACACCACTCGTCGCACCCACTATCGCAAGCAAAGTGCTCTCAACTAGAAATTGCCGCACAAGCTGAGCACGGCTGGCGCCAAGCGCAGCGCGGATCGCCGTTTCCCTCTCGCGCCCGGTAGCGCGTACTAACAGCAGGTTCGCAACGTTTGCGCATGCGATAAGAAGGACCAATCCGACAGCTCCGAGCAAGACCAGGAGCGCAGGGCGTGTGTATCCGGTCACTTGATCATGCAACTTTACTAGGCCGATTCCCCATCCGCTCGATTCCGGATATTGTGTCTCAAGCCGGTTGGCGATTGTATCCATCTCAGCCTGCGCCTGAGCCAGAGTCACCCCGGGCTTCAGTCTTGCGATCGCCCGGTACTCGTGAAACTCCCGCTCGGTTGGGAAAGGCTGGATTCCCGATATCCAGAGTTGTGCGGTAGAGGCAAAGCGGGCAGCGTAGATGTCGTCGAAGCTGGCGGGCAAGATTCCAACAATTGGATAGCGCTCACCGTTGAGTGAAATGCTCTTGCTCACGAGCGTTGGGTCAGCGCCGAAGTGGCGCCGCCACAAGCCATAGCTGATAACGACCGCGGCCTTGTCCTGACGTTCTTCTTCAGGAAGAAAAAGTCGCCCGTGCAGAGGCTGAACCCCCAACATCGAAAGAAGATTGGTCGTGACTCTTTCGCCTGCAATCTCTTCGGGTTTAGGGTCTCCACTCAGATTGAAGGAACGCGAGTCGAAGGCAGCGATATCACTGAACACATGGTTCTGTGTCTTCCAATCGAGGAAATTCGCACCTGAAACATTGTTTTGAAACCAGCCACGATGCGGATTTTGCTGCCAGATCATCACCAGACGGTTTGCATCCTGATAGGGCAGGGGTTTAAGGAGGACGGCATTGACCACACTGAAGATGGCAGTGTTGGCGCCGATGCCGAGCGCCAGCGTGAGGACTACGAGTGTAGTGAATCCTGGATTCCTCCGGAATTGCCGCAGCGCTAAGCGAAGATCTTGTGTTAGCCCGTGCATCATATTCGTCGTCCCGGACAACCACTGCTAGTCCGCGCAATGCTCTTACCAATATAGTTCAAGACCTAAACCGTTGATGGCGAAGTACAAGAGAACACCCCAATCGAACGAAAAGTGTCCACCGTTGGCCCGTGATGTCCGAAAACGAACAGGCCAGCATCGGTCACTCTGGGTTAAGAGACTGGTACTAGTTAGAACTTTCCCGTCATGGGGAGCGGGAGGCCATTCCGATTACTCGAAGCAGTAGTACACATCATCGGCTGAATTCGAGCTCACGCGCGTGCGAACGAACTTGTGAGTACCGCGAAGGGGGTGAAGAAACGTTCTGGTTCTGACGCTTGCATCTTACGATCGCTCTGGTCGTCGACTACGAAAGCCGAGCCGTTGCGCGACCTTGTTGTGATAGCGGCTCATCCTGAGCTCTCGTCCATTTTGAAGCAGCAGCAGATGGTAGCCGTGAAACCATGGCTGCATTTCCTTGATGGCACGGACGTTTACTATCGTAGATCGGTGGATTCGCAAGAATTGGCGCGGATCAAGTTTGTGCTCGAGCGCGTTAAGAGTCTCACGAATTTCATGCGTCCGCACGCCTATATGGAGCCGGGCGTAATTTCCATTGGCCTCGATCCAGTCAATTTCCTCTGTCCTCACGAGTAAAATACGGCCATTATGTGGAACAGAGAGGCGGTCAAGGTACTCGTTGCCGCGTAGCCGCTCAAGCATTGCTTTGATGTTCCGGTTTAGATCGCAGTGTGACTTCTCAGCGATCCTTCGTTTCGCCCGTGTCAACGCATGGGTAAAGCGCTCCTGCCCCACGGGTTTGAGGAGATAATCCACAGCGTCTACCTCGAATGCTCTCAACGCATATCGGTCATAGGCTGTGACAAAAATGGTGACAGGCATACGGCTAATACCGACAGTACGAACTACGCTGAAACCGTCCATCTCCGGCATTTGTACATCGAGAAATACAAGGTCAGGTTTCTTACCCAAGATCGTGGCTACCGCAGACTCGCCATCGGCACACTCGCCAATGAGTTCGACTTCAGAATCGTATTTGAGGAACCGTGATAGACCGCGGCGGGCCAGCGGCTCATCGTCGATGATTAGGGCTCGAAGCGTCATGCCGTCGCCATTGCCGAGGCGGTGTTCTCCTCAGGGTGAAAGCGACGGATTGGAATCGAAAGCCGTACGCAGACGCCCTTTGGCTCGAGTTGGAATAGAGATAAGGATTGTTCTATGCCGTAGAGCTGCTCAAGCCGCAGCCGCGTATTGGACAGACCGACTCCTCGCGACAAGAGTCTTTCCGGTTTCTCTTCAAGCTGACTGCTCAGGTTGATGACTTCCAGACAGATCCGGTCATGTTTTTCAAAAGCTCGAATCGTCACCACATCGTGTTCCTTATGCTTGCTGATGCCATAACGAATGGCATTCTCGACAAGCGGCTGAAGCACGAGAGTAGGAACAGCGCAGTCGAGCAAAGCCGAACTGATTTGAACCTCAAAGCAAAGCCGGTCACCAAAACGGCGCTGTTGTATAGCCATGTAATGCTGTAAAAATTCGAGTTCCCGTGAAAGAGATATTTCGTCTGCGTGCATCTGGTCCAAGGAGACGCGCAACAACTGGCTCAGCTGTTGGACAACGTCCTCGGCTGCTTCCGGATCCTCTGGGATAAGAGTCGCTACAGCTTGCAGCGTGTTGAATAAAAAATGGGGATGGAGTTGGGTTCGCAGATTGTTAATCATGGCTTCCGCTAACCGCGCCTCCAGTTGCGCGGCGTGAACTTGGCGCTGTCGCGACTGATCATACATGCGATAGAACTGAGCCGCCCCAACCAGGAGCCAATAGATCAAAAATCCGATCTGCGTGTGCTGCCGGAGATAGTGGCCCAACGTCGCAGACAGAGACCAGTCCGCTCCAGCACGCAACCAGCTGAGCGAGGCTTCCAAAGAAAGCTGTGCGATCGTCAAGAACATACTGAATGCGATGTGCAGCGGGAGCCTTAACGCCCATGTACCAGCCTCAATCGGGTAACGCCGCCCAAGCCACAGTGCCAAAGGCGTGAGCACTCCCCACAAATAAAACGACCAGCCCAGATAGAAAAGAAAACGATCGCTTAATCCGTGAGCGGAATCGTAGAAGAACCACTGGCTCGCGAATACAACGACGACCAGCGCCCAGCACGGCGCTAGAAGAAGCCACCGGCCATTTCTTTGATTTGATGCGCTAGATCGAATCCGCTTCATATTCGACATTCAACTCAGAGTCTTCTTACTATCCTAAACCTAGAAATCATCGTCTTGCTCCATTTCTGAAAACGACTGAAAACGACTACGTCTCATCACATCTAGACTACGATTCATCCCAAATTGATTCGGGAGCATGCTCGGTCGGGCGTACTGTCATTGCAATCAGCAAGGGGGGTATATGGCTCCGATTAAACTTCACGTAAATGGGAAGATCAACACCATAGATGTTGGACTCGATACGCCTCTGTTATGGGCCCTTCGGGATGCGCTGGGACTGACTGGCACCAAATATGGCTGCGGCATGGGAGTGTGCGGTGCCTGTACGGTTCATCTGGATGGCCAAGCGGTGCGATCGTGCCAGACGCGGGTGTCAGCGGCAGGCGATAAGAAAATCACAACTATTGAGGGCCTGTCGGACAATGCTGCCCATCCGCTGCAGATAGCCTGGATCGCAGAACAGGTGCCGCAGTGCGGCTACTGCCAGAGCGGGCAGATCATGCAAGCCGCCGCTCTGCTGGCAAGAACGCCTCATCCCACAGATGACGAAATCAATGATGCGATGGCTGGTAACCTTTGCCGGTGTGGAATGTACCAGCGGATACGCCTCGGAATTCGCCGCGCCGCGAAAGGAGCCAATCATGCCGCTTAGCCGCAGGGCTTTCGTGGTTGCCGCTAGCACATCAGGAGCTGGAATTCTTATCGGGGTGCGTGTTTCTGGGCTTTTGCGGCTGGCAAGGGAAAACGAGCAAAGTGCGCACAAGCCGGTGCCCAGTCCATTTGTGGCCTGGGTACACGTCAAGCCGACCGGCGAAATCTCGTTGATCGTGGCGAAATCAGAGATGGGACAAGGCATTCGCACCGGTTTGGCAATTCCGCTGGCAGAAGAGGCAGAGGTCAGTCTGAATCAAGTCAGCGTGGAACAAGCAGAGACGAGGCCGGACATTTATACGCACATGGGGACCGGCGGGAGCCACAGTACCCGGCAAAATTACATGCCGTATCGACGCGTCGGGGCAACGGTGCGCGAGTTGATGATCACTGCAGCGGCGGTGAAATGGAACGTGCCCCGCGAGCAGTGCTTCGCGCGCGAGGGGGCAGTGCTGCACAGGAGTTCGACGAAAAAGGCGAGCTACGGCGAACTGGTCGAAGCTGCATCAAAGCTTCCTTTGCCAAATCCCGCGAGAGTACCTCTCAAGAAGGAAAGCGAATTTCGACTGATCGGTCACGAGATACCGCGGGTGGATATCCCGGCAAAGATAAACGGCAGGGCGCAATTCGGACTGGATGTGCGCGTACAAGACATGCTGTTCGCAGTCATCGCACGCTGCCCCACATTCGGGGGAAAGCCGGCCAAGTTCGATGCCGGGAAAGCTAAAGCCATGGCCGGTGTTCGGGGTGTGTTCGAGATCCCGGCGCTTGGCGCCGGAAAGTTTACTGCCGGCGGCATCGCCGTAGTGGCTGATTCCACTTGGCAGGCAATGCAGGCACGGCGGGCCCTTGAGATCAATTGGGACCATGGATCGGCGATATCTGAGTCTAGCGAAACCCTGAGCGAAATGCTCAAAAGTGCCGCTTCAAAATCAGGTAAGCGCCTGCGTAACGATGGCGATGTGGACGCGGCGCTAAGCGCTACGACGAAACACATCGAAGCTGTGTATGAGTTGCCATTTCAGGCACACGCAACCATGGAACCAATGAACATCACGATCCATCGCCGGGAAGGCGGGTGTGAAGTTTGGGTGCCTACGCAGTCGCCCGACTGGGTGCAACGAGTGGTGGCGGACACCATGGGGCTCGACGCCAAGAAAGTGGTTGTACACACAACCTTTATGGGAGGCGGATTTGGCCGCCGTTACATGCCGGATTATCCGGCGGAAGCAGCGCAGATCGCGAAAGAAATAGACCGGCCGGTGCAGCTGCTATGGACGCGCGAAGATGATATGACTCATGATTTTTATCGCCCGGCATCTTGTCATCGTCTGCAAGGCACTGTCGACGAACATGGGCGTGCCATCGTTTGGTCCCATACCCTGGCCTCGACTTCAATTAACGGTTTGTGGCATCCGGAGCAGAACAAGCCAGAAGATTCCGAGATCGGCGGCGCCAAACAAATGCCATACGCGATTCCCAATGTACGGCTGGAGTTCAATGACGTGCCGACTGCGGTCCCGCGCGCCTGGTGGCGCTCGGTCGAACACTCGTTCAACGGCTTCGTTGTTGAAAGCTTCATTGACGAACTGGCGGCGGAAGCTCATCGTGACCCGGTGGAATTTCGAAGAAGCCTGCTGGTCGGAGGAAAGAGCGGCAATCCAGCCGACGAAGACGATCCCAATCCTCAGCGCCTGCTCAAAGTGCTGAATGTTGCTGCAGAAAAATCAGGCTGGGGGAAACCGCTCCCGAAGGGCTGGGGACGAGGAATAGCTGTATATTTTTCCTTTGGCAGCTACTTCGGCGAGGTAGCAGAGGTCTCGGTCAGCCAGGAAAAAGCATTGCAGATTCATCGCATCGTGGCGGCAGTAGATTGTGGGACGGTAGTAAATCCCGAGGGCGTTAGGGCACAGACCGAGAGCGCGATCATTTACGGCCTTAGTGCCGCACTGAAGAACGCGATCACTTTCAAGCGGGGCGCGGTCGAACAAAGCAACTTTACCGACTACGATCCGATTCGCATCAACGAAGCGCCCCCGATCGAGGTCCATCTTGCCCCGAGTGGCGACGATTGTGGAGGCATGGGTGAGCCAGCACTGCCGCCTCTGGCGCCGGCAATCGCCAATGCCATCTATGCTGCGACAGGGCAGCGCCTGCGGAAGTTACCATTTCAGCTGAGTGTTTGAAAGTCTGACTGCCTCGGGTGAAGCCAGAGCTTCGCAGGTTAGCCCATGTTGCCAAAGCATATCCAACCGAGATTGTTGCCGGTGTGAGATTCATTTAGCCGTGTTCCACAAAATACGTTGAACCGGGCGGGCATTGGCCGATGTGCGCATGCGGTCGCCCAGATTCTGGAGGCGGCTGGCATCAAGTTTGAACGGAAACTGTCCAAGCCGGCGTTGCAGCCCACGAGAAATAGTCGCTGGCGGAATCCATTGAGCGGACACACCTCGCGTGCGCTACGCTGGCGGGCGGCGCGTTTACCGGCATCCCCCTCCTGATCGCCTTACTCGCGACGGAGGTATCCGGAACCTATCCACGGTCGGCGCCTTCGTTTGGGAGGATCTCTTTAGTCAAGTGCCCATCACGCTAGCTGCGGAAGTTTACAAAGCTATTCGCGAAGGCAACAGCGACAGAGTGCAAGCTCCCACGCTCGTCGGCAATCGTCTTGGGCTTCTAACTCGGAGCAAGGCCAGGTTGGAACAACCGGAGCCGCAGTCGTGCGACTTCCGATTGGCATTCCCATTCACTTCGCGACTTGATTGACCTCCTGGAATTCCACTTCTTTTTGCTCGAACTCGTTCTTGGGAAACGTTCCAAGCTTCACAATGTCTGCAGAGACAGTTCCCAAATAACAAAGGTCAGTCCCTTTTACCCGTACAACTATGCAATTAACGGATTGCAAACTGACCGCAAGGCCAGCTAAGTCATCAAAAAATGTGAGCGGAGGCAGTACCGAATCCGCATGCAAACGCGCATTCAACAAAATGCAGCGCAACGGACAACCAGGCCAGGCGCGGCAATCGGAAACCGGTAAACCGATCGCAAATGGTTCGCATCGTGGATGGACCGGCCCGTTCGTAGGGGAAAAAAGTGCAGAACGGCAGGAAGGGCTTACCGGATGCAGTTAACCCGCTCACTTGCCCTGTCTTTCCGCGACCGCGCCTGTCTCGCGCTGGCCCTCATTTTGAAAGCGCCGGTCTACACGGCCGACAAATCCTGGAAGAATCTCAAGCGGCCTTTAGAGTGGTTGAGCGAATGGCTCCTCAAACAGTCCTCGATGTCACCAACAAGCCAAGCTTAGGTTTGCGCGTGCAAGGAGGGCTATCCGGCACGGGATGTCCTTCTGCAAACGCGAATGGAGCACGGGGCTCCCTCGGGAACACCAGCTTTGCAGAAGCTAGTTGTTTCAAAGATCCCGGGAGGGAGAAGGAATGAAATCAAACGACCGCAGTAACTGATGAGCGGGTCAGCTGCAAAGCATCGGTTAGGAACATGCTTACCTTATTCGCGGGGTTCATCGTGGGCTTTGTGGTCTCCCTTAGAACTGTCTTGCATTGCACCCCGTCCGCCTATGGCCCTTTCTAATGAAAGGGGTTTCGCTCGCAATTTCCAGCTGGAATGCTTGGCGAGCAATCGCAGCTCATGATCTGGGAGTAGCGGA
>JAFAWX010000017.1 GCA_019241535.1 Acidobacteriota bacterium | reverse complement strand
TTTACCGGCTATGATTCATTTGACGCCTGGGAGAAAGATACCCTAGCCGCCCAGAAGAATGCCGCGCTCTCGGCCGCACTAGATCGCGCCAGTGTCAGCGATGGTGATTTGTTGAGCGAGACTGACGGCAGCGTGCTTGTCTACAACCAAGAGCAGAGCCTGCGGGCGCCGGTTGATCCCACCCATATGCACTATGTCGAGATCTCATTGTTCCGGGTTCGGCCGGGTCACCGCAAGGAGTGGAGCGACGCCGTCAAGCTGGTTAAAGAAGCATACGAGAAGATCCCTGACGCGCACTGGACAACCTATGAAGCCATGTATGGTCAGGAAGACGCAGCCTATGTGGTTTTCGTTCCCCTGAAATCCGCGGCCGAGATCGACCAGGCCATGGAGCGGGACAAACAGTTCCTGAGCGCGATGGGGGAGGAGGGCATGAAAAAGCTCGGCGAACTGGAGTCGGCTGCGGTTGAGTTCACGCAAACAAACCTGTTCCAGTTCAGCCCGAAGATGAGCTATCCGCCGGATGCCTGGGTAAAGGCTGACCCCGAATTCTGGAAACCAAAAGCGGCCCCGATCGGTGCGGGTGAGAAAACCCAGGCCAAGAACGAGGGAAAAACCTCGATGAAACAATAAATCGGAATAACTGGAGAGTGGCACTGTCGACAACTAAGACGTCCCACTCTCTGCCGGTCTTGCAGATCTGGTGCCACTCACCTGGCACATCCGCTTGTGACCGCCTTATTGGCGCTGGTACAGCCGGTGATCTTCCGCCGAATAGCAATGAGGAGCGAGGGCCTTCGGCGGGCTGCCAGACGCCGGAATCGTTGCCGAAGCAATTCCCGGCTTCAGCTTGACTGGGCGGCAACGCGCGCGTGACCTCTTTTGCCCTTCTCCTGCGGCATCTCTAAGCGGACATCGCAGAGTTCTGCCACGAGATTTCCAGCCCAACGATAGATATTCTGCTCTTTGACAACTTTGCGTAGGCGCCGCATGCGGGCCGCGCGCTCTTCCGGTTCCATTTCGAGAGCGTGGCAAATTGCCTCCGCAGTGCTTTCGATATCGTAAGGATTGACGAGCACCGAATCCAGCAGTTCGCGCGCTGCGCCGGTAAACAGGCTGAGAATCAGCACCCCCTGCTCATCTTGTCGTGCCGCGATAAATTCCTTGGCTACCAAATTCATGCCATCGTGCAGCGATGTGACCATGCAAAGGTCTGCCGCCTGATAATAGCGCTGGATTTCGGCGTGGCTGAAATGCCCCTTCAGAAAAACAATGGGTCTCCAGGTACTGGTCTGGAAACGCCAGTTGATTCTCTCTGCTCCGGCTTCGACGTCGGCGAGCAAATCATGATAGCGCTTGATATGGGTGCGGCTGGGCGAGCCAATCTGCACGAAGACGAATTTGCCTTGATAAGGAGGATGGGTTTCCAGCAAGCGCTCAATGGCTAAAAAGCGTTCGAGTATTCCTTTGGTGTAGTCCACTCGATCGACGCCTACCCCTACGTACAACGCCTCGACTCCGAGCTCGCGGAGCAGTGCGGCGCGTTCCAGATAGCCAGACGCCTGCGTCGAGTCCCGCCCGGGCGATTCCGGGAAATGCACGCTGATCGGAAATGGCTTAACCACCGTGCGATGTCCTTTGCGATTGACGGCCACGTGCTCCCAGTCGATCCGGCACTCGAGAGTGCGGTCAACCGCCTGTAAGAAGTTGGTGCAATGGGACTGGATATGAAAACCAATTACGTCCGCACCCAAAAGGCCGTCGAGCAATTCCGGTTGCCAGGGACAAATGGCAAAGCTCTCGGAATTTGGCCAGGGAATGTGCCAAAAGATGGCCACTCGTGCGTCCGGCCGTTTCTGTTTGATGAGGCGGGGCAGGAGCGCGAAGTGGTAGTCCTGAACGAGCAGCATGGGCTCACGCGTGTCGCGCATCTCTTCGAGTACGGCATCAGCGAACTTGATATTGGCCTGACGGTAATGCTCCCAATCGGCGGCGCGAAAGGTCGGGCGAGTGTGTGCAATATGGCAGAGGGGCCATAGGCCTTCGTTGGCAAAACCGTAATAATAGCCGTCTTCCTCCTCTTTCGTGAGCCAAACCCTGCGCAACGTGTATTTGGGCTCCTCCGGAGGAACTGCCAGACGATCATGAGCGTCAACCATGATGCGGTCGGCGTCGCCGCTGCCATGCGCCACCCAAGTGCCGTCGCACGCGCGCAGGATGGGCTCTAAAGCGGTGACCAGGCCGCTTGCCGGCACGACGCACTGCACTGATTTACCGCTGCGGACGTGGCTATAGGGCTCGCGATTCGAGACCACAAACAGCCGGCTGTCGCCCAGTTTGCTGCGCACATGCACCGCCAGGCGCTCCGACGTCCAGGACGACTCTGCAGCCTGGCGCAGTTGCGCCTCTCTCTCGGCAGCCGAGCGTGCTGCGGCCAGGCTTCGGGCAATGCTGGTCATGTCGCGAGCGAGTGGCCGGAGGAGATCAAAATCGGGAACCGTGACGGAAGCATCTTGAGCGGTTCCGGCCCGCAATGCACGCAACCACTGCGAAACTCGGGCGATCGGTCCGGCGATGCTCCAGCGCACAATGAGGACGGTAATTAGTACGATCAAGAATACCTGCACGAGGACCCGTAAAAAGGTCTCCCGCCAGACGTGGGCGGTCTGCGCTCCTATGTAAGTGGCATCGTGGACGATAACCAGCAGAGCGCGCTTGGCGCCAGTACTCGCCTCAAGGGGAGTCGCATACACATGCAGAGATCCGCTAGGCCCACGCACAAAGGCGCTTTGCTTCTCCCAGCCGGCTCTGGCCCGCGCCAGCACCGGGGCAAGTTGCGCGTCGAGAAGCTCCGCCAAACCGCCCGACAGGGCGATTGCCTCGAGTTTGTCATTAACAACCGCCACCCCCACCAGGCGCTCGCGGTTGCTGAAGCGGTCAACTAGCAGTTGCAGCTTTGCGCTCGAGCCCTCTTCCAGGTAGCGCTCGAGGTTGCCCGCCAGGCTGTCCGCCAACACCGCCGCCCGCCGATCCAAATCATTGCGCAGGCTGCGCCGCTCTCCCCGAACCTGGTAGTAGGCGGAAAAGACGGAGACTAGCGTGACCGCCAAGATAAGCGAAATGATAAGCCGGACACTGAGCAATCGCATGAAATCCCAAGGACCTCTTTGGCGGCAGCCTTCCGGCGTCAGCCCACTTTGAATTTGGGGCTAGTGCTTCTTCCCACCAATTCTATTCTGAGCTGGAGCCCGAGTGGCTGAGTAAAAGTACCTGCCGATAACGGTTAGACGGGCTGGCGAATATTATCCCCATCCGCAAGCGAATCTGCACGATTACCAACGTCAGCAGAGGAACGAGGATTCTCTCTGAAAATTCTGCGGAATAACGCTACAATGCGCGCAACCCGAGGGATCATCAGCTTCCCTGACTGAAAATATTGGCATCCAGAAATTCATTGCGAAACTTCCCGCCGGGATCATATTTCCTGCACATTGCAACAAATTCCGGCACTTTCTCGTATCGTGCGCGTAGTTTGGAGGAAGACATGGCAAACAGCTTGCCCCAGTGTGGCCGAGCATGAAAGGGCTCGAGCTCTCTTTCGATCACAGGCAGCAACCGGCTGACTGCCGGCCAGTCCTGCTTCCAGGTGAAATGGATGGTTACGGAAGGTTGTTTGTAGCAGGGGCTCATCCAGAGGTCGTCGGCGGCAATAGTTCTGATCTCTGAAATCAGCAGATGTGGCCCTACCTGAGCGCTCAGCCTCTCTATGGCGAGAATGGCCTCGACCGCCGCCCGGCGGGGCACGAAGTATTCCGACTGCAGTTCCTTGCCCGCACTGGGGGTAAAGCCCATGCGGAAGTGTGGCAGGCGTTCATACCAGGGAGCCGGGTACACCCATCTGCTCGGTACAGTTCTCGGCCGAAAGCTCGGCGATCGGATGAAGATTTCGAGTCGCCCGTTTTGCCCCGAAAAA
>JAFAWX010000287.1 GCA_019241535.1 Acidobacteriota bacterium | reverse complement strand
GGCAGAGCGCCGCGAACAAATATGGATTCTGCCGATTGAGCACTTTCTTAAGCAGCTGAATCCCAATGAGCAGATCGAACTTTCCGAGTTCTGATCGCCTTAGGTTGTCAGCATTCGCTCGATGACAAGCAGAAACGCCGCGATCGCATCCGACTACAATCAATGCAATGTATAGTGCGCACGGCTGCATGTTTGGGTCGTAAAAAGCGCCAGCTTGGGAAACTTCCCTCTGAGACTCAGCCCGGTGGCTATTAAGAACTCGCCTTTCGCGATTCCTCGCATCGAGTTGGCCATGGTTCCTGCCACGATGAGCCGTAGCGCGAAGAGTCGTGGATGTTCGCGCGGGTGTGCCCCCAACTCTCACATCTCGTCTTCTCTAGCGGAAATATCCCCCGGCTCTCAGAACGCCCCGGAGCAGGGTGGATCTTAGCCACTGAGGTACTCGGAAATCAGGAAATTAGTATTCCGGCGATTGACGCCGACATCAGGTTGGCCATTGTTCCTGCCAGCATGGCTCGAAGTCCCAACCGCGCCAGGTCTCCTCGGCGGTTCGGCGCTAGAGCGCCAATGCCACCGATCTGGATTCCTATGGAGCTGAAATTCGCAAAGCCGCATAGGGCGAAGGTGGCGATGGTAAACGACCGCGGATCAAGGTTCGCCCTTATGGTGCCGAGCTTGGCAAAGGCGACAAATTCGTTCAGCGTCATGCGCGTGCCCAGCAGGTTCCCGATGCTTGCGGCATCGCGCCAGGGAATGCCTATCAGCCAGGCCACCGGCGAAAACACCCACCCAAAGACCTGCTCCAGGCTGTAAGGGAACCAGCCGATGTGCATGTGCACCCAGCCCATAATGGCGTTTACGAGCGCCAGCAGGGCGAGAAAAGTGATCAGCATGGCACCGACGTTCAGGGCCAGATGCAAGCCGTCGATTGTCCCGCGGGCAATAGCGCCGAGAATGTTCGACTCCCGCTCCAGTTTCGGCAGCTCCACCCGGCCGGAGGTCAGCGGCTTGTCGGTTTCAGGTACGAGCATTTTTGAAACCAGCAGGGTACCGGGCGCGGTCATGATTACCGCTGTCAGCAGGTGCTTTGCGTCCGCACCGCCGACGCGCATGTAGGCGGCCATCATGCCTCCTGAGATGTGGGCCATGCCGCTGGTCATGACCGTCATCAGTTCCGATTGCGTGAGCTCGGGAAGAAATGGCCGGATCGTCAGCGGGGCTTCGGTCTGCCCCATGAAAATGCTCGCCGCAATATTGAGCGATTCCGCGCCACTTGCCCCCATAACGGCGGTCATGACCCAGGCGCCGGCACGGATAATCAACTGCATGATGCCCAGGTGATAGAGGACAGCGAAAAATGCGGCAATGAAGATGATGGTAGGCAAGACCTGGAAGGCGAAGATAAGCCCCAGGGAAGACTGCTGTTTTCCGAGCTCGCCAAAGACAAAAGTTGACCCGAAATAGGAAAAGTCGAGAAGCCGCTTCGCCCCATCGCCAGCCATCTGGAATAAGCGCTCGCCGGCTCCCACTCGGAGAACGAAAATTGCCAGTACGAATTGCAGGCCGAGACCCCAGGCGACAGTTTTCACCCGGATGGCTCGCCGGTTGGTGGAAAAAACAAATGCCAGGGCTACCATGGTAAAAAGGCCGAGCAAGCCCGTCAGTCGCCCCATTTACTTTTCTCCCCGCGCGGTAATAATGCGTTCGACCAGTGGCCTGCCCTGGACGGCAGCCGGTTCACTAATAAAAAA
The DNA here is from genome assembly GCA_019241535.1 of Acidobacteriota bacterium. Lineage (GTDB taxonomy): Bacteria > Acidobacteriota > Terriglobia > Terriglobales > Acidobacteriaceae > Gp1-AA145. The sequence goes on along the minus strand of JAFAWX010000287.1, from coordinate 4,816 downwards.
GCTCCTGGCCACCAGTTCCGCTGCTTCAGAGCCCTGAACTTCGGAATTGTAGTGAAGGCTGCAAAGCGGCTCTCCAGCTGCAACCTGGTCGCCGACTTTACGTTCGAGCACGATTCCGACCGATGGGTCGATCGCATCTTCCTTCTTGTTTCGTCCTCCTCCAAGGATCACCGACGCTATTCCAACTGCCCGGCAGTCGATCCCCTGAATTACGCCGGTACGCGGACTCCGCACTTCACGATGATGCGCCGCCCGCGGAAGCAGGGAAGTATCATCAATCACGCGGGCGTTTCCCCCCTGCAGCTCAACCATTTGCCGAAATCTCTCGAGCGCCTGACCGGACTCGATCAGCTGCCGTGACCTCGATTTTCCTTGTTCAGGCGTGCTGGCTGCTCCCCCGAGATGAAGCATCCAGCCCGCGAGCTCGAGGCACAATTCCCGAAGGTCGTCCGGGCCGTGCCCGCGCAAGACCTCAACGGCTTCAACAACCTCGAGCGCATTGCCCACATGCCTGCCGAGGGGCTGGTCCATACTAGTCAGCAGGGCAACGACCTTTGTTCCCAGCAGCTCGCCGGTTTCAACCATCAAATTTGCGAGAAACGCCGCGTCCTCTTCTTTCTTCATGAAGGCACCGGAGCCGGTCTTGACATCAAGGACCAGGGCATCAATGCCCTCGGCAAGCTTCTTGCTCATGATGGAGGCGCAAATCAGATAAGGACTTTCAACCGTCGCGGTTACGTCGCGCAACGCATAAAGTTTGCGATCGGCAGGAGCGATTTCGGCGGTCTGCCCGATCATGGCACAGCCGCAGGCGGCGAGCACCTGCCGAAATTCCCGCACGCTCAGGTTGACGTCGAATCCGGGAATCGACTCGAGCTTGTCGAGCGTGCCGCCCGTGTGCCCCAACCCACGCCCGCTGATCATTGGAACAATTAACCCGCCGGCGGCAGCAAGCGGTGCGAGAACGAGCGAGGTCTTGTCGCCTACCCCGCCGGTTGAATGTTTATCTACTTTCCTTTCGGGAAATTCGGAAAGATCTAGGACCTTTCCTGACCGCAGCATGGCGTTTGTCAATGCCGAGGTCTCGGCGCGCGTCATGCCGCGCAGCACCACAGCCATCAGCCAGGCAGAAGCCTGATAGTCGGGAATTTCTCCTGCGGTATAACCCGCCACGAACTCTTCGATCTCTGGCGGCGACAGCTCCATGCCGTCGCGTTTTTTGGCGATGAAGTCGACAATGCGAAGTGCCGGACGAGTACGAGAGGAGGGCGCAACCGGCGGGGAGCTCACTGGAGACGGAATCCTTCCGGCAGCAGCTCCGTTATAGGCAGAGTTTTCCAGGCATTCAAACCCTGGAACAGGACGGTTGCTTCCGGACCAAATTCGAAGATAACTTGCCGGCAGGCGCCGCAGGGAGAACAAGGGAGGCGCTGGTTGTTCACCACTGCTATGGCTTCAATGATCATTTTCGGGCCAAGCTCGCCGACGGCCGTGAAAATCGCCGTGCGCTCGGCGCAATTTGTCAGTCCGTAGGACGCATTCTCGACATTGCAGCCGGAAAAAATGTCGCCGCTTACCGTCAGCAGGGCGGCACCAACTTTGAAGTGAGAGTACGGGGCATAGGCTTGCTTCATGGCGGCGCGCGCGGCCTGGAGAAGCCGTCGCCGTACGATGCCGGGGAGTTTTTCGCTTGCCATCGGCAGAAGGAGTGCGGCGCTACTTTTCGACGAGCAGCACTTTTTCCGTCCCGTCGATCTCGCTCAACTTGACCTCGATTACCTCCCGCATCGTGGTGGGCACGGCGCGGCCAACGAAAGCGGCCTCAATCGGTAACTCTCGGTGGCCGCGATCGATCAGCACGCAGAGCTGCACCCGCCGCGGGCGACCCTGGCTGAAGAGCGCTTCCATGGCAGCGCGTATCGTGCGGCCGGTAAAAAGCACATCGTCGACCAGGATAACGCGCTTATCCTCGATGTCGATGCCGGTCTCGGAGCGCTCGACAAGCGGCCGGGGACCAAGCGTAGAAAGGTCATCGCGGTAAAACGTGATATCCAGCCTGCCGACCGGAATCTGGGTGCCTTCGATGCGACCGATGAGCTTGCCCAGGCGTTCGGCAAGTGGCACGCCGCGGCGGCGGATACCGACGAGCGCCAGGTCCTCGATTCCGCCGTTTTTCTCCACAATCTCGTGCGCCAAGCGCAACAGCGTGCGCTCAATCTCTGAGGCCGACATCAGCTGCGCCTTTTCACGAAGCTCAAACTCGTGCGCTGTAGACTTGCTCATAACGCATGATGATACGCAGGGCCGAGGCGGCCCGGCAAGCTCTTTGTTTGCCGAAGCTTGGAAGTTCGCGAGCAAAGATCAGCCTGCCCGGTTTCGAGTCTTAACCAATCATCCGGACGGGCTCAAGACCGTATGCGTGAAGTTTCTTCCTGTGCCAGGCGATCAGAAGGGCCGAGCCAACCATCATTACTCCTATGCAGAGCCCGATCCAAACGCCAACTGCGCCCCAGCCGAGGCGAAAGCACAGGTAGTATCCGAGCGGAATGCCGATTAACCAGTAAGCCAGCAGATTCGCAAACAAAGCTGTCCTGGTATCGCCAGCGCCGCGCAAGGCTCCGGTGGTTACCACCTGCAAGCCGTCGAATAACTGGAAAGCCGCGGCCACGACGAGTAGTCTCGCGCCTACGCGAATCACCTCCGGGTCGGGAGAAAAGACGCGTGCAATCCATCTGGGGGCGGAGACAAACGCCAGTCCGGCGCAGGCCATGAATGCAGCGCCGAGCAAGATTGCTGACCATCCTGCACGGCGCGCGCCTTGGGGATCCCGTCTGCCTAGTTGTTGACCAACCCGGACCGAGGCCGCCGAGCTGATCCCGAGCGGCACCATGAAGGTGAACGCGGCACAATTTAAAGCAATCTGGTGTCCGGAGAGGGCCAAGGCGCCAAGTTTCGCGCACAGGGCGGCGGCGGTCGAAAACGCGGCCATTTCAAGTACGATCTGTCCCGCGGCGGGCACCCCTAGCCTCAATAACGCCCCGATCCTGCGCGCATCGACTGCAACTCCGTCTCGCCAATATGATAGGGCCGAAGAGGTCGCCCGCTTTGATGCTCGCCTGGACTCAACCAATACCAGGGCGATGACGAGCACCAGCAGCATGTAGATTCGGGCAAAGCAGGTCGACCACCCCGAGCCGGTGATGCCCTGGGCGCGAAATCCCCAGTGTCCGTAGATCAGCAACCAATCGCCGACTGCATTAACCACATTCGCCGATACCAGCGCGAACATAACCGGCACGGCCACGTTCACCGCCTGTAGATAACGCCGGAGCGCAAAATAGCCGAGGAGAGGCAATGTTCCCCAATTCAAAGCCAGCAAAAAGGGGCGCATGGCTCCGACCAGTTCCGGGCTGATTCCAAAGCGCCGCATCAGAGGCGGCCACAGCGATACCGCCATCATCAGCACCGGGGTCAGCAGGAACGCCAGAACCAGGCCATTGACCAGCGTGTAGCGGGCATCTTTCAAGTCTTCCCGGCCGTATGCCTGGGCCACGAACGTGTCCATGCCCAGCAGCAAACCTCCGCCAACAATCGCAATCAGGAGATAAAGACTCTGCCCTAGGCCAGTTGCGCCTATCGCCACAGCACTGTTCGGCAGGCGGCCAACCATGAGGGTGTCGACCACGCCCATGGTCATCCACCCCACCTCGGCCAGGATTAAAGGCAGGGCGAGATGCAGCGTAGGACGGAAATCGCTGCCGAGGTGAGGGCTGTCGTCTTCGATTTTCAAGTCCATATCCCTGCTTATGACTACAGCTCACTTGGACGCGGGGTGTCAAATAATGTGGGCCGCACGACCGAGAATCGTGCCTCGTGTGATTCCTGAGTTCGCCAACCCTTGCTCAGCTGAGACTATTCGCGCAGTGAGCCACGAGAGATCCCATGGTAGAAAATGGCATACTGAGTGCACGCCCGGGTTAGACAGCGACTTGGAGGCACTCCCAACACCAGACATGACGAAGGAACAATTAAAGGCAGCTCTCACGCGGCTTGGTGAGATTTTAAGGGAGAAGCGCGTAACTGGAGAAATTGCCATGTTTGAGGGTGCAGCTGTCGTGCTTGGTTTCGACTTTCAGAGACCAACACAAGATGTAGATTCCGTTATCCTCGAGGGACATGGCCAGGTCGCGCACGCAGCGCAGGAGGTCGAGAAGGAGCTCGGTCTACCCTCGAACTGGCTGAACGAGCAGGTCACCAGCTATCTCTCGAAGCAGAAAGATTTCACTGGTTTCACACCTACCCCTCCGAGGGACAGTTTGGATTAAGAGTATTGATCGCCAAACCAGAATATCTGCCGGCGATGAAGCTTTTCGCCTTCCGCTTGTATGCTCAGGATGTAGGGGACATTGTGCTGCTTGCGCGCCTTCTCAAGCGCACGACTGCGGAAGACTTGTTCTCCTTGTTAAAGCATTATTACCCTGACGAAGAGGTTCCACCACGTAAGCAAATGGCTATTCACGAGATTGCGAGCGAAATCAGTGCGGCCCGGAACTCTTAAGCAAGCCGTAGAGCGCATTATCGCAGGAGAGGACCAGTTCATTGCCATCCCCGAATTTCTGGACGAGTTCTATATGTCCGGTGACCGCCAGCCCATGATTGACGAGGAGCCGGCGTTCACCGGTATGCAACCGCTCGACGCCTATGTGGGCGCTGTAGGAGAGCACCTTGCACGACGTTGGAGTCTCGCAATACCGCTATGGGTTGAGGATTCGCGGCGGTTCCTCGCTACCCCTTTCTTCCCTGACGGCCTTGAGCT
>JAFAWX010000172.1 GCA_019241535.1 Acidobacteriota bacterium | reverse complement strand
CATTCTATATGTGCCGACTGGTTCGGCAGCTTTTGATTTTTATGGCGGGGACCGGGGCGGGGACGATCTTTTCGCCGACTGCCTGCTTGCGCTGAAGGCCGAAAGCGGGGAGCGGGTCTGGCATTTCCAAGGGGTGCGTCATGATTTGTGGGATCGCGACTTTCCCGCTCCTCCAGTGCTCGTCACCGTCAGGCGCGAAGCAACAGAGATCGAGGCAGTCGTACAGACGACCAAACAGGGGTTTGTTTATGTCTTCGACCGGGCAAGTGGGAAACCGCTGTTCCCTATCTCGTACCGCAAGTATCCGGCGAGCGACCTGCCGGGCGAGGCCACGGCGGAAGAACAACCGCTGCCGCTGAAGCCGGCGCCCTACGCCCGTCAACTCCTGACCGAGGAACTGCTGACCAATCGTACTCCCGAAGCCCATCGCTGGGCTGTCGAACAATTTCGCAGTTTCCGCAGTGAAGGGCAGTTCGTTCCCTTCAGCACTCGGCAGAGCACCGTGATCTTTCCCGGGTTCGACGGTGGTGCGGAGTGGGGCGGGCCCGCTTTTGACCCGCAATCGGGGGTGCTGTATGTGAATTCGAACGAAATGGCCTGGGATGCCAAGCTGGCGGAAAACACCGCCACTGTACTCAGCGGGCGCGGACTCTACCAGAGCCAATGTACGATTTGCCACCGCGACGACCTGGCGGGCTCGCCGCCAACTTTTCCCTCGCTAGCTGGCGTCGGAAAACGCCTGGATCCCGGCGCCATACGCATGGTGATTCGCAAGGGGCGCGGCCGCATGCCTTCTTTTCCCAACCTTTCCGATGACGAGGTCAATGCCTTGATCGATTACCTGACCAAGGGCGAAAATAAGGAGCTTTCCTCAGCGCAACCCGTACCTCCCGTCATGCCCTACCGCTTTTCCGGGTACACGCGCTTTCTCGACCCCGAGGGCTATCCCGCGGTGGCCCCTCCCTGGGGCACGCTCAACGCCATCAACCTGAATACCGGGGAATATGCGTGGAAGATCCCCTTTGGTGAATTTCCGGAACTCGCCGCCACGGGTCTGAAGAACACTGGAACAGAAAATTATGGTGGTCCGGTCGTGACCGCCGGCGGCCTGTTGTTCATTGGTGCCACTAACTACGATAAAAAATTCCGTGCCTTCGACAAGGACACAGGCGAGCTGTTATGGGAGGCAACTCTGCCGTTCGCGGGCAATGCAACTCCGATCACCTACGAAGTCAACGGACGTCAGTACGTGGCCATTGCGGCCGGAGGGGGAAAGGATCTGCGCTCCAAATCCGGAGGCGTCTATGTTGCATTCGCGCTACCAAAATAGGGAATCTGGCTTGACGACGGAACCAGCAAACATGCCATTTCAGCAGATTAGCGACGAACGGCTTTGTCTACGCGAGCCTTTCAGGGCATTCTAAACTCACCTCGGGAGCTCACATGCGAAAACAAAAATTTGTTTATGCGGTCGCCGCCTTGATGGTGGTCGCCGAATGCGGATATGCCGAGGGTAAACCCAGACTTACGCTGGATGATTTTTTCAACTCCGTGAGCTTTACCTCGGTACAGGTTTCGCCCGACGGCAGCTCTGTCGTCGTAGGGACTGACCGCGCTGATTGGGACCAGCAGAGTTTTCGTAAGGACTTGTGGCTTTACCGGGACGGGAACGGCGGCACGCTCATCCAGCTGACCCAGTCCGGTCATGATACCAGCCCGAAGTGGTCACCTGACGGGCGCTGGATCGCTTTTCTGTCCGATCGCAAAGCAGCTGCCGAAAAAAGTGAGGATTCCGGCACCGACAGCAAGAATGAGGGTGTCGACCAGATTTACCTGGTTTCTCCCGTGGGCGGGGAAGCCTTTCCCCTGACGCGAGGGCAGGAGGAAGTCCACTCATTTTCCTGGTCTCCGGATTCTAAGACCCTGTATTTCGCGACCCGCAGCCCCTGGACCAAATCTCAAAAGGATGATTACAAGAAAAATTGGAAAGATGTGGTCGAATACCGCACGGCCGAGCGCGGGGACACCATCTTTGCCCTGGATCTGGGGACGGCGATGGCCAATTATGAGATGGCTGCCGCGAAGCTGGAGAGCGACGAAGAGAAGCAGTCCGACATTAGCCCGGGCGCGCACGCGATTGCGGTCTCTCCGCTTCGGGTGCACGAAGTAACTGCTTCGCCCGATGGGAATAAGCTCGCTTTCGGGACTTCCTCGATCAACAAGCGGCAGGAAAAATTCGAAGACTTCGAGATCTACACGGTCGATCTCGCCGGCGTACCGGCATCATCGTCACCCGTTGCTGCCCGGCGAGTTACCAATAACCACGCTTTGGAACAGGACCTCTGCTGGGCCAGCGACAATCGGCACATCTTGTTTACGGTTGAGCTCGGCGACGTCACCGGACCCTATCGTGACCTGCAGCCGCATCTTTTCTGGGTTGACAGCGACACCGGCTCCATCGAGCGGTGGGGGAAAGCCTTTAACGGGTCGACCGAGCACTACGCGCTCGCGGGCGACGGCCTGCTTACAACCGGGCGTCTGGGCACAGAGGTGCAGCTCTATCTCGCAAACAGTCCCTCTCATACGCATGTGATCAGCGATTGGTCGGGAACATTCGAAACCGTGTCGGCAGCGCTTCACTCCCCGCGGGTGGCCTTTGTGTACTCGGCCCTGGATAAACCGACGGAAGTTTACCTCGCCGATAGTGTAGCGGCAATCAAACAGGCGCGTCCGATAACCTCATTCAACAAGTTCTTCACCGATCGCGAACTTCCCCGGGGCAAACCTTATCGCTGGCAGGCCGACGACGGCACGACCATTGAAGGCATGCTGATCTATCCACCGGGAAAATTCGAGGGCAAGCACCTGCCGATGTTTACCCTCATCCACGGCGGCCCCGACGATGCCGACGGCAACCATTTCGAAGCCGATTGGTATCAATGGAGCGCGCTCGCCGCGACCGAAGGGTGGCTGGTGTTCCAGCCCAACTATCGCGGCTCGACCGGCTATGGGGACAAGTTCCTCATGCAGATTATTCCCGTGATCGTCTCCCGTCCCGGCAAAGACATTCTCGAGGGAGTTGATGCCCTGGTAAGAGATGGCACCGCCGATCCCGAACATCTGACGATTGGCGGCTACAGCTACGGCGGTTACATGACCAACTGGCTGATCACGCAAACGACCCGCTGGAAAGCTGCGGTGACCGGGGCCGGGGCGGTCGAACACGTCGGCAACTGGGGCAACGACGACACGACCTTCGACGACAGCTACTTCCTAGGGGGACCTCCGTGGGCCGCTGCCCAGCGCTATCATGACGAAGCGGCGATCTTCCAGATCAATAAGGTGCGCACGCCCACGCACATGGTCGCCGGAGCCGACGATATCCGCGTGGCGGTTTTGGAAGACTATCTTCTGGAGCATGCCCTGTATTCTCTGGGAGTGCCCAATGCGCTGCTGATCTTCCCCGGCGAAGGCCACGAACTCGACAAGAACCCCTGGCACGGCAAGATCAAGGTGCGGGAAGAGTTGAAGTGGCTGCAGAAATACGGAGGAACGGGAGCTGCGGAGTGATCCGTATGAAAGCGGCTTTCTCAGGTTCTCACCCTGCGGGAAGAACACGAGAACTGTTCCTAGGTGTCGGCTGGCCATTCTCACCGTGCGGACTAATTTTATTTTTTTAATCGGCGATGACTTCGCGCCGCAGGATCATTAGTTAACCTAAGACAACAACCGGAGCGGCCGCCGAGGCGACACAGCAGACAGGTCAACTCTGCCGATGAAAAGGCTACTCTCAGAAGATATAGCGAAGCGCAAACTCCATTACACGTGCATTCGAAAGAGTGGAACTAAAGTTTCCGAAAAGCGTGTTGTTCGAAGTAAAATTGTTGCTATTGAGTTGCATGGTTCCAACATCGAATCGTGGAGTATTGGTTAGGTTATAAACCTGCCAGCTAAGTTTCACAGATTGCGCTTCGGTGATGTTCCAGCTTTTGCTCAGCCCCCCGTCAATGTTGAAGGTTCCAGGGCCACGGAAGTTATTCCGTTGGCCCGACTCGCCAGGATAGGGGTTCCGGAATTGCAAGATGGCTTGATTGGGATCGTTCGGATTGGAAAGGTTGTAGGGATCCTTGAAGACATTTGGGGTAGGGCCGTTCACCCCTTGTACTATGAAGCTGCCGGTTTGCGGACGCTTTCCCACCAAAACGGCGGCAGAGCTGAGGTCCCAATCAGTCGGATACACCGGGCTGAAAATAGAAAACGGATAACCGCTCGACCAGCGTGCCAGGCCCGATAAGGTCCAGCCGCCGACCAGTGCATTCCACAGGCCACCAGCGCCCGAAGCATAGCGCTTGCCGCGCCCTACGGGCAGTTCCCATACCCAGTTTGAATTAATCTGGTGCGTCGAATCGAAATCCGAAACCGCGCGCCACTGCCGAGGCGACCAGGCATTCAGAATTTGTCCGCTGAACCCTATACCTTCAAATAAGTTGATTCGCTCGGCATCGGAACCCACGTCTATGGATTTGGAGTAGGTATAGTTCAGATCGAATTCCAATCCGCGCGTCATACGACGCCGCATGGTGAATTGTGCCGAGTTGTAGGCGCTGTTTCCAGTACTTCTCCAAGCAAAGAGTGAGGCGAACTGCGGTGAATAGAATGCGTATGGCGTAACCTTGCCGTTGATCGTCGCGCAAGAGGGATAGCATTGCGAGGTTGGCCATCCGAGCACTTGTCCTGGAATGTCGATGTATTGTATGGAGCTGGTCGCGTTGCCACCGAAATAGGCGAACAGGTCGTACATTGCCTGGGTAGCGGTAAGGTTGGCTGGTGGGTTGCCGGTTGCGCCACAGAGCGAACCATAGTTGTTACAGATGCCGCCAATCTGGGTGGCAGACGGGCCGGCCGCCCCGGGGAACATGTCCTCCCAGAAAGGGATGGGAGCAATGCTTTCAATAGGCACGCTTGCCTGAGCTTGCTTCAACAGCTGGGTGGCGGCGGTAAAATAGTCCATACCACTGGCGGGATCGCGCAAATCGGTTGGCTGCGCAAGATCCTCTTCTTGCAGCAAACGGTGCGCAAAACGTCCTACGTAAGATGCCTCAAACACAAAGTTACTGGGTAATTCCCGCTGAATGGAAAAGTCCACAACATGGGAGTAGGGCGTCTTCAACTTGTCATCCAGGCCCCATGCTACGGCGAACCCTCCGGCGAGTGAAGCGGGCGGCGTCACCGGAAAGGTGCCGCTGGGCGGTGGCTCGACAATCGGACACGGAGCAGTAGGGCAGTTCGGCGTAGTTTGGGCGCTGCTTGTCGGTATCGTGTAGAGGTTCGTAAGACGGGCGGCTGTGTCAACCGTCTGTACGCTCCCGGTATTCGTAATGCTGGTCGACAATCCAAATGAGCCGTTGCGATCAAATGTGTTGGTGATGCCTTCACCGAAATGATCGAAGTACATGCCGTATCCTGCCCGGATCGAAGTTTTTCCCGGGCCTCCGAACAGCTTCCGACCAAGGCCATGCTCGGCTCCCGGCGAGTAGGCAAGAGCAATTCTGGGCGCAATATCCTTATAATTCCAGTTCCAATATGGCTGTTTGCCGTTTGCCTGCCCCGACAGTGCAAAACTTATCAATGGCTCGTAAACTTGACCATTCTCCATAGCCATACCGCGCTTATTAAACCAATCATTTAAGCTGGTGGTCGGCGCGACTTGCACTCCGTTGACCTCATAGGGCGGCTGCAGCAGGGAATAGCGCAATCCATAGGTAAAGGTAAGATTGCGTTTGATCTGCCACTTGTCCTGCACATAAAACTCGGCTTCGTTGTCGCGGAAGTGGCGTCCGATCATAGACCCTTCGGGCAGGACGCTCAGCGTCTTGGTCAGGTTGTAATTTGAAACCACCTCGCTGACCAGCCCGGTCAAGGCTGTAACCGCGAAGTCGTAATTTTGTCCGAAGCCTGAATCCACAGCAGGGAACCCACCAATGGCAGGATCAAGGCTGACACCGCAGTTTGCAATGCATGCTGGGTTGAGCCACAAAGCGTTGGTTTCAGCCGTGAAAAATGAGGTCGAGTTCGAGCTCCGGATGTTATCGATGCGGCGGAGATTGCCGCCCAATTGCAATGTGTGATTTCCTCTGACTTTCGTCAAGTCGTCGAGCCAGTTATAAACGGGGATCTTGGTTCTTGTCGTCGAAGTAAACGGATAAAGATCGTCCAAACCTCGGAAGTGAACGAAATGCTGGGTCTTCTGACCACCTTCGTCGATGCCACCGCGCACGTATCCAAAATGAAAGGCGTTGACGAAGGTATTGCTGATGACTGCTGTGTAGCCGGCGCTGATGCCCTTGCCATTAACATGGTCGACTAGCGCCGCCGCCTGGCCTGGAAACTGGGAGCCGCCATCGTTTGTGATTGCGTCAGTATTCGTCCGTTGCGCAATGGCGTCATTGTTCAGCACACCTCGAACAAACAGGCGATGATTGCCACTGGAGGTAAGTTTGTAATCAATTTTCGCGACGTATGCGTCCAGCTTAGCGGGCAGGGGCGAAGGGAAGGTATATCCCTGATAATCAAATCCATCACCCACGGTGAAATTGTTGGGCATTGGATACTGTTGGAATAGCTGTAGTACTGCGGGATTCGGACCTCCGGCCTGGCAGGTGCCATTACTCGCGCAAACGGTATCGAGACTCGCCAACTGCGAGCTGGTGAGTGTCTCCACACCACCTGCCGGACAAGTTGGATCAGCTGTGCACGGGTACTGCATAATGCCTTGCCGCAGGAGTGCGCTCGGCACGACGCGTGTGACCTGCAAATCTTCCCGTTTCCGTTGCCCCTCATAGGCCAGGAAAATGAATGCTCGATCCTTCTTGATCGGTCCGCCAGCCGCCGCCCCGAACGTATTACGTAACAAGAACGGGGCCACATTGGGCTCTCCAGCCAGCAATTGTGCCTGTTTGTTGAACCAGTCGTTTGCCGCACTGAAATTCGGGCGGTAATATTCGTAAGCCGTGCCGTGGAGAGAGTTGGTTCCACTCTTGGTAACTAGCGAGACTTGACCACCAGAGGAGCGGCCTGTATCCGCGTCCGCGTTGCTGGTGGTGACCCGAAATTCCTCAAGGGAATCAAGGGGGACCCGAAGCGCGCCCTGAAAGGCGTTGCCGAGCAGTTGATCGTTGTTGTCTACTCCATCCAGGGTTACGTTGGTCTGATCGCTGCGAGCGCCGTTTACCGCGCCGCTCCGGCTATCCGCAGCGGAGGCGATATGCGGGCTATTACCTGTAAATACCACGCCGGGCTGCAGGCTTAAAATTCCGGTTGGATCCCGTCCCTCAAATGGCAGATTTGCGATCTGGTCCGCAGCGAACGCATGACCCAAGCTTGCATCTTGCGTATCTACGAGCGGTGCCGAGCCCCTGACCTCGACAATCTGCTCCTGGCCCGAGATCTTCAACGTTATATCCAGGGTGCCAGGTGTATTCACCAGCAGTTCGACGTTAGATTGTCTGGTCGTGGCAAATCCCTGCGCCGTTGCCGTAAGCGTATAAGTAGCAGGAGGCAGTCGCAAAAACTGGTAATTTCCCTGTGCATCAGTCACGGTTGATCGTGAAAAGCCGGTTGCAGGATGGTCGATGGCGACGTTAGCTCCCGCCACGACTGCACCTCCGCTATCGAAGACCGTCCCACGGAGTGACGTAGTAGCCGATTGTGTCCACGCCACGCGTCCAGCCGCCAGCAGAAATAGACACAACCATACAGAAGACACTTGCCGCAATGCACGCTGCACAGGGGCTCCTCTCGAAAAGCTCATAGGCTTGACTGCGCTCCACATTTGCCGAAGAAATTTGCAAGACCAAATGGCCCGGCAAAAATGGAGGGTATTTCGCAATCGCGTGCAACACGAATGCGAGTCGAATGGTATTCGATAAAAAAATAAGCAGCGAAACGTGTTCAACAGCGCAGCCGGAGTCACGATGTCGCTGGAACGGCCATAATCGGCATTTCCGGCGGGTGACGTGCCTCCGAGAACATGCGTAAGGGTGTAAACGGCATGGATCAAGAAAACGGGAGCGGGACCCTGTCCGTACCAGCACGAAAGCTTTGAATCCCTAAGGAGTAATGACATCGCAAGTCCATCTGCCGTAAGGGATAAACGTGCGCGACTGATGTACCCGCGAGTTGTAACACCGCTCGTAAGCGACTGTCAATGCGGAGCCGCTGGCTGATTCAGTGACTGGGCCGGTTAGACCAGAGATGAACTCCGTAGGCTTAACTGGCCAATTCTGCTGCTCACACACGTCGCCTTGCCGAGTGCGAAGCGACTTACGTCGTAGTTTTCGGAGCACTGCCCGGCAGGAATATGGCGCCCTCGAGGAGGCTCCCCGGCGTGAGCTGACTGAGGTTCGTGCGGCTTGCGGAGAACAGCAGAATACTCGGCGAGCTGAGGCCTTTGCCTCTGGCCCGTTTGCTACCGTCAATGGTTGACGACAGGGGACGGCGAAGTTAAGCGAGCTTGCCGTCCCCGACCGTCAGACTTCTCGCTTAATTAGCCTGGTAATCCAGATCAGGATCACTGCGCCAAGAATTGCAACCAGGATGCTCCAGATCATCCCCCCGGCGCCGAACCCGAGAAGGCTTACGACCCACCCGCCTACGATGCCGCCGACGATTCCCAGTAGAATGTCGGCAACAACGCCGTATCCGCCGCCTTTCATAATCTTCCCAGCTGCCCAGCCGGCAATCAGACCCACAATGATCCACCAGATAATCCCATGCGCCATGCAATCCTCCCGCGGTCGTTAGAATTAATCAGGGGCGTGCCGAATACGTGTGGCAGATATATATGTTAAGTGTCGTCCCTGGTGTCAAACGCTGGCAGAGTAGGCCGTGAAAGTCGTGCTGTCAAGAGCAAATGCAACGAGTAAAAGTATACCCGCCAGCGAGCGAGAAGGTGGAGTCTGCCGGGAGTAGGTCGGCAGGGGGCGTGAGAAGCAAACAGCTTCTTTGCTCTCCTGTGGAGTTCACGATCGCAGGGTGCTTGGGCTCAGTTAGAGAAGGGGTTTAAATTAGAAGGAGCTGAAGAAGCTCGGAAACTGGAGACAATTCCAGCGACGAAGGCGCGAGAGCTACGACTTCGCCGCCGGTTGTGAAGCCTCTCAGAACCAATTACTTGCTGCAGGCCTTGCCGTGATCTGCATGGGCGCCCTTCGCCTTCGCTTCAGCTTCGGTCATGTATTCGCCCGCCTTCGTGGTTCCGTAATACCTGGTTCCAGGACAGTGATAGACATTGGTGGAGGTGTTCAGCCATACCTTATCGGGACCTCCTCCCGGTGCCGGTGTCCT
>JAFAWX010000421.1 GCA_019241535.1 Acidobacteriota bacterium | reverse complement strand
GGGGGTAACGTTGAGAACGACCGCGACATGGGGGCGGAACGTGCGAATGGTTTCGAGCTGAAAGCTCGAGACCTCAAGGACAATGACGCTATCCGGAGTTGCCTCGGACACCAGAGAAATTGCAGGCGTACCAATATTTCCGCCCACCAGGGTTTTTAGGGCTCCGGCACGAAGAATCTCCCCGGCCAGAGTGGTCGTCGTAGTCTTACCGTTTGAGCCCGTAATGGCGACGACGGGCCCGGGCAGGAACTCCGCGGCAAGCTCAATCTCGCCAATAATCGGCTGGCCCAGGGCCCGTGCCTGTCCGAGCGCTTGTGCGTCCCCGGGGACCCCGGGGCTAACCACGATAAGATCTTGATCCTGAAACGTGCGCTCGCCATGTCCGCCGGTCTCGACCGCAATTCCCCTATCAAGCAGGGCGGGAATCTCGTCGCGCAGCTCATCCTCGGTTTTGGTGTCGGAAACGGTAACCCGCGCGCCCCGCGAGTTCAAAAAAAGCGCCGCAGCCACCCCGGAACGGCCTAAGCCGACCACCAGCACGCGTTTATCTTTCAATTCCAAACCGTCTTTATAAACCCCCTGAACCCGCCCCAAGTATGAAGGAAAATGCCGGACTTCGTTCTCGGAACAGCATACACAAGTGCGCCCGTCGGAGCTCCTGCCGACGGCGATCAGCGCAGCTTGAGAGTGGTCAGGGCGAACAGAGCAAAGACCAGAGAGGCAATCCAGAAGCGCACAATGATTTTCGATTCCGACCAACCCACCAGCTCGAAGTGATGATGAATCGGAGCCATTTTGAAGATACGTTTCTTGCGAAGCTTGTAGGATGCGACCTGAAGAATGACCGAGCAGGCTTCAATCACAAAGATGCCGCCGATGAAGGGCAGCAGCAGCTCCTGCTTGATCACCACCGCCACCGTACCGATGGCGCCACCCAGCGCAAGCGAGCCCACGTCGCCCATGAACACTTCCGCAGGATGGGCGTTGTACCAGAGGAAGCCGATGGCCGCCCCCACCATGGCACCGCAAAAGATAGTGAGCTCCCCGACCTGCGGCATCCGCTGCAGCTCGAGATAGGTAGAAAACGTCGCATGCCCGCTGACATAGGTAAGCACCGTGAGGGCGCCGGCGGCGATGACCGTGCAGCCGATCGCCAGTCCGTCCAGGCCGTCAGTCAAGTTTACGGCGTTGCTCGAGCCGACAATCATGAGAATGACAAAAACCATAAAGGGCAAAAACGCCAGGGGCCAAAACCCGGGATTATGCATCCAGCGATCGATCACCAGATCGGGGTGGAACTGTTTTAGAAAAGGCACGAACATTTTGGTCGAATACAGTCCGCGGTTCTGCATAGCGATGAGGGCCACGGCAATCAGCGCACTGGTGAGGACTTGCAGGCCGAGTTTGGCGCGCGCCGTCAGACCGAGATTTCGTTTGTTCACGACCTTCGTATAGTCATCGGTAAAGCCGATGAGGGCGAAGGCGGAGGTGGCAAGGACCGCGATCCAGACGAAGCGATTCTCGAGGTCGGCCCAAAGCAGGGTCGGTATGATGATGGAAATAACGATCAGCACTCCCCCCATGGTCGGAGTTCCGGCTTTCTTCAGGTGGGCTTTCGGGCCTTCTTCCCGGATGTATTGGCTCACCTGAAATTCCCGCAGGCGGTGAATGATCAGGGGGCCGATAATCAACCCGGTAAAGAGCGCCGTGAGGCTGGCAAACGCCGTACGAAAGGTCAGATAGCGAAAGATGCGGAACGGGGGAAAATAGTGAAACAGCTTCAGGTACAGCAGCCAGTAAAGCAATCCGCCTCCCGCGAAGTGGTTGGTTATGAGCTTCCCTGGGCCGTACCCTGGCCGCGGGAGCCCTGCCTCCACACCGCAAGCGCGTTTTCGAGCTTCACCCCGCGCGAGGCCTTCAGCAGGACAACATCACCTTCGCGTGTCTCACGGGCCAGCCACGCGCCGGCCTCTTCGGGGGTAGCCACGAATTCCGCGCTGATTCCCTTTCGCCTTGCCGCTTCCACCAGGCTGGCAGCGAGGCCGCGGACCCCCAGCACGATATCGATGCCTCGATCGGCCATATGCTCGCCGGCCTCTCCATGCATCTCCTCGCCCGCCGGCCCGAGCTCAAGCATTTCCCCGGCGACCACAATTCTCCGCCCAGCGGGCATGCCGGCCAGCACCTCCACCATGGCAGCCAAAGCTTTTGGATTGGAATTGTAGCAATCATTGATTACTTGAATGTTGCCGATACGAACAACCTCGCCGCGGCGCTCCGCCGCGGTCAGGGTCTCGAGCGAGGACGCTGCCTCGGCGAGCGGGATCTCCCGCTCGAGCGCGACAGCGATTGCCGCCAGCGCGTTCAGCACGTTGTGTCGCCCGACGAGCCCCACGAGAGCAGGCTCGCGTCGGCCCGGAATCACGATTTCGAAGCTCGAACCCTGGCTTCCTCGATACTCGATATTTTCTGCCCTGACTGCCGCCAGCTGACTGAAACCGTAAGTGACGACCCTGCCCTTAAAGGAGCGGCCGAACTGGGAAACATACTCGTCGTCGGCATTCAATACCGCCGTGCCGCCGGCAGGAAGGGATTCGATCAGCTCGTATTTTGCCCGGGCAATCTCCCGCACGGAGCTGAAAAACTCCAGATGCACGGGACCCACGTTGGTTACCACGCCCATCTCCGGCCGAGCGATCTGCGCGAGCGCCGTGATCTCTCCCAGATGAGACATGCCCAACTCCACAACTGCGAGGTCGTCTTCCGGCTGAAGCTTCAAGAGCATGAGCGGCAGCCCGAAATGGTTGTTGAAATTTCCTTCCGATTTGTGGACCCGGTAGCGTATCGAGAGAACGTGCGCCATTGCTTCCTTGGTCGTCGTCTTTCCAACCGAGCCGGTAACGGCAATGACCGGCCTCGCCCACAGCTGGCGCACCGCCGTGGCCAGCATCTGCAGGGCGCCGAGTGGATCCTCGACCGTGAGCAACGGAGCTTCTCCCGCCGGCCGTCCTCGAAAATCCCCGGCCGTCAGCGCCGGCAGTCTTTCTCTCGAGACCACGGCACCCACGGCCCCGCGCTCGAAGGCCTGGCCCAGGAAATCGTGGCCGTCGAACCTATCGCCCTTGACGGCAAAGAACAGGTTCCCCGAACCGATCGTGCGGGAATCGATGGAGTACCCGGTGGCTACCCTTTTGTCGGCATCATTTCGCGGCCAGCTGATGCCGAGGAATTCGGCGATTCGGGAAAGCGGCAGTTTCATCGGCGGTTTTCCGCTCCCACGCTCCGGCCATCGTACCCGAGCTCGAGGAGCGCCTCGGTCGCGATTTTCTTGTCTTCAAAAGGAAGCTCTCGGCCGGCTACGGCTTGTACCCGCTCGTGGCCCTTGCCGGCGATCAACACAATATCCCCCCGTCGCGCGCTTTTAATGGCGATATGAATTGCGGCGCGGCGGTCCGGTTCGGCGTGGTATTTCGTGCCCGAACGCTCGAGGCCCACCAAGGCGTCATTGATAATCGCCAACGGGTCTTCGGCGCGCGGGTTATCCGAGGTGATAACCACGAAATCGCTGCCCCGGCCGGCCGCCTCGCCCATCAAAGGACGCTTGCTGCGATCGCGGCCGCCCCCACATCCAAAAACCGTGATCACCCGGCCTCCCTCCCCTTCTACGAACTGGCGCGCCACGGAGGTCAGGTTTTGAAGCGCGTCGTCGGTATGCGCGTAATCGACCACCACAGTGAACGACTGACCATGATCAATGCGCTCAAAGCGCCCTGGGACCGAGGCCAGCCTGGCCACTCCTTCGACAATCGAAACCGGCGGGCAGCCGCGGGCACACCCAGCCGCACTCGCGGCGAGAATGTTATAGACGTTTACCATTCCAACCAGAGGCGTAGCGATGGGGAGGGTGGAGTCGGGCGTAACCAGGTCAAAGCGCGTTTCCCGCACTCCAATCTTCAGATTGGCAGCGCGAAAGTCGGCATGCGAGCGCCCGTAGGTCAAGACCCGAGAACCGTGCTCGTGTGAAAATTTCACCAGTTCCCGCCCGCGCTCGTCATCAAGGTTTAGCACCGATACGCGGGGCGCCCGGGCGCCCTCCCCCTCGAAAAGAAGTCGCTTGGCATGGAAGTACTGGTCCATGGTGCAGTGATAATCAAGATGGTCGCGGGTAAGATTGGTGAACACGGCAACTTCAAAGGGGATTCCATAGGTCCGCTGCTGGGCGAGAGCGTGCGACGAGACTTCGACAACCGCTTCGCGGGCGCCTGCCTCGATCGACTCCCGAAACATGCCATGGAGTTCGAGAGCTTCAGGGGTGGTGTGAAGGGCTGGCCGCACGGCTCCGGCAACGTGGTACTCGATGGTTCCTACAAGCAAGCTGCTGCGCCCGGCGGCGGCGAAGATGGATTCCAGGAGAAAGGCGGTCGTGCTCTTGCCGTTCGTTCCAGTAATTCCCGTGATCGGAAGCTCGTCGGCCGGTCGCCGGAACAGGTTCGCACTGATCGTAGCCAGAGCACGCCGGGCATGCACGACTCTTGCCCAGGCGGCGCCCTCGGGCTCGCGATCCGACTCGCTCACAATCGCGACCGCTCCGGCCGCGATCGCCTGACCAATGAACCGATTACCATCGCTTGATTGGCCGCCGAGAGCTACAAAAATGTCGCCCGGCTCCACCCGCCGGGAGTCGTAGGCGACTCCCCGAACCGGCGGGTTGCCGCGATGGGCCTGAATTTCAGCGCCGTTCAGGAGATCGAGGAACTGCATCTAGATGAATTGTATTCGAACCTGCCCGGCGAAAAGGCGCAAGCCAACCGCCGCGGCGAGCCCCGCACTCAGCGGCCAAACCTTACTGCAACGCGGGTTCCGGGGCGGACCCGGGAACCGGGCGCGAGTGACTGTTCAACCGCCGATCCGCTCCCCGCCACGTCAAGATCGAGTCCGCTCGACTGCGCCAACTCGATCGCCGAGCGCACGGATTTACCCATAAAAGAAGGAACTACAATGCCGCCCTGCTCTTCTTCGACCACCACAGTTCCTGTCCGCGAAGGGGCCTCTCGGCCAACGGCGGTCGGGTTCGAACCGAGCCGCTGAGCAGAGCGCGCTTCGACCTGCCGCAGCGATGCGGCAACCACCACATTACCTGCCTGCGCGGTGCTTCCTGGCTCGCCAGTCGCGGGCCCGGCGGCAGGATCGCTGATTGTGGCAGTCGATACATCGATCGCCTCGCCGGGATGATCCGGTGAACCTTCTTCCAAGTCCTTTTCGTTCGGCTGCAGGCGCGCCAGGAGCGCTCGCCCGGACGGAATTTCGACATCGTGCGGTGTGTCGAGATATTCGAGCACCTGCTGGGCGACGCGGTTGAACACGGGCGCCGAGACCTGCCCACCCTGATGCGGGCCTACAGCGGAATCAAGCACGACCACCACGGTGATGCGGGGATCGTTCACGGGCGCAAATCCGGCAAAGGAAGCCACGTATTTCGTGCGCGAGTAGACATGGGTTGCGGGGTCAACTTTCTGGGCGGTTCCGGTTTTTCCGGCCGCGCTGTAACCCATGAGCAGCGCCTTCTTGCCGGTTCCATGCAGGACCACGCCCTGCATCATCTGACGCATTTCGGCGGCAGTCAGCGGTGAAATCGCCCGGTGCTCTCCGGCGGGGTGGAAAGCGATGGCCGCGGGCGCGCTCTCGGGCTGGGTGGTACGCGCCACGATGCGGGGAGCGACATACAGGCCGTCGTTGGCCATGGTCGAAACCAGGGCGGCAAGCTGCAGGGGAGTGATGCCGATCTCCTGGCCCATGGAAATAGCGGCGATCGAGACTCGGGACCAGCGGCTCACCGGTTTGGTCATCCCGCGGGTTTCCCCCGGAAGCTCGATTCCCGTCTGCTGGCCAAAGCCGAAGGCGCGAATGTATTTGTAGAAGCGCTCATCGCCCAGTCGCAGGCCGATTTTGATCGAGCCCACGTCGCTAGACTCGGCCAGAATGTTGGCAACCGACAGGAGGCCGTGCGCCTTGCTGTCGCGGATGCGCATGCCGTTATAAACGATCGATCCCATTTGGCAGTCGAAGACCTCGTCCGGGCGCGTCAGCCGCTCCTCGAGCGCACCCGAGATGGTCACCAGCTTAAAGGTCGAGCCTGGTTCGTACACATCGCTCACGGCGTGGTTTTTCAGCTTTTCCGGGGTGATGTCGCGGGCCACATTGGGGTTAAAGGTCGGCCGGTTGGCCAGCGCCAGAATCTCGCCCGTGCGGGGATTCTCGACCAGCACGGTACCGGAGATTGCGTGGGTTTCCCGAATCGCCGCTTCCAGCTCGCGCTCGGCAATGTACTGGATCTTTTCATCGATCGTCAGAACTACGTTCCGTCCCGGTTCGGGCTGCTTCTCGACGCTTCCGAACCACTTCTTGCGAGCATCGACGGAAATCAGCATCCGCCCCGGCCGCCCGTGCAGCTGGTCTTCGTAGGCGCGCTCGATTCCACTCAAGCCGACGTCGTCCATGCCCACATAGCCGAGCACCTGAGCCGCCAGTTCGCTCTTCGGATAGTAGCGCTTGGACTCCTTCTGGAAGTACACTCCGCGCAGTTTCAGCGCACGGATGCGCGCCGATATCTCTGGATCCGGCTTGCGCGTGATCCAGCAGAAGCTCCTAGTGGCCTCGCAACGAGCAAGAAGCTCACGGGGATCCTGTCTCGTGATGCGGGCTACAAGAGAAATGGTGGTAGCGGGGCTGGGCATCTCGGCGGGCACCGCAAATACCGAGTCCACGTTGATCGACATGGCGAGTTCGCGGCCGCGGCGGTCATAGATGATTCCCCGGCGCGGAGAAACTTCCTCGGTGCGCTGCTGCTGGTGCTGCGCACGCTGTTCGAAGGTCCCGTAACGGAATACCTGGAGATAGATCAGGCGAAGACAGATGCCGGCACACCAGAGAAGGAGAATTCCGGCGAGAGAGTATAGGCGACGACTGCTGTGGGCGCGCGCTGGACTAAAGGCCACCGGGCTTTTCCTTCACGAAATGGCGGCCGCTTAGGCGCCAAACTGGAGACCAAGCAAATTCCCGCTCAGCGCACCGGCTCGGTCGAAACCGGAGCCATGCTCGCAACCTCTGGAGCGGAGGCCTCGTTGAGCGAGATATCCATACGAATCACCTGGCCCGCCTGGGGCGACTGCAGCCCTAGAGCTCTCGCCAGGCGGTCGATGCGCTCCGGGTCGCGCAGCGATGCCTCTTCCAGCCGGAGGGCATGATTCAAATCGATCAACCCGTCGCGCTGGGATTTCAGGGCTTCGATCCGGTACCCGTATTCGATAGCCTTGAAGTGCTGAAATGCGTAGGCCATGACGAACACGAAGAGGCAGCCAAGAGCAATCCCGAACTGCCGCATCTCGCGCCCGCGGCGCGGATCTTCCACCTTCACCAGCCGGGAGTTGTCGATGGCCTTAGCAAAATAGATTTCTGGAGTGCCCGTCCAGCAGCAACGGCGGGAAAGGGTCGTAGGTGGCGCGATGGCGGAGGCTGCCATGGTTAGGCCACCTCAGCCGAGTCATACCTTACCAATTTCAGGTTCGGCAGTTCCTTCTGCGCCAGGGGGTAGCTACGGACCATTTTCGCTTTCTGCTGCGGGTCCATGCGGAAGCTGGTCTCGACGCGTTCGACGGTGGCAATCAGATCTTCAATCAACGTTCCGTTGTACATGACAGTTCTCCGTTGTTCCGGTTCTCGAACCGAACTGGTTGCAATTTTTCTTGTTAGCCCCGGGGGCGGAAATTCCTCCGCCGCCTTTGTCGCTACGCGCGTCGCGCTTTGCCGGGTGCGGCGAGCACCCGGCTCTCTCAAGTCTAGACGCGTTCCGCGGCCCGCAGCTTGGCGCTGCGCGCCCGCGGATTGAGACCGATTTCGTCCCTCCCCGGAACTACCGGTTTTGCCGTTAGCAATCGATAGTCGCCCCGCTTGGCGGCCGCGCGCATTGCGTCTTTTACCACCCGGTCCTCGAGCGAGTGGAAGCTGATGACGACCAGCCTGCCACCCGATCGGAGCAGCTCCGGCGCGGCTTGTAGGAGGCGCCCGAGATCATCCAGTTCGCGATTGACGAAGATGCGGAGGGCTTGAAACGTCCGGGTCGCAGGATGTATGCGCTCGCGTTTCATTGGCCGGGCCGCGGCTGAAATGATCGCTGCCAGGTGGGCAGGCGATCGTATCGGCCGCGACCGGACAATGGCTCTGGCGATTCTCCGCGACCTCCTTTCCTCTCCGAGTTCGTAAATCAGGTCGGCGAGCTCACGCTCTTCGAACTGGTTTACCACTTGTTCGGCGGTTGGCTCTGACTGCGGGTTCATGCGCATGTCAAGGAGTCCCTCCGCCTGAAAGCTAAAGCCCCGGTCTGGGTCGGCCAACTGCAGGCTGCTCAGGCCAAGGTCCGCCAGAATTCCGTCGGCCGATCCTGTCGGGCACCGCTCGCCCGCTTCGGCAAACGATGCCTGAGCCAGCCTGACCTCCGGCCACTCCGGCGCATCTTGCTGCGGCCGCAATCTGTCGCGCGCAATCTCAAGCGCGGCCGGATCTTTATCGAAGCCAATCAAAAGACCCGCTGCGCCGAGGCGTCTTGCGATTTCTATGCTGTGGCCGCCGAGACCGACCGTGGCGTCGATATAGATCCCGCCACGACGGATAGCTAAAAAGTCGGTAGCTTCTTTTAAAAGAACCGGGACGTGAGCAACTTGACCACGCCCACCCCCCTCGGGGGTGTCTTTCCCATCTCCGCCCACTAGATGCCCAATTCGTCGAGCGTCTTCTCATCCTCAGGCGTAAACTTGTTGTCTTCGATCTCCCGCCGGTATTGCTCGAGGTTCCGCACCTCTAGAAATGTCAGCTGGCCGGTCACCGCCACTTCCCCCTTGATCTGCCCCGCCTCGCGCAGCAGCTGCGGCATCAATAACCGCCCTTGGCCATCCATTTCCACCTGCTGGCCCCAGTAATTGACCCGATCGAGAAACTTCTTCTTCGTAGGATTGAAGGTGGACAGTCCGGCTAGCTTCTGCTCGATCCGCTCCCACTCCTCGAAGGGATATACCTGGGCAACCTTGCCATCCAGGCTGGTGATGTAAAATTGCTGTCCGTATTTCTCGTCGATCACACGTTTGAATTCCGCCGGGACCTTCAGCCGTCCTTTTTCGTCCACGCGGGTTGGGTGATTGCCGCGAAACATCTTTTATCAACGTCTTAGCGACGGTCTTTTCTCCCGCCGCCGGCCGATGCCTAAAGGCAACGGCTGCTAAAGCCAGAGAGGCAACAATGGCGACAAAATCGGTCTTATCGGGTTCCGGCAGGCCATATTTTGCGGTGTTAGCCCTAAATTCCACCGGAGCTCCAATTCCGATCGCTTCCGCCCACGATTTCTACCATTAAGTCCACTTTCTACCACTTTTGACCACATATTACGCCCAAACGTTTTGCTGTCAACAGCAAAGTTTCTGGTTGATGGAGGGCTATGGGTGCCCATGGGAAAACCTCAACTGATTGCGGAGTGCAGCCCTTAAGACCACCAGGAATGGTGTTTTGGTTCTTGATTCCATCAGGGCTAAACCCAATCAGAAGAGTCGGTGAGCCTGTGGAAAACTTTCCGGGGGGAGAATGAGAACCGACGGGCCGGGCCGGATCCGTGCAAGCAGCACGGTCACTGCGGCCGGATGCGGTTCCCAGGCAGGACCGACCTTGCACGATCCAACTATGTTCCAAAGTCGCGTATGGTCGCTGTCCAATGGCAAGGGCCAATAGACGTGCGGGAAAGCTGGTTGCGATTGGCATGGCGCTGGAGCAGGCTAAATTCAGGTTTAAGAAAGGGCGTATTCGAGCGCGCCGGTGCGATGGAGCCAGATTAAAAGTAGAAAACGGCTTCCGGGCCTTGCAGGTTTAGAGACTCCGCAGAAAAGAACTTAAACGGCCAACGCCTCGCCAGGGGGCTTTCCGCAACTATGGAGTGGATTATGGACCAGGAAGCGGCTCGACCAGTACCGCGGTTCCATATGCCAGGACCTCCGTCACGCCCTGCATGATCTCGGTCGCATCGTAGCGCGCGCCTAGGACGGCGTTCCCGCCCAGTTCGGCTGCATGACTCAGCATTCGATCAAATGCCTCGGCACGGGTCGTCTCGCAAAGCTGGCTCAGAAGAGTGATGTTCCCGCCGAGTATCGTCTGCAGGCTGGCTCCGATGGTGCCAAAGATCGAGCGCGAGCGCACCACGATACCGCGCACCACACCGAAGGTGCGCACGACGCGGTAGCCGGCAAGTTCAAACTGTGTCGTCACCATGGCGTGGTTAACGATCGAGGCCGAAGCCCCGTAGCCGATTGCCATATCACCATTCCCCTTTTCGGCGGTGAAGGACTAAGCCAGTTTGTCGCCTCTCCCGAGCTGTGGCGGAATTCCGCCCGAGCGTAACTCGATCATGTCTCGGCCACCGCCGGGCATCCGGGGAACTCATGGAGAAAGGTACTCCCGATATAGCCGAGATACTTGATTCCTATCTCGCTGGTGAAAAACCCGTCGGCGGTAATATTGCGCAGGAACGAAAAAAACTCAACTCCTTGGCCCAAGGCACCGTCGGTTACCGCGTTTCTGCGATACGCGATCTTGTCGAGAATCTCTGTCTGTTGCTCAGGGGCGCACTCCAGGTACACCTTCGCGTAGCGGTCCGAGCAGGTGCTGTCGAGCCATACCAGTCCGCCCCCAAGGATCAGCTGATACTCGGGGTTTTCACTGGTGAGGAGATCGATGAATTCCGGGGCCCCGGCTTCGATGGCGCCGCCCGCATCCTTGTCCGCCGGAATGATTGACTGGCAGAGTGCCTGAAGAGTCTTGTACTGATGGACGGAGAAAAATTTTGGAGCATAGCTTTTGCTCGCCGATTTCTCAGCGGCGATCATCTGCCGGGCGTGCCTGGCCGCTTCCGCGGGAATGACCCGCAAAATCGAGGTCGCCGCGCTTCCAATGGCTAGCGACTTCAGCACTTCGCGCCGCGACACCGCTGGGATCATAGGTTTCCTTTCCTGGCCTCGTCCAACAAGTATTCCGAGGCCCGCCAAGCCAGCGCCATGATGGTGAGCGTGGGATTCTTGTCCGGGTTCGAAACGAACGCTGCGCCATCGGTCACAAACAGGTTTTTGACATCGTGCGCCTGGCAGTACGGGTTTAAAGCCGAAGTCTTCGGGCTCACGCCCATGCGCGCCGTGCCCAGTTCGTGAATGATCATGCCGCCATCTTCGATTCCATAAGGGTTGGTACCCTCCGGCATCGTGCGCGCATAGTAGGTGCCGCCGCCGGCTTCGACAATATCGCGGAAGGTCTGCTGCATATCGCGTGCCATTTTGATCTCGCTTTCGCCCCACTGAAAGTGAAAGCGCAGCACGGGAATACCCCATTCATCCATGACCGTGGGATCGATCTCGCAATATGTCTTTTCGTTCGGGATCATCTCGCCCCGTCCGGAGAAGCCGATGAAGGTCCCGTACAACTCTCTGCACCTCTGCTTCAAGCCGGCGCCGTAGCCTTCGTATTCCTCGCAGATGTCGGCGAACTCGCCGATTCCGGGCATCTGGCGCCCGCCCGAGAGTTCGATGTGATAGCCCCGCGGGAAATCGTTCTTGCGCGCATACTTCCACCACGGGATATAAAGATGCATCCCGCCCACTCCATCGTGGTTATGGGGAGGCATTTTCATCAATTGGGGAAAGAAGCCTCCGCCGGCGCTACCCACGCTGTCGGTCAGATACCGTCCCACCACCCCGGACGAATTGGCCAGACCGTCGGGAAAACTTGCAGATTTTGAATTGAGCAGCAGGCGTGCCGATTCGCAGGCGCTTGCGGCAAGGACAACCGACTTAGCGTAAAGCTTCTTCTCCGTGCGCGTGGCCTTGTCGATGTAGGAAACCGCGCGGGCTTTGCCGTCCTCACCGAGCACAATTTCCCGCGCCATGGCATTGGTGATCAGGGTAAAGCGACCGGTCTTTTGTGCCGCCGGAATCGTGACCTGACTGGAGCTGAAATTGGCCGCGCTGATGCAGCCCCGCCCGCATTGCCCGCAGTAATGACAGCCAGGTCGCCCGTTATGCGCCCGGGTGAGAATCGCCAATCGAGCGGGTATGCAGGGGATCTGCAAACGGTCGCAGGCCTTCTTGACAATCGTCTCCGTGCAGCGCGGCTTGGGCGGCGGAAGGAAGATCCCGTCGGGAGCGCTGGGGATATTCTCCGCCGTGCCGAAGACCCCGATGTAGGACTCGACTTTGTCGTAAAAGGGCGCCAGATCGCCGTAGCTGATAGGCCAGTCATCGCCCATGCCGTCGTTCGAACGCGCCCGGAAATCAACCGGGGCCAAGCGCAGCGCGATCCGCCCCCAGTGATTAGTACGTCCGCCTACAATACGGGAACGAAACCAGTGAAATCGCGTGCCTGGTGCGCTGATGTACGGCTCTCCGGCAATCTCCCAGGATCCGTTCGGAGCAAGAAACTCGCTGAAATCTACCGTTGCCCTTCCCCCCACACCGGCCCCGCGATGGGGGAGTTGGTAAGGCCACACATGCTCTTTGAAGTCGCGCGCGGGATCAACCGGGGGGCCGGCTTCGAGCATGGCTACGCTGAGGCCGCCTTCGGCCAGCACTTTGGCCGAAGTTCCGCCGGCGGCGCCCGAGCCGATGATGCATACGTCGTAATTTGTAGGGGAGCGAGTAATCTGGGGCATCAAAACTCCGCTTAGAAACGCAGTCGTTCGAGGTACGCGTAACTGGTTCGGATGCTTTCGATCGGGGCTTTTGGCTGGTCATGCTCCACGAAGTAGTGTTTGATGCCCGCCTGCTCGGATTTGGAAAAGATCGCCTTCCAATCGATGATTCCCCGACCCACTTCCGTCATGGTCCCGTCCTTGTCAAAGTCCTTCACGTGAACCAATGGAAAGCGGCCGGGATACCGGGCGAAATATTCGAGCGGGTCGGCTTTCGCCACGTGGACCCAGCCAAGGTCCATTTCCATCTTCACCAGCGCACCATCGCACTCGGAAAGCAGAATGTCATAGGGGAGCTTCCCCTGAACGGGTAGGAATTCCTCGGTATGGTTGTGGTATGCAAGCTGTATACCCAAGCCCGAGCTCTCCCGGCCGGCTCGGTTGAAGGTCTCCGCCGCCTGCTTCCAGCCGTCGGCGCGTTTGGCCAGGTCCCGATCGATCGCAGGATTCACGACGTAGCGATGTCCGACGGCCGCGCTGGCTTCAAGAACACGCGGCCAGGTTTCGCGAGCGAGAGCGGTATAGGGAACATGTGAAGACGGTGCGCTAAGCCCGAGCGAATCTAGAATCTCGCGTACCCGTTTGGGAGGCGGTGTCAGCTTGGTGATGTCCGCCAGGTAGCCGGCAAATTCGACCTCCTTGTAACCGATCCGTGCTACCTCCCGTAACGTACCTTCGAAGTCCTTGCTCAATAAGTCACGCACGGTGTAAAGCTGGACGCCGATTTTTTCGATGTGATGCGACTCGGCTGCCCAGCCGCTAACCCGCGCCAGCGCGATAGCGCCCACGCTTGCCATGAACCTTCTGCGATCCATTGCTCCTCCAGTGGCGGTAAAATGCGAAGGAAGCGCCTGCCCCGCTTAGAGCTGCTGCTC
>JAFAWX010000322.1 GCA_019241535.1 Acidobacteriota bacterium | reverse complement strand
CCTCGAGCGTGCTGTCGAACTTGACCCAGCCCAGCCGGATGCGCACTATCGCTTAGGGCGTGTCTACCTGGCGCTGGGAAAGACAACTCTAGCGAAAAGAGAATTTATAAAAACCCGCGAGCTCCACCAAAAGGCCGACGAGGCAGTGGTAATAAAAACCAGTCCACCTCCTCTTACGCACTAGCGATTGTTCAATTCCGCCACAATAACCCCTACACGCCCCTCGGGCATTGGTTGCGAAATGTACGGCAAACCACGAACTCGTTCTGACCCAAAGCCGAATCCGGTTTCGGCGAATGGACAAAGGGATCAAATCGGGACCGCTTCTGGTGCATCCCCCGCCGGTATAAGCAATACTTGGTCATGCCTGATCAATTGCTCAATGAATGCGTTCTGGACGCTGACCCGCGAGTCCAAGTAGAGGTCAGTTCGCTGCCGAACATCAAACGCATGGGAATCACCAAAAACACCAAGAAAACGGGTGGAATAACGTTTTTCCTTGACAACAAATGTTCCCCACGCATAAAAGTTTGGTGTCGCGCCTTAGTCTGCACTCATGGGGTTCCAGCTATTGCCTCAAAAATCTCCGTTAGGGGGCTGTCTGTGAAAATCTCGCATTTGTGTGTTCCCACCAGTGTCAGAACTCGCAAACATTGTTTGCGCGGGCTGATTATCTCCGGGACGCTTCTGGTCGCGGCTTCGGTGTCAGCCTTTGCCCAGGAAGGCACCATCATCGGAACCGTGACCGACCCCTCTGGCGCCGCTGTGCCCAACGTGTCGATCACCGTGACCAACAGCGACACGGGCCAAATCAGTCGCTTCAACACTAACGACGTTGGTCAGTATGTGGCTCCCGATCTTCGCATCGGACACTATTCAGTCCGTGCGCAAGGGGCTAACTTCAAGGCAGCAGAGCAGACCAGCATCCAGCTCGCAGTAGGCGACCGACGGCGTGTGGACTTCCAGTTACAGCTGGGCAGCGCTCAAGAAAACGTTACGGTCGAAGCGACGGCCGCTGCCGTGCAATCCGATTCCGGCGAGATAAGCGATGTTGTCACCGGCCCGCAAATCACGCAGCTGGCCACGAATGGACGCAGCATTGCTGAACTCGAGGCGCTTGTGCCGGGGGCTTCGAGCGCGCAAGGGGACTTTCAGGTTCCCACTTCGGCGGGCGGCGATTTTACTGTGAGCATCAACGGGCAGCGAGTAGTTCACAACCTTTGGCTGGTTGATGGTGGTGAAGCTGCCGATCGTGGGGGTGGCGGTGGTGCGGACGTTTTGCCCTCTGAGGAAGCAATCGCTGAATTCCGCACCTTAACCTCGAATTACAGTGCGGAATATGGCTTGTCGTCGGCCGGCACCATGAGCATGGTGATCAAGTCCGGCACCAAGCAGCTGCATGCCGAAGCCTTTTATTTCGGCCGCAATGATGCTCTGGACGCTCGCAACTACTTCAACCCGGCGCCCCAGAAGGTCACCGAATTGCGCTTCAACGATTGGGGCTTCAACGTAGGTGGCCCAGTGGCAATCAAGAGCCAAGACCCCAAGACGTTCTTCTTCTATAACATGGAATGGCGCCGTTACATCAAAGGCGGCTTGTTCAACGTGAATGTGCCTTTGGCCAGCATGTACCCCGATGCCAATGGCGCCAATACGGGCGTAGTGTTACCAAGCACACAAGCCAACGGTAAGCCCGTAAACGTTGTGGCTCCGGCAAACATAGCGGCCCTTGCTGCTGCCGGAGGTTGCGCTGCCGGCACCTTCCCGGCAGCCGGACAGCCGTTCGCGAACAACACTATTCCCGACTGCCTCATCAGCGCCAATGCCAACGCCTTATTAGGGGCTGGAATCTTCCCGAAGCCAAGCAACGGCTGGACATTCATTGGCGGCGGCAATCAACCCACCACCGGAAAAGAGGAGATTGCGCGTATCGACCATAGGTTTAGCGACAAGTTCTCCGTCTTTGGCCACTTTATCGCAGATCAAGCCATACAAACTTATGGAACCACACAGTGGAGCGGTGACAATGTTCCGAGCGTCGGTAACACGTTCAACAACCCCTCCTACAGCTATGTGATTCACGCCACTCATGTGATCCGCCCGAACCTGTTGAACGAAATCTCTTTCAACTATGACGGGAACAGGATTCACATTCTGCCCCAAGGGGTCTTCAAGGCTCCTTCCGGGTTTACCTTCAACCGGATCTTCACCGGGACCAATGTGGATAATCGCGTCCCCGACATCAACCTGACCCAAATTGGATCTAACTACACGGTGAACTGGTTGCCCTGGAACAATACCGCCGACGATTACCAGGTGCGCGATGATATTTCATGGGTGAAGGGTGCGCACCAGTTTAAGTTCGGCGGCGGGTGGGCGATTTACAAGAAAGTGCAGGACTACTTTGCCGAGACGCAAGGCGGATTCACCTTTGATGGCTCGGCCAGCGGTTTTGACTACGCTGACTTCATCCTTGGCGATGCTCAACACTACTCTGAGAACGCATACAAAGGCACCGGCTACTGGAACGCGATCTCTCCCCATGCCTATTTCCAGGATAATTGGCGCGCCACGCACCGGCTGACCCTCAACCTGGGACTGCGCTGGGACGCCATTCCGCACACCTATGAAGCCAACCACAACCAAACAAACTTCTATCCCAATCTGTATAACCCGGCTAATGCACCTATTTGGGTGCCGGGCAGCAACTTCGGACAGATTGCCGCGAACAGCCCCGGCTTGGGGCAAAGCCCGGTGCCGTCGTTGCAGGGCTACAGCTTCTACCTGAACGGAATGGGTACGGGAGGCAGGAACGGAATTCCAAAGGGCCTTGCAAATGACAAATGGTGGAACTTCGGACCGCGTCTTGGTTTTGCTTATGACCTGGCAGGAAACGGCAAAACCATAATTCGCGCCGGGTACGGCCTCATGTATGAACGCATTCAGGGCAACGACATGTATAACGGCGCTACCAACCCCCCATTCGGATACAGCTTGGGGACAACCGATGTGTTGCTCGCCAACCCTCACACCCAGTGGAGCGGTGGAAGTATCACAGTTCCCATCGTCCCTGCCAGTGTGACCGGAATCAACCAGAACTATCCGGCACCGCGCGTGTCGCAATATAGCGCGGGAGTTCAGCAGGCGTTGTTCGGCAATGCCGTGCTGTCGGTTTCGTATGTGGGCAGCGTGGACCGGCACCAAAGCTACTGGCAAGAGCTGAATCTACCCCCGGCGAGCGACCTGGTTTGCCTTACAGCCGGAAACTGTCCCGCCGGGACCCCTGCCTTCAATGGACTGGTTCCCTATCAGGGCTACACGCAAATTAAGCAGGCCTTCAATGGAGGTAACTCGCATTACAACTCGCTCCAAACCGAATTGCGCGGGCGCCTTACAAAGGATCTCCAGTTGCAAGTGGCCTACACCTATTCCAAGTCCGTTGATCCGACCACGGGTAATGGCGGCAATGGCTGGGATCTCAACTACGTTTCGAACCCATACGTTGGGTGGAAGTATGATGTCGGGCCGTCTGTCTTCGACCGTCCCCATGTCGCGTTCGTCAACTTCATCTACGACATTCCCTTCCTGAGAAACAGCTCCAATCGAGCCATGAAGACTCTGATTGGCGGATGGACGCTGTCCGGAATCATTACCGCGGAATCGGGTATTCCATTTAACGTGGGCTTATCCGGTCACAACGTCGCTAGCGTCTTTCCCGGTGGTGATGTGGCCAACCGTCCCGATCTGACCGGACAAATCTCCTATCCAAAGACGCAGGTTCTCGGCTCTAACGGTGCTGTCACCGGTATTCAGTGGGTCAACCCTGCGGCATTTGCGACCCCTACTCCTGGAGCTTGGGGTAACTTGCCGTTTGATGCGGTGCGTGGCCCGGGTCGCGATGACTGGAACTTGTCGCTTTCCAAGAGCTTCCTCTTGAGCGAATCGCGCGGCTCACGCTTCGAGTTCCGTGCCGACGCGTTCAACGCCTGGAACCACACCCAGTTCGGTGGCGGAGGGCAGAACGGCGGCTTCAGCAACAATTTTGGCTCAGGCAACTTTGGCCAGATGACCTCGGCCTTTGATGCTCGCGAGTTCCAACTCGGAGCGCGGCTGATCTTCTAACCTCGAAAACTTGTTCAACTGTCTTTCCGCCCCGCTCGCTACCTGAGCGGGGCTTTTTCTGCTACCGATCATTTTCGATCGCTTAAGGGTCAGAAAATTCTCATTGAGCATCTGATGAGGTGAATTTAGAAGCGCTGCGGCGTCTTCGCGAGGGTAGGTGGGAAGGAAGCGTGGAAGCAAACGCGCACGCGCAGAATAAAAAGCGGATATCAGGCTCACGGTGCTGCGCGCCGGACGTGCCGCAGGCAGAGTGTTCGAGCGTCCCATGTTTGGCGGCAGTTGAGCGCTCCCTAAGCGTGTACCCCACGCTCCAACACGGAAATGAAACCCACTTTTTTGGGGGACTAAGTACTGGACTGTCGTTGAACCAGGCGATGGCAGTTGCACCGCCAAGTGGATATGTAAATCGAGGCGCTCGGGAGCATTGCGGCGTCCCCTCCCTCTAAGACAAAGATGAGGCTACAAGGGCGAAGCAGCCCAAGGGGCGAGATTCGAGGATGAATTTGCGGCGCAGAATGGCGGGACTCATTGCAGTAGCAACTGGCGTTTCTGTGATACCGCTAGGCGCCGAAAGCGGATATGAGGCATGGCTGCGCTATCAACCGCTTGCGCCCGCGGTGCGGCGTCAATATGACTCGTTTCCCGCATCGATACTCATGCTCGGTACTTCTCCCGTTATCGCGAGTGCGGGAAGCGAGGTGATCCACGGCGTAGGTGGAATGCTGGGCCGTACGCTTCGAGCGGAGCAGTCGATGCCGAAAGAACCCGCAGTGATCCTCGGAACGCTTGAGTCCTTGCGCATGCTGGCACCTGAGGTGCGGCTGGACTCGAACTTGCGCGCCGACGGCTTTATCATCGCCAGCCGGCGCATTCGGGGCTTCCGCTGCCTGCTGGTCGCCGGCAGCACAGAACGCGGTGTGCTGTATGGGGCGTTCGCTCTCCTCGGTCGCATCGCCCGCGGCGAGACTCAGGCCTCGTCGGACATTCGCGCGCAACCGTACAATGCAATTCGCTGGGTCGATCAGTGGGACAATTTGGACGGTACGATCGAGCGCGGCTATGCCGGGCCATCGATTTTCTTTGACAAGGGCCGGGTTCGCAACGACTTGACGCGCGTGCGCGATTACGCTCGTCTGCTCGCCTCAGTCGGGATCAACGGCTGCAACGTCAATAACGTAAATGCCGACCGGCACGTTCTCGACGATGACTTTCTGGATCAAATTGCGCACATAGCCGATGTCTTCCGCCCGTGGGGTATCCGAATGTCCATTTCCGTAGATCTGAGCACGCCGCTTGCGGCCGGCTTGGATAGTTTTGACCCGCTCGATCCGCGAGTGGGCAGTTGGTGGCAGAAAAAAGTTGAAGAAGTGTACGCGCGTATACCCGATTTCGGTGGCTTCACGGTAAAAGCGGATTCCGAAGGCCGTCCGGGCCCCTCTACCTACGGCCGTACTCCTGCTGATTCCGCAAATGTGATCGCCCGCATGCTCAAGGCGCATGGCGGGCTCCTGTTCTACCGTGCGTTTGTCTACGACCATCATCTCGACTGGCATGACAGAAAGGCCGACCGCGCCAAAGCAGCGGTTGAAATTTTTCAGCCGCT
Organism: Acidobacteriota bacterium; assembly: GCA_019241535.1. Lineage (GTDB taxonomy): Bacteria > Acidobacteriota > Terriglobia > Terriglobales > Acidobacteriaceae > Gp1-AA145. Next base: position 26,232 of record JAFAWX010000322.1, on the reverse strand, counting down.
CGACGGCAAGTTCGACGACAACGTCGTCATCCAGATCAAGCATGGACCCATTGATTTCCAGGTACGGGAACCGGCATCTCCCCTGTTTGCCGATCTTCACCAGACCAATGAAGCCATCGAGCTTCAGATCACCCAGGAATACCTCGGCCAGCAACGCCATATGGTTTACCTCGGACCGATGTGGAAGGAAGTACTCGACTTCGACATGCAGGCGAACGGCACATACGCGCCAGTGCGCGACATCGTGGCAGGCCGCGGTTTCCATAGCGCGACGGGTGGATTCGTCGGCGTCGCCAATGTCGGTATGAACGAGTTTTGGCTCGGACACCCTCTCGCCATGAGCAATCTCTATGCCTTCGGCCGTTTGGCCTGGGACCCCACCTTGAGTACCGCAGTGATCGCCCGGGATTGGACCAAGCTTACCTTCGGGCCCGATCTTCTGGTCGGCCGCATGATCCCTGCAATGTTGATGTCCTCTTGGCGGACCTATGAAAGCTACACCGGCGTGCTCGGGCTGCAAACCCTGACAGACATCACGGGGTCGCATTATGGACCGGGAATCGAGTCGGCCGAGCGTAACGGCTGGGGGCAGTGGTTCCGTGCGGAGCAGAATGCGATCGGGATGGACCGCACCGTCTCGACCGGTACTGGATTCGTTAGCCAATATCCTTTCCCGGTGGCGAGGATGTACGAATCGACTGAGACCACGCCGGACGACCTCATCTTGTTTTTTCATCACCTGCCCTACACATACCGTCTGCGTTCGGGCAAGACGATCGCGCAGTACATCTACGATTCGCACTATCAAGGGGCCATGCGCGCGGCTGCTTACGTCGAGCAGTGGAAGACACTTCGGGGCCATATAGACGGCCATCGCTATCGTCTGGTCTTGTCCTTTCTTGAATACCAGGCGGGGCATGCGATTGTCTGGCGCGATGCCGTCTGTGAGTGGTTTCTCAGGATTTCCGGCATTCCGGACGAGAAGGGCCGAGCCGGACACCACCCCGACCGCATCGAAGCCGAAGCCATGCAACTCGGTCGGGGTTTCACGGAAGTGGCGATCGCGCCTCCGGAGAATGCCTCAGGCGGCAAAGCTGTGCAGTGCATGGCTCAACAATGCACCGCCCGCTTCAGATTCCAAGGCCGCGGAGGATGGTATGAAGTCGACGTCCAGTACTTCGACATGCCGGGCGGGAGCGCGAGGTTTCAACTGCTGGTGAATTCGCAAATGGTCGATCAGTGGACTGCCGACGATCGCCTGCCGGCGCGCACTTTGGGCGGCGACAGCGCGACGAGGCGCTGGGTGCATGGCGTTGCGCTTCGTCCAGGCGACGAGCTTCGAGTTGTCGCGATACCGGACGGCCTCGATCCCGCAGCGCTGGATTACATCGAGATACGGCCGGAGAAGCACGTCGATGCTCGAAACAGGCATTAAGCCTGCGCGGATACTCAAGAAGAAATCATCGCGACCAGTCGACGATTGCCGCGCGGTTCAGTTCATACGAGCAGCCGTGGTTCGTGCCTCTGCTCACATGATTGAACTGTTTGGCGCTACGTTGCGGCCTCCCGGGATCTACTTACCAAATCAGCGAGACTGTCGGTCAATCGGCAAATCGCGGGATCCGAGCTCGCGTGGCATTCGGGGTGATTGTTTCGAACAGCTCACGCCAGATCCTGCCGCCGAATTTAAGGGCGCAAAACTTCATTCGGTTTCGCTTCCGGCTTGCGAGCCGCCCATGATCAGTGCCTGGTCATGTTCAAGCGAGCTTCGGCGCAGATCCTGGGAGCGGGCCAGTGCCTTTTGCGCAAGCTGAGCCTGGCCCAGCTTGCGATAAGCGAGGTAGAGCTGGTAGTGAACATTTCCGTAGTGATCGGACGGAGCCGCCTTTTCAAGCTGAGGAATGGCATTTGTAAATTGACCCAGACGCACGTATGTCGTTCCCAGCAGGCTGCTGGCCTCGACCAAGTCGGGTTGCAGGCGCAGTGCCTGCCGCAGATAGGGAAGCGCTTTCTCGTTCTCCCGCCGTTGCACATAGAGACGCCCCAGCAGATACAGTGCGCGCGTCCGGGTAGCGTCGATCTCAAGGCTTTGCGTAAGCTCTCGCTGCGCATCTTCATCGGAATGACGGTTCAAGTATGCTTCTCCGAGGGCCTCGTGGAGCTCGGCATCATTGGGCCGGAGTTCAAGTGCGAGGTGAAATTCCTTGACCGCGTTATCGATATCCTGCCGGAGAGCGTAGCCTTCAGCGCGCAACTGGTGCGTTCGCCAGGAATCCGGAAATGAATCTTCCAGGCGGGCATAACATTCCGCTCCGAGCGAACGATAAGTCAACGCCAGCCAGTAGCTGGCCTCCGCGTTCTCCCTGTTCACGCCGTTTACCTCGGCGAGGGCGTCAGCCGCGGATTCGTAATCCCTGAGGACAAACTCCGTCTTTCCCAGCACCAGGCGCCGGGAATTGGTCAAATGGGCCTGTCGCAGAAGCGAATCGGCACAGCGGGAGTAGCGATGAGCTCTGCAGGGATCTTGCCCGGATGAAACAGGATCTTGTTTTTGCCATGCCGCGAAATCGAGGCGGAAAGCCTTCGTCCAGCTATCGGATTGGGCGCGTGCATTCGAGGCGGCGTACAGGCCGGCGAGGAGAAAGTGTGCCGCCGGTCCTTCGGAGGTTTGAGTTGTCTCGATTAAGGCCTTCAGCGTGTCCGGCGGGAGCTCGACCGTGGGGAAATCTCGATCGATGGCCAGGAACTCGGGGGAGATCTGCCACACCTTGGTGAGGCGTTCGAGCGCCGTTTGCCCCTCCCCCTCGGTCAGCGCCGATTCGGCCAGCCCCAGCCAGGCGAGTTCATTTGTCTGATCGAGCTCGAGCTCGCGGCGAAATTCCGCCGCGGCTTTGTCCACATGCCCCGAATGGAGGTGGGCCTGGCCTAGAGAAGTATGCAGGCCCGGTTGCTGGGAATCGGCTGTGAGCGCTTTCTGATATTCCTGTGCAGCCTCGTCCCAGCGGCTGCGCTGGAAAAGCAGATCGCCCAGAAATCGATGTCCCCAGGCCGACTCGCGGTACAGATGTGCTCCCCGATAGGCGAGTCGTGCCGAAAGATCCAGATATTCGTGGCCGAGCCTGAACCAGGCCTCGCTCTTGTCGGAATCAACAGCCGCCAGTTCGCGGAATTCCTTCGCTGCCTGACGAAAATTTTCCTGGCCCAGGTAGCTGGACGCTAGCGCCTGTCGCGCTTCGCGGTTTGATGGATCCAGCCTCAAAGCGCGCTCCAGAAAAGGTATCGCCTTAGCGGGGGATCCCAGTTTGAGATAGTCCATTCCCACGATCACGCTCGGCGCCAGCAGGTCTGGTCGTTGGCCAAGCGCCTTCGTCAAATGGCGCACGGCCAATTCGTACTCAGCGAGGCTGTGGTAGGCGAGGCCCAGATTGACCTCGGCCTCCAAAAGACCGGGATCGAGAGCCAGCACTTTCCTGAATTCTTCGGCGGCGCGGGAAAACTGCCCTTGCCGGAGGGCCTCCTGCCCCAGGTGAAAATACCTGGCAATCTGATCCTCGGAACCCTGACAGACGGCTCTTTCCGGCGCGAGCAGGCAGACAGCGATTGCGATCAGCCCCAGCAGTAACAGCAGTGAAAGGCTTCCTCCGATCCTTCCACGCCAGTTAACCCTGCACAGAGAGGGATGGCGAGTCGCATCGTGGAGTTCGGAGCACATCCGGAAGGCTTGTCTTGGGAGATATTACCAAAGAAAAAGCGGGGCCCGGGGCGGGGGTCGCCCCGGGCTTAGAAGTTAGAACGTCATTCGCAAACCGAACTGTATGATGCGTGGAAGGTTGTATTGGCCCGTGACCTGGCCGAAATTCGGCGAGCCAAAACCATTGTTAGGCGGATTGAACTGGGTACGGTTGAACAAGTTGAAGAACTCCGCCCGGAACTCCAGGCCGAGCCTCTCATCCGGACCAAACTTTGTATTCTTGAACGCTGCGAAATCAAAGTTCTTGATTCCATCGGCGCGAAGGTTCGGCTCGGTTCGGCTGTCGGTGCCGTAGCCGTAGTTGTTGGTGAAAGCAAATGCGGAGGTGTCGAACCACTGATTGAGCCTCGTGGTCAAGGAACCGGAGGTCATTTTGCGCGGTCCCACGATGGTCGCTCGCGGGCAGCCCACGTTCGGAATGCCCGTACCGCTGAGCAGGCCGTTGCAACCACCAATGTTGAGCGGGAACCCGCGCTGGAAGGTAACGATGGTGTCCACTCCCCAGCCACCGATGATCTTGTCTGCGACCGGATTCATATCGTTGCCGATTTTCCGGCCTCGGCCTATCGGCAGATCCAGAATGCCCGAGAGCACGAATCGCTGCGGTACATCGAAACCATCCAGACTTCGTTCACCGCGGAGATTGTAAGAATTGGCATCGCCCCAACCCGGTGCCTGAGCTTCCAGCCAATTGATCTCTGAGTTGGTGTTGTCGATGAGCTTGGCAACCGTGTAAGTAGCAAGGACGCTTGCTCCGGCAGAGAAACGTTTCTGAAACTTCGCCTGCAGGGAGTGGTAGCTGGAGTCACGATTGTCAGGCTCGTCCCATGATACGTCGTCGAACTGAGGATAGGGGAGCAGGAGTCGACCTGCCGGTATCGTCGGATTGGCGCCGACGCCGCCGGATTGAACAACGCCAAAGAATGGATTTGGCACGTTCGTTGTCAAGGCCGTGATGATTGCGCTGTTCGCCGCACTTGGTCCGCCCTGCGGCAGCACACTGAGAGGCATCTGGTCGAGATCCTGAGTGTGCATCGGCAGGTGCGTGCCTTTCGAGCCCGCGTAGGCGACATCGATCAAAGAATTTCCTGGCAACTGGCGCTGAATGTCTAAATTCCACTGCTGAACGTAAGGAGCCGGGTTGTTGCTGATGGGCCCGCCGAGACCCGCTCCCTGCACGTTGATCAGAGCCTGGTTTCGTCCCATGGGTTGAATGATGCCCGAGGGGAAGGGGTTACTTATGGGATTCAGAGGAATGACGCCCTGCGCATTGACGGACGCCAGCCAGGGCTGTGTGAAGGTATTGATGAAGAGGTTATGGGGAGCGTCGTCCCAGCGAACGTCAACTGGCAGGTAAAACATCCCGTACCCGGTCCGGATGACCGTATTGCTGTCGAGCTGATAAGAAAGACCGATTCGCGGGCTGACGCTCCTCCAGGGATCCTGTGCGGTGCGGCTGGAGCGCAACGGAGAGTGCACCAGTGCAAACGCACCCTTGAGATTTGATATGCCGACGGCACTCGCGATCGGGCTGGGCGCATTGGGCAGGAAATCTATGATCCGATCGAAGCGTTCGGTCCAGTCTCCCTGCAAATCCACCCGTGCTCCCAAGTTCACCGTCAGCTTTCTCGTTGCCTGAAACGTGTCGCCGGCAAAGAAGGCATAGTATTTAAGTTCACTGGCCATGCGCGAGGGCGTAACCACGTTCGAACTGCCCCCATCCCGACCAAAGCCCAGGAGAAAAGAGGCGACGCCGTTCCCGCCGCCGCAGATCGCCGCTCCACCGCTGCAACCGCTGGTAGCGAAGCTTTGTCCGGCTTGGTTGAAAGGATTCGGTGCGCTCATGCCGGCATCGAACTGGAACAAGCCTGCCGGATTGTTGCTCTGGTAGTAGTCGTTGCGGAGCAGGCGGTATTCAAAACCTAGCTTTACTGTATGCGCTCCCGCGATTTTCGATAGCATGGGGTTAAAGTTGACCGTGTCATCATAAGCGCCGATGCCGCTACCTGTTCCCTGCGAACACCAGTCCCCGGTACCCCAGAGTTGATCATTCTGGGTTTGCGAGATGCACACGGTAGGAATGTGCGTGTAGGCGAACTGGGGTCCCAGCGCCGCCCAGTTGGGTCCGAATTGAGAAAGATTGATTCCTTTGCTGAGCGGAGTTCGCAAGTACACGTAGCGGGTGTAGCCGGCGTGCAGGTCGAGAATCGTTTTGGGCGAGATGGCAATGGTGTCACCTACGGCGACCTGTTTCGCGACCGTAGTTTCCGTGCAACGATCCGAGCAGATATCTTTAAAGGGGCTGTCGGGGAGCGAGAGGATCGAGTTGCGCGTGAAGCGTCCGAAGATTCGCTGCTTTTCGCTAGCGGTGAAATCGACGCGTTCGTTGATTTGGTTAATGTCGCCGCCGCTGCTGTAATTCTCGACCAGGTTGTTCTTTTCACCCGGCTGATTCGGCAGCGGGAAGAAGTTCAGGAGGGCAACAGCGGTGGGGTCGAGGCGGCCCGTCGGAATCACGTTCCCGGCAAAAGCCGTCCTGCAAGCTCCTCCATTCGATACGCATCCCGAACTGGTAAGCGGGTCATAGATGGGAAAACCGGACTGGGAAAAGTCGCCGCTGCGCTCAAGTGCGGTCGGAACCGTCGTGGTAAGGGTGTTCCCTTTGCGCAGGCGGTACCCCTCGTAACTCGAGAAGAAGAAGAGTTTGTTCTTTATCACCGGCCCGCCGATGGTTGCGCCGAACTGGTTCTGAGTAAACGCGGGCTTGGCCAGGGGAACGCAAGTGCCGGCGGCGCAGGTGCGCGCGAAATAGCCGCGGGCGTCAAAAACCCGGTTGCGGAGAAACTCATAGGCGGTTCCGTGGAACGAGTTCGTGCCCGACTTGGTTGTGAGATTAATGACTCCGCCAGCAAAGCGTCCGTACTCCGGCCCGAGATTGTTGGTCTGTACTTTAAATTCCTGAATGGAATCCTGGTCTGGGACTACGGTGACGACGTTTAGATAGGCTCCGTTTGTGGCCACGCCATCAAGAAGGATCGCGCTTTGGCCGGCCTGGCCGCCCCCGATCTGGAAATCGCCAAGAGCAAAAGGATTGGCTCCGACCGGGTTCCCGCCGGAATAATTGCCTCCCGAGGGCTGCCCCTGGGGAACAACGCCCGGAACCAGAGCCACCAGGGCCAGCGGATTACGCCCATTCAAGGGCATTTCCGTAACCGTCCGCGACTCGACCACCTGCCCTAGAGATTGCGTCTCCGGCTGCAACAGCGCCGCCTCGGCCGTGACCTCCACGGTTTCGGTCTGAGCTCCTATCTGCAGGGCGATGTCGACCCTGATTCCGCTTTCAATGTCCACCGTGACCGGCTCGCGCACGAATTTCTTGAATCCGCTCTTTTCACCTTCAATCCGGTACTGTCCGGGTTGAATACTGACGAATGTGTACTCTCCCGAGGCACCGGATTGAATCGTGCGCTTGGCCGCGGTTCCGAGGTTCGTCAGCGTTACGGTGGCGTCCGCAATGGCAGCGCCGCTGGCATCGGTGACGTTGCCGGCGATGGTTCCAGACACGTTACCCTGTGCCCGTGCAGCCGTGGGCAAGAGGGCGAGAGTAATTAAGGCAACACTAAGGGCCAGAAGACGAGGCTTTCTGAAGTCGGACATTTTTCCTCCCACTACGTTCTGTTGTTGCAAAGGTGCACATCCTGCGACACGCCCTGCCACGAACAAGGCGGATACGGGGCACGAATTATCTTCTGCAGAGTGCAGTCGGGATTATTAGCGCCAGGTAATGCGAACAGTCAAGCCAAATCGTTGTTCTTTTACTTGAAATTGACAATTGGCGCCCTAGGTTCGGCAGGCAGGCGGGCACGACCAATCCCCCTCAGCTCTAGCGGTTAGAGCGCACCCGCAGCTCACGGCTTCAACCAACCCCGGTTAGGGATCAATCCGGTCTTCTCCTCGATTGTGATCAACTGGTTGGCGGAGATGTGCTCGAGGCGCTCGTGCAGGCCGCTTGGCCAGAACACTTCCAGGTCCACGGCGGTCGAGCTGCCCAAGCCGAAGTGTAACCTGGGATCGTTTGCAGAGAAAAAACTCGACTGGCTGAGCACGGCCTGTGCCTGAATCTTCCCCCCGTAGTGGGCAAGCACGCGAGCTCCGATGGCGCTGCGGTTGGATTTTACCCCTTGCAGTCTCACTTTGATCCAGTTGGCCTTGCCGCTGAGGTCGTTCCGCAATAGCGACGGAGGTTCGTTGAGGTTAACGATGAGAATGTCGATGTCCCCGTCGTTGTCAAAATCGCCAAAGGCGCAGCCCCGGCTACAGTGTGCCGCCTGAACTCCCGGGCCGGCTTCCTCGACCAATTCTTCCAAATGGCCGTGTCCAAGATTGCGGAAAACTGCGCGCGGCGTTTTGTTCGGATATTGCGGGAGTCTTCGTTCAACTTCGGGGTAGACGTGGCCGGTGACCATGAACAAGTCGGGATAGCCGTCGTTATCTAAATCGACGATCCCGGCACCCCAACACACGTAGCGAGTTTCGACCCCCAGGCGCGACGAGCCGGTGGCGTCTTCAAAATTCCCTTTGCCATCGTTGTGATAAAGGATGTTGGCGTCATCCGCAAAATGGGTCTTGAAGATGTCGAGGTGCCCGTCGAGATCGTAATCGCCAACGCCCACGCCCATGCCGGCCTGCTCCATGCCGTCGTCGCTGAGCGCTGCCCCGCGCAGAACTCCTTCCTCGCGGAAGGTACCATCGTGGTTGTTCATGAAAAGTAGACTAGGGGTGGAGTCGCAGGCGACGTAAATGTCCGGCCACCCATCCTCGTCAAAGTCGGCGGCCACAACCGTCATCCCGTAGCTGGGGGTAGCTCGCGTGATCCCTGCTTTGCCGCTGACTTCGGTGAAAGTCCCGTCGCCATTGTTATGGTAGAGCGAATGCCTGCCGGTCGGCAGTCCTCGGGGACCGCATTCGACAGGAATGCCTTTCCAGCTGCAACTGCTGTTTTGACCTGGTACCGGGGAGTGTTCAAAGGAAAAACGAACGTAATTGGACACGAACAAATCGAGGTGTCCGTCGCGATCGTAATCCAGGAAGCTCGATCCAGCCCCCCAGCGCGGCTCATCGCTTGACAGCCCGGCCTCCCGGGTTACGTTCGTAAAAGTGCCATTGCCGTTATTACGATAAAGAACATTTTCCCCGAAGCAGGTGCAAAAAATGTCCTCGAATCCGTCATTGTTGTAATCTCCGACCGAGACTCCGCAGGCCCAGCCAACCGAGTGCAGTCCGGCTTTTTCCGTGACATCGGTGAAGGTCCCGTCGCGATTGTTCCGATACATCCGGTTGGTCGCGCCCGGAGGTGGGCCTTCGAGGCGCGTGCCGGACAAAACAAAGATATCCATCCAGCCGTCGTTGTCGTAATCAATAAAGGCACAGCCGCAGCCGGTGGACTCGACGATATATTTCTTGGTTTCGGGCCCGCCGTAGATGATGGGAGCGCGCAGTCCAGCCTCTCCCGCAACATCGAGGAAACGAGCGTTGAATGGGCGGCCGGAAGGTGCAGCCCTGGGCAGGGATTTGGCGGTGTGAGTTGAAACGCCTTGTCCGAAGGCCCATTTGCTGCCAAGGGAAAGGGCGGCCCCTATCCCCAGACTCGCAAATCTCCGGCGCGTAGACTTCATCGCGGGTGTGTTCTAGTGTCTCAGTCGTGATAGTACCATGCAGAAAACGCATGTCGTTGACATCTGCTCCCCGGTGAAGGGCTCCGCCACGGTATTGCGCGCGACGACGATGAGTCCACGATGTGTGCATTAATGTCGAATGAAATAATCTCCATTCATGCTGAGAGTTCTCGATGCAGCCTCTCACGGTAAGCGCGAGGATTGAGCGAGAGTCCGATCCAGGTTCATGCGGAATTCAGTAGAATCTGTGGCCGGGGTTGAAAACAGGAGATGATGAAGACCATCAAAGGCCCGGCGATATTCCTGGCCCAGTTTGCTGGCGGCAGTCCGCCTTTTAACCGGCTCGAGTCAATCGCAGAATGGGCTGCGGGTCTCGGCTACAAAGGCGTGCAGATTCCATCCTGGGATCAACGCCTGTTTGACTTAAAGCGTGCGGCGGAGAGTAAAACCTACTCCGACGAGGTTCTGGGCACTCTGGCCGCTCACGGACTGGCACTCACCGAACTCTCAACCCACCTTCAGGGACAACTGGTAGCTGTGCATCCGGCGTATGACCTGGCGTTCGACGGTTTCGCGCCCGAGCAGGTACGGGGGCACCCGCGTGCCAGGCAGGCGTGGGCGGTGGAACAGTTGCTTCTCGCGGCGCGAGCGTCGGCCAATCTTGGGCTGGCCGCCCACGCCACTTTTTCTGGAGCGTTGGCTTGGCCCTACGTCTACCCATGGCCGCAACGGCCCCAGGGTCTCATTGAAACCGCCTTCAGGGAATTGGCCGCGCGCTGGTTGCCCATCCTGAATGTCTTCGAGCAGGCCGGAGTGGATCTATGCTTTGAAATTCATCCCGGCGAAGACCTGCATGATGGCATAACCTTTGAAATGTTCCTGGAACGCGTCAAACGCCACCCTCGCTGCAATGTACTATTCGATCCCAGCCATTTTGTACTTCAGCAACTAGACTATCTTGAGTTCATCGACCTGTATCACGGTCGGATAAAAATGTTTCATGTTAAGGATGCCGAGTTCCGCGCCTCCGGTCGCCAGGGTGTTTATGGCGGATATCAGCCCTGGACTGAGAGGGCTGGACGATTTCGCTCGCCTGGGGATGGGCAGGTTGACTTTATGGCCATCTTTTCAAAGCTAACCCAATACGGGTTCGAGGGCTGGGCGGTCCTCGAGTGGGAATGCTGCATCAAGAGCGCCCAGCAGGGGGCAGGCGAAGGCGCCCCGTTCATTGAAAGGCATATCATTCGTGCGAGCGAAGCAGCCTTTGACGATTTCGCCGGGTCAGGCGCTGACCAGGCCGCCAGCCGGCGAATGCTCGGCCTGGACCAAGACCGATCGGCTTCGTGACAGCCGCCGGCCGGGTCTGCCATTTGGGATAAAATCCTGGCGTGAAGCCGCGTCTGCGGCAACAAAGAACGGACCTCTCTATTTGGCGGGGTTTCGGCACGAACATGGACCGGGGATTTCGAAACCTGGCGCTTTTGCTTGCGGTTACGTTGCCCTGCCTTCGCGACGCGCCGGCGAAAAATCGCGCTCAGACGGCGCCCGACAGGTTCGCCATTGCGGGCTCGGTCTGCGACGCGGCGGGAAACGTTGTGCCCGGCGCCTCGGTAGTCATTAATAAGAACGATGCTCGCAGGACGATAGAAACAACGACGGATGCGCAGGGAAGATTTAGCTTCAGCAATTTGTCAGAGGGCATCTACACGGTGCGGGCAAAGAAGACCGGACTGGGCGACGGCACTCGAGAATCCATCCGGCTGCCGTTGGGGCGCCACGAGCATTTGGACCTCGTATTAGTCGCGTCCGATGGAGCAACAACAGCCGAGGCATCGCCGGGCGGAAACATGCCGCTCGATGATAAAGCAAATTTTATCGTAGCCGGTGTTACTGACTGGTCCGCCGCCGGAGGGCATGGGTCGGATGCTCATCAGAAGACGAGCGAGGACCTGGCCAGGGATACGCGCGCACTGGCAAGCACACCGAGTGACAGTGGCGCGGCGACGGGCGTCACGAAGGAGCCGACAACCAATGGTTCGACAAGGACGCAACCCGAAGAGAAGCTTCACGCAGCGCTCCTTCGCGATCCCGAGAGCTTCGATCTGAATCATCAGCTGGGAGAGTTGTACCTTCATTCCTACCGCAGCGTGGAAGCGGTACCGCTGCTCGAAGCGGCTTCCCGGATTGATCCCGCAAATTATGGGAATGCCTACGATTTGGCGCTTGCCTATGAGGCTTCAGGGAACCTTGTGCGCGCCCGCGAGCAGGTTCGCAGCCTGCAGGCACGACGCGAGACGGCAGAACTGGACCGTTTGGCGGGCGCCCTGGACGAGCAGATGAATGACCCCCTGGCGGCAGTTAGCGAATACGAGCGTGCGGCAAAACTCGACGGCAGTGAGGAGAGTTACTTCGATTGGGCCGCCGAGCTCCTTCTGCATCGTGCCATCCAGCCGGCCACGGAGATTTTCACCCGGGGCTCTAACGCGTACCCGCGATCGGAGCGGATCCTGGCAGGACTGGGCGCCGCTCTCTATGCCGCAGGGTCCTTTGACAAGGCGGCCGAGAAGCTTTGCGCTGCCTCGGATCTGAGTCCCCGCGATACAACGCCTTACATATTTTTGGGAAAGATGGAGCAAGCTGCGCCCCAGCCGCTAGCTTGCGTAAAAGGGAAACTGGCGCGCTTCGTGGATCAGGAACCGGAGAACGCCCTGGCTAACTACTATTACGCCCTCGCGCTCGTCAAGCAGGAGCAGGCTTCGGGCCGGGCGGGAGCGTCTCAGCAGATTAGGACTTTGCTCGCAAAGGCGGTAGCGGTAGAGCCGCGCTTTGCCGATGCTTACCTTGCGCTCGGGGCCGCATGCGCGGCACAGGGGGATCAGACGAGCGCCATTGCCGCCTATAGGAAAGCTGTCACATACAATGCAAATCTGGCCGAAGCGCATTTTCGCCTCGGGCAGGCGTACAAACGTGCTGGCGAAAGCGTGAAGGCTCAAGAGGAGTTTGAAGCCTACAGGCGCAGCAGCCAGGTGGAAACAGCTACGATCGAGCGCCAGCGCCGGGAAGCACGGCAATTTGTCATCGTATTGAAAGCTCAATCCCCCCCGCAATGACCGGCCGGCCCAAGATCCAGCCCGTTCCCCAATGCTGCACTTTTGGCAGTCGTGAAATGAAAGGAACCCTGATGAAACAAGTTCTGATCATCGTTCTATTGCTAGCGGCGCCAGGCGGGTTATCGGCGCAGTCGAGCGGGCCGCAGTCGAGCTTCGACCTGCGATCGCCGGACGGCCGTATCGAGCTCAGAATTCACGCCGCCGGACAGATCCGCTACGACCTGCTTCTAAAGGGCAGGGCTGTCATGGAGAATTCGACGCTGGCGCTTGACGTCGAGCACAACAGGCTGGGCGCAAATGCCAAGCTTATAGAGGCGAAACAGAGCTCTTTTGATCAGGTCTTTGAACCCGTAGTCCGGCAAAAATTCGCCAAAATCCACGACCGCCACAACGAGTTGAGACTCGCGCTCGAAGGCGGCTATGCGGTTGTCTTCCGCGCCTATGATGAAGGCGTCGCCTACCGGCTGGAAACTTCGCTCCCTGCCCAGAAGGTAAAAGTGTATGGCGAAGAGGCTAATTTCAACTTTCCCAGCAACTTCATTGTGTACTACCCTCAGGAAGACAGCTTCTACTCGCACAATGAACGAAAATACCTTCCCCAGCATTTGACCGAGATCCTGCCCCGTTACATCGCAACCTTGCCGGCAGTTGTAGATATTGGAGAAGGCGCGAAGCTGGCCATCGCGGAGTCAGACGTTGACGATTATCCCGGGCTGTGGCTGCACGGTACCGCACCGCACTTCACTCTGACCGCCACCTTCCCTCCATACCCTTTAAAGGAGACCCAGACGAGCGATCGCGATTACAAGGTGGTCGAGAGCGCGGACTACATCGCAGTCACGTCCGGTACCCGTACCTACCCCTGGCGGGTAATCGGGATCGCGGAAAAAGACGGCGATCTGATCACCAACCAACTGGTGTGGCTGCTCGAACGGCCTTCGCAAGTCACGGACACGTCGTGGATCAAGCCCGGCAAAGTAGCCTGGGATTGGTGGAACGACTGGAATATCCGCGGAGTTGATTTCCGCGCCGGCATTAATACCGATACTTACAAGTACTATATTGATTTTGCCTCCAAGTACGGTATCCCCTACATCATTCTCGACGACGGCTGGTACAAACTCGGCAACCTGCTCGAGGTTGCGCCGGGAATGAACATGGAAGAGCTGACTGCATATGCTAAGCAAAAAGGTGTAGGAGTGATTCTTTGGACATCCTGGAAGACACTCGATGATCAGCTGATGCCTGCACTCGACGAGTTCGCGAGGTGGGGCATCAAAGGAATCAAAGTGGATTTCATGCAGCGGAGCGATCAGCTAATGATCAATTATTTCCACCGCGTGTGCCGCGAAGCAGCCAAAAGAAAAATGCTGGTGGACTTCCACGGTGATCAGAAGCCGGCAACTATGACGCGCACCTGGCCGAATTTGATCAATGTCGAAGGCGTGCGAGGAATGGAATGGAGCAAGTGGAGCTGGGAGTCCGAGCCCAAACACAATGTGACTCTGCCGTTCACGCGCATGTTTCTCGGACCCATGGACTACACTCCGGGTGCCATGCGAAATGCCACGAAGACCACCTTTGCCCCAATCAATGCTCAACCCATGGCCATGGGCACGCGCTGCCACCAGCTGGCGATGTATGTGGTTTATGAAGCGCCTCTGCAGATGCTATCCGATAGTCCATCGAACTATCTCGAGGAGCCGCAAATTATGGAATTCCTGGGCGCAGTGCCTACGGTCTGGGACGAGACGCGCGTGCTCGATGCCCGTATTGCCGATTATGTTCTCCTGGCCAGAAAAAACGGCAACGATTGGTACACGGGTGCGTTGACGGACTGGACGGCTCGTGATCTGGAGGTCGACTTCTCGTTCTTGCCCGAAGGCAACTTCGTGAGCGAAGCTTATCAGGACGGAATCAACGCGGATCGGGATGCCAAAGACTATAAGAAGATCTCGACCCCGGTGAACCGGACGACGAAGCTGAAAATTCACCTCGCATCAGGAGGCGGCTGGGCGGCAAGGATTCATCCCTGAAGAGCACTCTTACTCAGGCAGATTCGAGCCACGTGTATTCGGCCGAAAGGGTGGAACTTTACTTCAAGCGGTCTTCTGTACCATGGCCCTCGTGGCCCCTGTCGAGATGCCGCCATCAACCAGCAGCAGCTGTCCAGTCACGTAGCGGCTGGATTCCGATGCCAGGAATACGAGCGCGCCGTCCAAATCTGGGGGCTCGCCGGGGCGCTTCAGGGGAATGCGATCGCACAGGTATTCCACCCATTTCTCATTTTCGTAAAGAACCTTGTTTTGCTCGGTACGAAACCATCCGGGTGCGAGGCAGTTCACGGTAATTCCGTGCCTCCCCCACTCGTCAGCAAGGCTCATAGTCAGCTGACGGATTCCACCACGGCTAGCCCCGTACGGCCCGAGGCCAGCATAGCCGGCCACGCTTGTTACCGATCCAATATTGATAATGCGCCCGTAGCCGCGCGGGATCATGCGGCGCGCCACCGCTTGGGCCACGAAAAAGCTGCCCCGCAGGTTGGTATCGAGCACCAGGTTCCAATCTTCCCAGCTCACCTCGAGCGCGGGTTTGCGGACGTTACAACCGGCGTTGTTGACCAGAATGTCGATGCGGCCGAAAGCCGCGTCAGCCTGCGCCACCATGCGCTCGATCGATGGCCGGTTCCGCACATCCAGCTCAAGCGGAAGCACGCGGCGGCCAAGAGAACGAATTTCTTCTTCAAATGAGGAAAGAGATTCCAGATGGCGGCTAGTGATGACCAGATCTGCACCTGCCCTTGCCAGGGCACGCCCGAAGTACTGGCCCAGACCACGGCTGGTTCCGGTAACAATGGCGACCTGGCCGGCGAGATCGAAAAGCTGATTCATGAGGAGGCTGATCCAGGAGCGAGAACAACCTTCATCAAGTTCGGCTCGCGCGCGTACAGGCGCTCAAACCAGCGCGGACCTTCCTCGAGCGGCGCCACGGCCGTAATCAATGGCTTTACCTGGATCTGCCGGCTGCTCACTAGTTCGAGGGCGCGCGGGTATTCCCCGGCAGATGCGCAGGATCCCTGCAGCCGCAGCTGCCGGGTTACCACTTTCTGGAGGGCAATTGTGACCTCGGGAGAAATATTGCCCACCAGCACGACACTGCCGGCTTTCGAAACGCTATCGATTGCCCTGCCGATGGTCTCGGCAATGCCGACGGCTTCAACAGCCACGTCCACCCCGCGGCCGCCGGTCAGCGACATGATCTCATCGGGCAGGCGATCACCGGAGTACAGGGCCGCAGTAGCTCCGAGCGATTCGCTCAGTGCCAGCCGGGTGCGATCGACATCGGCTACGAATACCCGCGAACAGCCGGCAAGCCGCAATGCCTGTTGCGCGAGAAGCCCAATGGTGCCTGCGCCCACCACCAGGCCGCTCGTCCCTTGGCCGATCGGGACCAATGAGACGGCATGTAGGGCAACGGCCACCGCCTCCAGCATGGCGGCCTCGGCAAAGGAAAGATTTTGTGGTAGCCGGTACAGAATCCGTGCCGGGACAGCCACAAAATCCGCGAAAGCACCGCTGCGGCGGTAATCACCACAGGAGACTCCCAGTACCTGGCGCCCATCGCACAGGTTCATCTCCCCCCGCAGACACTCCGCGCATTTCCCGCAATAAACTGTCGAGTCAAACGTGACCCGGTCCCCTTCACCGACATCGGTGACGCCTTCTCCGACCGCGGCAACGACGCCCGCAGCTTCATGTCCCATGATTATCGGAGGGATACGGCGGCCGGAGGAGCCATCGTATCCGTGCACGTCGCTACCGCATATTCCGCACGCTTCTACCCGCACCAGGACCTCGTCCGGGCCAAACACGGGCTCAGGCATGTCCGTAATTTTGAGATGGCGGTATTCGGAGAGCAGCAGGGCCTTCATCGGGCACCACCCTGGAAAAACATCTCAATGTACCATGGCAAAGTTAGCTTCGATTGCTGCCGATTCCTGACCACCACAGAAGACCATGGTGCGCTTCGCGCAGGGCAGACTGCAGCGCCATTTGCAAATTTCAAAACGGGAGGAAATTCGATGAATTGCGGGGCGGGAGAATTCGGCCGCCGGCACTGCAGTCCCCAAATTGTGCAGGCCGGGCCCCCGTAACGGAGGTCGGCTCCTCTTCCAGCTTCAACTCTGAGCCGGCTTGCCAGTGCTGACAATTCCGCTGCCTTCGCGGATTGTCAGTATCTGGTTGGCTGCCACCTGCCGGAAACGCTCGATCTGCTGCGTGGTAGGCCAGCGTACTTCGATCACATCCACCACTTGTCGGTTCCCCAGACCGAAATGGAGGCGCAGGTCCCCCTGGGACATGACGCTAGAACCGCTGTGGACTTCGTCAATCTGCGCATGATTGCCGACCACCACGCGCACGCGCGTCCCGATTGCACTGCGGTTGCACTTTGTGCCAATCAGCTTGATCTTGATCCAATTCTGTCGGTTGCCGCCGTCGTTTCTGAGAAGCGAGGGTAGATCGTTCAGGTTCAGAACCAGCACGTCGATATCGCCATCATTGTCGTAGTCTCCAAAGGCGGCGCCTCGACTGGAAAAGCGCTCGCTGATACCCGGACCCATATCAGATGAGACATCCTTAAACTGCCCATTACCTAGGTTCCGGTAAACCAGGCGCGGGTTCTTGTAGCTCTGCCCGATGTCATGGGTGTTTATCTCCGGATAAACATGGCCATTGATCTGCAGAATGTCCGGCCAACCATCGTTGTCGTAGTCGATGAATCCGCAGCCCCATCCGACGTAGCGGCTATTGACGCCGATTCCACTGGAAAACGTTACGTCGCTGAAGGTTCCGTCTCCGTTGTTGTGATAGAGATTGCAGGTGTCGTCGGCAAAATTTGTCTTGAAGATATCCAGCCATCCGTCGCAGTCGTAATCGGCGACGGCAACCCCCATTCCAGCCTGTTCGTGCCCATTCTCGCTATAGGCACAGCCTGACATGACGGCCGTGTCCGTGAACGTGCCGTCGTGGTTGTTGTGAAAAAGTATGCTGGCCTCGGAATCAACCGCCACGTAGATGTCTGGCCAACCGTCGTTATCGAAGTCGTAAGCCACGGCAGTAATCGAATAACGCGGGCCGGGTTTCAAGATCCCGGCTTTTTCAGACACATCGGTGAAGGTTCCATTCCCATTATTGTGGTACAGCACGTTGGTATTTCCGGGCAGACCGCGCGGGCCGCACATGACGGGGATGCCCTTCCATTGGCACACGGCCGGATCTTTCGGCCCCGGAGTCTCGCGAGGATCAAGCCTGATGTAATTGCAGACGAAAAGATCGAGGTGCCCGTCGCGGTCGTAATCGAGGAAGGTGCAGCCCGCGCCCCATCGGACCTGCTCGTCGTAGACCCCGGCCTTGCGGGTAACATCGGTGAACGTCCCGTCGCCATTGTTGTGAAACAGGACGTTGTGCCCCCAGAAACAGCAGAAGAGGTCATCCCAGCCGTCATTGTCGTAGTCGCCCACGCACACCCCGGTCTGCCAGCCGGTGCGCGCCAGACCGGATTTTTCGGTCACATTGGTGAAGGTCCCGTTACGATTGTTCTTGAAAAGCTGCGAGGTCGGTGCCTTGCCCGCCGGCCAACTCTCCCCCAGTCGGGTTCCGTTCGTGAGATAGATGTCCAGCCATCCGTCGTTGTCGTAGTCGAAGAAGCCGATTCCGCTGCCCTTGGCTTCGATAATGTAACGCTTTCGCTCCGTGCCGCCCCATACATTTGGTACGGTCAGTCCCGCCTCCCGAGCAACATCAACGAACTGGACCGTCGGCGAGGCGTTAGTAGCAGCGACCGGCTGCAGAACCACGCTGCGTGTCCAGCGCCACACCGGTAAAGAGAGCGCTTCTTTAAGCGTACTTCCCAGTACGAGCAGAGAGGAAGAAGCGAACTGGCGCCGTGAAACACTCATAACTGGTAATCTCTTTTAATGCGCCGACGACTGAGATGACTTTGATGCCGTTTGTTCTCTCCGGACCGAGTTCGGAACTGTAGGGAAGTGCCGAGGTACCCGTCCCGTACCCTCCTTGACGGCGATGATCTGATCGACGGGCACGCTGGTCAAACGGTCCACCTGACCACTCGGCCAGGTAATCTCGAGCCATGCCACCCGGGTGCGTTTTCCGAGGCCGAAGTGTATTCGCGGATCGCTGGCCGACATGTAGCTGGTGCCTCCCTTTGCCTGCTCCACTTCGACGAACCCTCCTGAGCTGAGCCGCAGGGTGGCACCGATACCGTCGCGGTTTGATTTTGTTCCTATGAGGAGAACCGTGAGCCAGTGATTGGCATTGCCTCCGTCGTTACGCAACAGCGAAGGATAACCACCCCGGTTGTTAGTAACAATATCCATGTCGCCATCGTTGTCATAGTCCGCGATCGCGAGGCCGCGGCCCGCAATCGGACGCATGAAGTCTGTGCCCAGCGATTCCGAGACCTTCTCGAAGCGGCCCTTACCAAGGTTGCGAAACATCAGCAAAGGCTCTTTGTAACTCACTTCCGAGTGATAGAGCTGGATATTATCGAGCATGGCCCCGTTCAGTTGCAGAATATCGTTCCAGCCATCGTTGTCGTAATCGACAAACTTCATCGCCACCCCGCTCAGTAAAATCGCCTTATTGCCGATCCCGGATGAAAAGGTATCGTCCGTGAACGTGCCGTCGCGGTTATTGCGGTAAAGCCGGTTCAGCTCAAAATCCAGATGGGTGATGTAAAGATCCATCCAGCCATCGCCATCCACGTCGGCAGCGTCGACGCCCATACCCGCCTCGTAACGGCCATCCTCGCTGGCCGCGACCCCGGAGACCAGGGAGACGTCCTCGAAGGTTCCGTCATGCTTGTTGAGGAACAGGAAATTCGGCCACGAGTCGTTGGCGACGGCGATGTCCGGCCATCCGTCGTTATTAAGGTCTGCAAGCACCACGCCCATGCCCTTCGCCTCCGGTCTGCCTACCCCGGATCGGTCACTTACGTCCGTAAACGTTCCATCGTGGTTGTTATGGTAGAGGACGATTCGCTGCCCTTTGTAGTTACCCGGATGGCAGTAGGAACGGTAGCCCGGCCGGTGCTCGCCGCACCACAGGTTATTCTTAGGCGACCATTCGATGTAGTTGGTCACGACCAGATCCAGCCAGCCATCCTTGTCATAATCGAACCAGCCGGCGCTCGTTGACCATCCCCCGTCGTCAGCGACTCCGGCCTTCGCGGTAACGTCGCTGAAGGTGCCATCGCCGTTGTTGCGGTAGAGGATGGCGCGGCCATACCCCGTCACGTAGAGATCGGGATAGCCGTCATTATTGAAGTCACCGACCGCTACTCCCTGGCCGTAATGCCCCTCGCCGGCAAGCCCTGCGCGTTCGGTGACATCACTAAACGTGCCGTCGCCGTTGTTGCGGTAAAGGGCACAACGTAGCGGATGCGGCGGCTTGTAAATATCGGTGGCAGCAGATTGAACGAAGAAAAGATCCATGAGGCCATCCTGGTCGTAATCGAACCAGGCTACCCCGGTGCCCATGGTCTCAAGATAGTATTTCTCCTCGGTCTGAGTGGAATCCTGCTCAAATCTGATTCCTGCGGCCTGGCGAACGTCCGTGAAGCGAACCGGAACGCTGGTGCCGATACTGGCCGGAACTTGCTCGGCGGGCATCCTTAAAGTGAAAGACGCGAGGATCAGGGCTGATAGAAACAGGCCGCAGTGGATTCCGAGGACCAGGCAACTGCTTTTGTTCAACACCATTCGGAATTTCTGGTCTTCACCGTGGCCGAAAGGATCTGTGAGCCCTGGGATTTCCTACTCGGTATTTTAGCGCACCGCATTCGCGACCGGCGCCTATCAGAGCGTGCGATCGGCGATGGCTAAAGCGAGCTGCAGGACTTGTTGGCGGGCCATGACCGGGATGGTGCCGCGGGGACCGGTGGGCGCGCCTGAGGCCCGGGAGAGCGTTTCTTCGATGCGCCCGACGTCGAGCCCGCCGACGTTCGCCCCTTTGAAGCGGCTGAGAACTTCGCGGGCCTTGTCGATTTGCCCGGTTTCATAGTAGAAGATGCCGAGAGTGGAATAGCTTCCTGCCCACTCGGGAAGGAGTTCGACGGCACGTTCCAATCGATCGGCTGCCTCCTGGGCGTTTCCCCGCAAAACTGCAACCAAGCCCAGGCCCCAGAGAATCTTTCCCGAAGCAGGCACACGCGCGAGGCCCTTTTTGAGCGTCTGCTCGGCCCCGGTGATGTCATTTGCACGCAGCTCGACGAGCGTCAGTGACAAATAGTACTGGTCGTTATCGGGATTCCGCCGGATAGCATCTTGGAAAATCTCCATGCTCCTGGCCTGGTTGCCAAGATGCGCGTATATATCGCCAAGTAGGGCAAGATAACTGTCATCCAGCTGGCCATTAGCGGAGACCTGGGCGGCAGCTTCGAGGGCTTGCGGATAAAGCCCCTGACGGAAGTAGGCGTCGGCCAAATCGAACTTCACATCGTCAGAATCAGGATTCGCCCCCAACGCGGCGCGGAAATGCTGAATGGCATCCTGGTACAGGCGATAGCGGGCGAGCAGCACTCCCGTACCTGTCTGCGTGCGGTAGTCCCCGGCACTGATCTGGTCAAGCTGGGCAATTGCCTCGAGGGCTTCATTTTTTTTCCCCAGCTTCAGATAAGCTTCCGCAAGCAGATAGAGATCCTGCGGCTGGCCCGGGTGTTTCTTGATCTGCTCGGTGAGTTCGCTCACATCGAGCTGGTTGCGCTCGGCAGAGGAGAGGCTCGAGCGATTGTCCAAGTAATCAAACAGGTGCTGATAAGGATATGGTCCGGTGGAGGAGTTTTTCGAGAGAGTCTGAAAAACGTTCAAATCCCGCTGCGCGGCCGCGGTTTGATGGAGGCTACGTTCGATCATGGCGAGCTTGTAATAGCCGGACGCCGGATCGCGGCTCGATTTCACGTACCTTCGCAGCAGCTCGGCCGCCTGCGCGAACTTCTTATCTTTGGTGCGTAAGTTGGCCAACTCCAGCAGAGCATCGGCGAAGTCGGGACTGGAGCGGAGCGCCTGCTGAAACAACTCTTCGGCACGGGCGCCGTGCCCCTGGCGTTCCTCGATAAAACCGAGGTTGAACAGGCAAGCGGGATTGCGAGGGTCGCGCCTCCGCCCCTCTTCGAAATATTTACGCGCCTCCTCAAAGCGCCCAAGATGGCGGTACGCCAGCCCCATGAAGGCGTAAGATCGCGCCGAGGGCTCCAGTTCTATGAGCCTGCCGAATTCCTGGATCGCCTTTTCGGTCTTGCCCGACATGAAGTAGCTTTCGCCCAGGGCGGCGTGCAGGTCGGCCCGTTTGCCCGCGAGCTTCAAGCCCGATTCAAGAAGCGGAATGGCATCTTCAAAATAATTCTGGGACATGCTTACCCGCGCCATGAGAAAGACGATATCCGTGTCTTCGGGGGCAAGCTTATGCGCACGCACCAGCAATTCCAGCGCATCCACAGGGCGGGATTGTTCGGAATAGACCTGGGCGAGGCGATAGAGCGTTTCCGGGGATTCCGGTTTTAATCGCAGGGCGCGGCCGAGCACCAGTTCGGCCTTGCCATATTGTCCGCCGCGCAGATACGCCTGGCCGAGATTGTAGAGAATTTCAAAAGTTTCCGGCTCAAGGGCGTTCGCTTTCTCGAGCTCTTCTTCGGCCGCCGGGTATTGCTTTTCTTCGGCCAGCAACACGCCCAGGCTGAAATGCAACTGAACGTTCGACTGCTTTTCCGCCGACAGCGCCTGAGCCGCTTTCAGGCCCTCGGCGAACTTGCCGGCCTGAAGATAGGCGCGCACAAGATTAAAACGCGTCGCTTCATCCTGAGGACGCACGCGCCCAAGACAGGCAATGGCCTCGCCCGGAGAACCTTTGGCCATCAGCAGCAAACCTAAGTTGTAGTTGGCATCCCGATTGGCGGGAGCAAACCGCAGTACTTTGCGAAACTCTTTCTCGGCAAGATCTGCTTTGCCCTGGGAAGCGTAAAGATTGGCCAGGTTATTGTGGACCCTGGTCGAATTGGGATCGATCCGCAAGCCCTGCTGAAACGCGTCGAGAGCATGGGCGTAGTCTTTCCCGCTGCTGTAAATGACGCCCAAGAGATTGTAGCCCTGGACACTCGAAGGATGGAGCTTCAGTTGTTCCAGGGTCTTCGCTTCGGCCTCGGCCGTCCGACCCTGCGCGAAAAGCTGTTCAGCCTCGAGAAAGGCCGTGTTCCCGGAGGACAAGTGTCGTTTGGCTGAGTTCTGCCCCTGCGGCGCGGCCCATGTCAACGCGGTGATCGCAAGCAGGCTGACAATTGCTACCATTTCGCGAAAGCCGCACCGTGTACGGAAGCGCTGGTTTTTAGGTCCACCCAACATCGGGACAAGCTCACTGTAGCATTTCGGGGCGCGACCGGCCATTCTGCGCCAACTGAGACTACTGGGTATTGGTTTACAGAAAGTGAATGGCCGTCAACGAAGAGAAAAAGTCCGCCGATGAGAACCGTTCTGAGTGAGGCGCGGTCCAGCCCCGAAGTCAGGCTGGATTTGCCGCGACAAGGTGTCTCAGCGCACCACGTTTTTGACGCACGACGTGTGCAGGCCCACGATCCGGTGCGGGGACGCTATTTTATAGCGAGCGCAGGAAGTTCAAAATGTCCTGTTTCTCCGCCGGTTTCAGTTGATTAAAGTTGTTTATCACGCCATTTGCTTCCGAACCTGTACTCTGATGTTCGCGAATGACCTGGAGCAAATCGCTTGTGCGGCCGTCGTGCAGGAAAAACAAACGCTGTCCTAATCCCCACAACGGAGCGGTACGAAACTCGTCCGGCCCGGCATTGCCTTGCGAGATGCCATCGTGCAATCGCACTCCCATGTGGTGCAGAAGCAAATCAGAAAAAAGGTTCGCCTGCACGCCCGAGAGACCGGGCGGGTTGACTGAAAAGACGGATTGTCCAGTTGTCATCGACGGCGTGTGGCACAGTGCACAACCTGTCGTCGTGAACAGACGGTTTCCATTCTGAATCGACGGAGAGCAAGTCGGACCGGAGCAGGCGGGCGTGGGCTGGTCGAGGAAGCGCATGAAGGTTGCGAAGGCATCGTCGTCGCTGGGTACGGAGACGGTGTCACTTCCAATCGGCAAATAATTCGTTTGGTCCTCGGGCAGTGAGTTGGCGATGCATTGTGGGGGCGGAGGATTGGGGAAGAAACCGCGCTTTTGCGGAAACATCTGGTTGGTTTCTCCGATCTCGACGCTGTAGGCCTCGTGGGAAAACATAATCAGAGACTTGTTCTGAGCCTTCCATCCAAAACGCGAGATGGTGGCATCGTTGCCATTGCGATTAGGTTTGCCCCGGATGCCGAGGGCGGACTTGATCGCCTGATTGGCCAGCATATTGGCCAGAATGGTTCGGTCGTCGATCATCTCAATGAACCCACCGCCGAAAGTGGGAGTCGGGATGCGTAAAGCGAGATTATGCTGGGTGGCGGCCGCGAGAAAATCTTCCTGAGGTAGAACGCACGCCGCGGGAGCGTCGTTGCGTCCTTGAATGGTGAACAGATCATGAACGCTTCCATCGGGCTGTGTCGTATCAAGGCTGCCGTTTCGATTCATCAGGAATTTAAAGCGGGCTTCCCGCACCGGACCATTAGCGGTGACAAAAAACGGCACGCTATTTTTCCCGCCATTGGCAGTCGCAAGCGCGACCTGAGGATTTGCACCTACATTGGGAAAGGCATTCGCACTAGGACTCGTACCCCCGTTTGCCGGCTGAGAGTGACAGGCGCCGCACGAGTCGGCGTTGAAAGTCGGCCCCAGGCCATTGGCAACGGCCTCGGAATGGACAAATCGCGCCGCGCCGTCATTAAAGAACCGTAACTGGTCGGCCGTGAGATTTGCGATTGGACGGCCTGCGCCAACCGGAGATCCGCGCGGGCCCGGGTCGAGCACTAGGGACGGTAAACCTGATGCCGAGTTGGAGCCTTGCGGCTGATTGTTCTGGGCAAAAGCCGGGGGTAGCGGCAGGGGCAAGAGAAAAAGCATGAACACACCCAGAACTGCGATGCCCAAGACGCATCCGACGTAGGCGGGCCGAGAGTCTGAATTCTGCGACATGGATTTGTCCTCGCGACGAAGGGGGCATGCGTTGATCGGAAACTAAGCCAACATCGGGAGCGTACGGATGATGCCGCAATGGACAGAGACCCACACGCGCCAACAAATTGGAGATTCGGTCTTCAGGCCCTAGGGCCGCTCACAGACACACGTCTACCTGCAAAATTTCAAGGTTCAAATTTTCATGCATGGGTGCGGGAGGCTTTCGCGCGAAGTCGCCCTGTCGCATGTCCAGCTCCTGCTGTGGCCAGGAGCGGGGGCAAATTGGCCGGCGGATGCCCTCTTTGGGTGAAGCTTAATCTAGAGCTGGACTCCCATTTCAAACAGCGCGGCGCAGGTTGACGCCACTGTAGGTCGAAGCGTCGCGACAGTCAAGATGTCCTGAAGTACATGGTCGAGTGAAAAGATCGGCACCCTGACGCGCGCCCATGTCGCACGATTGGCATGAGGCATGACTTAAGTGGATCACCGCACAGCTGATCGTCGAGGAAACTTCATCGGCAGTGACCTCAAATAAGAGGCGTTTACGTTTTTCGAGGTTCGCAAAATTTGTTGATGCCCGGAGGTGCGGGGCAGGCGTTGGTTGTGTGGACGGCAGTGCTATCGGTCGCGACGACAGCTGGTGCGGGTCCGGAAGAGTCTCCTACCACCAGTTCGGCGCCGATGTGGTACTCCTTCCCCTGGGGGTCCGGGGTACAGGAAAGTTCGTGAAGGGCGTCGGCCGCCATATGCCCTAGCGTCTCGCGGTGAACATCGACAGTGGTCAGCGACGGATTCACATACTCCGCTAGGCGGGTGTTGTCGAAGCCGGTAACCGACACATCTTCGGGAACCCGTAAGCCCGATCGCAGCAGACCTTTTATTACGCCCACCGCGGTGAGATCATTTACTGCCATTATCGCGGTTGGCTTCGACGACAGATGGGCAATGGCCATACCGGCATCGAGCCCGCCCTCAAATCGCAGGTCACCTGGCAGCACCGGTCCGGGCTCGAGACCGAGGTTGCGCATCGATTTCTCGTAAGCTTCGAGGCGCAGCGTGTTCGACTGCAGCCCCGGACGGCCGGCGACAAAACTGATGCTGCGGTGCCCATTACGATAGAGGTACTGCACGATCTGCTCAACTCCCGACGCGTAATCAATCCGCAGATTGCTCATGTACCCGCGGATGGGGGCGAGATCGAGAAAGGTGACGGCGATCTTTCTGCGCGCCAGTTCCTGTACTAGGCGGGCGCCGATCTCCGACGTCATGATGGCGACCCCGCGAACCTTATGCTCCATCATTCTCTCGGCGGCCTCGCGGGTTCGCCGGGGATCATAGTTGGTGTCGGAAAAAATAACGTCGTATCCAAGCTGCCGCGCACGCATTTCAAAGCTGTTAACCACCTCCGGGAAAAACGGATTTTCGATATCGGAAACGATAATGCCCAGAGTGCGGCGATTCTGGGAGGCCAGACGACGGGCATGCACGTCGGGCACGTAGCCGAGGCGTTTCACGGCTGAGAGGACCAGACGGTGCGTGCCGGGGCCAACCTTCCCGGTTTTGTT
>JAFAWX010000246.1 GCA_019241535.1 Acidobacteriota bacterium | reverse complement strand
GATCCGTTGCGTTATCGAAGGCAGATACTCGCTTTGAAGCAGGCGCTTTCTAAATTAGGGTGCACGGTTCTGTTCCTGGATGACCAGACTAGCGAAACCGGGGCGGATCTCTTGCTCCAAAGCATTGCCCATGGCGTGGTTCAGCTTACGAGCGAAGAAACCTCACAAGGTGCGTTGCATCGTCGGATTAGGGTCACAAAGATGCGTGGCGTCCCATTCATTGAAGGCGCTCACGATTTTCGCATTGCTACCGGTGGTATAAGAGTGTTCCCCCGCTTGGCTGCAGCAGGACAGGGCTTTCTGGATCGATTAGATGTCGGTCCGGCTCTTGCGAGCGGAATAAAGGAATTGGATGAACTCATGGGAGGGCCGGTCCCGTGGGGATTTGGCCTGATGATCGTTGGCCCTCCAGGCATCGGAAAATCCTCTCTCGCGGCACAATTTGCGGCATCCGCGGCAGGGCACGGAAAGAAAGTCTGCATGTACTCGTTCGAGGAGAGCCTCACCACGTTTCTCGGGCGCTGCGAGAGCTTGGGAATCGAGATGGCAAAGAACGTCAAGAAAGGCCTTGTGGAATTGCAGCGGGTCGATCCCTCGCACATAACGCCCGGGCAGGTTATTCACAACATCAGCACGTGCATAGAAAAACACCATGCTGGGATGGTGATCATTGATAGCTTAAACGGCTATTTGCAGGCAATGAGCAGTGACCGTTCTTTTATCGTCCATCTTCATGAATTGCTCGCATATTTGAATGCAAGAGGAGTGATCACAATTTTGGTCTCCACCCAACATGGGTTCGTAAATGTAGATCAATCGAGCGTCGAGGCTACGTACCTCGCCGATTTGGTTATCCTGCTTCGTTATTTCGAAGCCCAAGGAACAGTTCGTCAGGCGATATCGATTGTCAAGAATCGAAGCCATGACCACGAACGGAGCATTCGGGAATTTGAGGTCGGGACAAGAGGGATACGGATTGGCACACCGTTGACTAACTTTCAAGGTGTTCTCACTGGCAACCCTGCGTTTTCTGGTAAATCAGGAACATTGATTCGAGATCAGGATGAAAGCACTAAAAAGTCCGACCGTCCCAAAGGGCGAGGTTCTACTGTGCGCGCCTTTCGGCAAAGACGCTGAAATCTTGACGGAGATTGTCTCGTCGGAGGGTCTTTGCGTCACTCACTGCGCGTCGC
Organism: Acidobacteriota bacterium; assembly: GCA_019241535.1. GTDB lineage: Bacteria > Acidobacteriota > Terriglobia > Terriglobales > Acidobacteriaceae > Gp1-AA145. Next base: position 17,168 of record JAFAWX010000246.1, on the reverse strand, counting down.
TGAACGAACTGGCACATCAGTTTTCTGAGGGGACCGATTTCATTCTGATAACGGAAGAGGCGCTCGTTTCTTCATCCCTGCAGGCTATTGAACGAGCGTTGCGTAAGCAGGAGCCATGGTCTGACATACCCATCATTCTTCTGGCGAGTGCAGGTCCGACGCCATCGCGGTGGACGACAGGGTTCGTGTCTAAGCTGGCGGGCAACGCCAACATATCGATACTGGAACGCCCCGTGCGGGTGCCGACAATCCTCAGCGTCCTACGGAGTGCTAAGCGAGCACGAAACCGACAGCGTCAGTTGCAAGGACTGTTGCTCCAAGAGAAAGAATCGGCGTCAAAGCTGAGAAGTGCGCGTGACCAACTGGAGCAGAGAGTTAGAGAACGCACTTCAGAGCTCTCACGCATCAATGAGAATCTAACGTCGGAAGTTAAGGAGCGGGAGCGCGCAGAACGTGATCTGCGAAACCTGTCCGCCAAGGTTCTCAGGATTCAGGACGAGGAACGCAGACGTTTTGCCCGGGATCTTCACGATGGGGTTGGGCAGATACTGACAGGGGCGCTCATCGCAGTGTCTCAGGCAAGTTCTTGTTCGGAACCTTTGCCGAGTCCTTGCCAATCCGGTTTACGAGACGTGGAAGATCTCCTGCAACAAGCAGTTCGAGAGGTGCGAACCGTTTCCCATCTTTTGCATCCTCCACTTCTCGATGAGAGTGGCCTTTTTTCCGCAGTGCGTTGGTATGCCGAAGGGTTCTCGAAACGTAGCGGGGTAAAGCTGAGGCTGGAATTCGATGAGCGAAAGGATCGCTTTGATCGCAACGTTGAGACCGGGCTGTTCAGAATCCTCCAAGAAGCTCTTACGAATGTGCATCGCCATTCCCAAGCGGAAGCCGTGCACATCAAAATCACAGCGAGCAAGGGCCGTTTGCTGTTGAGAATCCAAGACGACGGTAAAGGTATTCCGTCGGACGCGCTCGCAACGACCGCTAACGGAAGTCAAGGCGTCGGCCTGTCGAGTATGCGGGAACGCACTGCCCTGCTAGGCGGCACATTTAAAGTCGAAACCAATAGTAGCGGTACTGTGATTGTGGTTTCCGTTCCAATCCAAATCCCTAAAACGCTTCTTGCTTAAGGGGACGCATCGCTGCCGACACGAGTTGCGCGATCCGCTTATGAAAGACGCAGACTCATTAGCGACGCTCGAGCAGTTCCGCCGCTGATGTTGGGCAGGATGATCAATTCGAACACCGTAAGGTCTTTCATATCGACCTGATATTCCTCCACCTCACGGGTGCTCTCAGGAGGGCTGAAGTTCCATTGCTGACGGACAATCTCTCGAAACGACTTCGTGTTGGAGCACCAGCGCAATACAAACTCCTGCGTCCGCGAACATTCTTTTTCTTCAAACACCACCCTGATGCGTTTCAATTGCTGGGGCTGATCAAAAACTAAGCGAATCGTCTGAATGCTCGGTTCGGCCGCACGCCAGCCGCGTGTACCTCCTGACAGGGCCGATTCGATGGGAAAATGTGTGTCTTCCGAGGTCATCTCCACACTGGCGGCACCCTCCACATCCAGCCAGTCTTCCCCCCGAGATCCAATCGACTGTGCAGGCGAGGTGATTATCCGCTTACGCATAGAAATCAGTTTACCTCTGGCGGGCAACGACGATATGAATGTGAATGCCCAATCTTGTGCCTTGGGACGATCCCCGGCACCCCTCGTGGATAATACTAAGGTGCACCTCTTGCCGTGAGCGGGCAGAGGTCGAGTTGACGGCTCGATGAAGGCCCGGTCACGAACTACAGTTGTCGCGACTAGAGGGTCTGGCGATTGATTTTTGGCTTTAAGATGAACGCCTGGAAATTAGCAGCAGGTATCTCCGCAGCAAAGCAATAACCTCGCCCGTCTTCCCGCCGTTTATTAGGCATTCCTGGCCGCGCTGGAACACAATTTGTGCCTGGATTGTGCCTGCGGGCAAACATGCCCGAACGGAGAGGATATCCATGCAAAACGGAAGCGTGATTCGAGCGGACCGGCGGCGAGGACCAGATGTTTGGGAGTTCAGGTGGCGCGAACCGGGCGCAGACGGCAAGCGAAAGCATCGCAGAATAGTTCTAGGGTCTGTCGAACAGTTGTCAGACGAAGCAGCTGCTCATCAGGCAATTTCCGCATTAAGGTTAGAGTTCAATCATGGCGGCGCGTGGCTCAAGACGAGATCTGCTAGCGTCTCCGACCTTGTTTCTCATTATCGTGAACGCGAACTTGATCCGGATACGGTCTGGAAAACGCATTTCACCAAGGTCACGTACGAGGGTTATCTGAACAAGTGGATTCTGCCGCGATGGGAAAGTTATCCGTTGGTGCGCGTCAACGCTGGGGAGGTAGAACTCTGGTTGAGGTCATTGCCGCTAGCCAGATCAAGCTGCGCCAAAATCCGGAATCTCATGAGCGTAGTCTTTAATCACGGAATGCGACATGAGATCTGCGATCGCAACCCGATCCAGCTTGTGCGGCAGAGTGCAAAGCGGAAAGCAGTCCCGGTGATACTCAGTGCAAGCGAAGTTCAGAGACTGCTTGCTGTTCTGGGAACTAGGGAACGTACCCTTGTCCTCCTAGCCTTCGGCACTGGATTAGTATGAGCGAGCTGTTCGGCCTCAAATGGCACGATATTGACTTCCAGAAAAATGAGATCAGCGTCACACGTTCCATCGTGTTCCAAGTCGTTGGCCCCTGCAACACGGAGGCATCACAAAAGCCCGTTCCCCTCGACTCACGCCTTGCGGAGGCTCTCAAGCTGTGGCGCAATCACACAAAGTACAGAAAGGTTGACGATTGGGTATTCGCGAGCCCAGCGGTACGCGGGAAAAGGCCGTATTGGGGGCAGTGCCTCATGCGGACAATAATCCGTCCAGCTGCAGCCAAGATCGGGATCACACAGCGTATCGGGTGGCACACCTTCCGACACTATGCCGAATGCCGGAATATGCCGAATGCTGTTGCCGCGCCAATTAGCCATGCGTATTTGCCACTCAACGGTTCGGCATAGTCTCTGAACCTCCTAACGGCCATCCTTCCGGGATGGAAAAACAACAACCTCTCACTTCGCTGGGCGGGCGGCTCAAACATTGGGCCGGTCACCTCAACACCTACACTGCGCTTATCAAGGAATGGGGCTATTCGCGTGGATCCATTCAAAACCAGGTACGGCTAATCAGCGGCTTTCTCACTTGGTTTCGAAAAAGCCACACTGAAATCGATTCCCTGGATGAGGCCGCTGTACATCGATTCTTACAGCGCCCGCAGAACGCACGTCGCACGCGGAGTTCTGGTACGGCTGCACTTTATCGTTTTCTTCGCATGCTTCGCGAACAGGGTGTAATTCCACCTCAAAAGCAGCGGCCTCTATCCCCGCAACAAAGACTGATCAAAAATTATGTACGCTACTTGCTAGAGGAACGTGGCCTGACGCGGGCAACGGCAGCCAACAATGTACCCTTCGCCGACCGCTTCCTCTCTGCTCTCTCTGCAAAGTACCGAGGATCGGGTTTAGCCCTTGCTCAGCTCCGTGCTGCCGACGTGACGGAGTTTGTGCGGCAACAAAGTCAAAAACTCAGTCCTGGGCGCGCCCAGCTATTGGTTACGGCGCTTCGGTCTTTCTTCCGCTATCTGCTCCACCAAGGAAAGATCAAGACTGATCTAGCCGTTTGTGTGCCCACTGTCGCGCGCTGGTCATTCTCGACTTTGCCCAAGTTCCTCCCCACTAGCAGTGTCGAGAGAGTATTAGCCCGTAATATGCGACCGAGTCCCATAGGAAGACGCGATTACGCGATTCTGCTTCTGTTATCCAGGCTCGGACTTCGTGCCTGTGAAGTCGTCGCATTGAATCTAGAGGATATCGACTGGGAGAACGCCCGGATCACCATTCGCGCCAAAGGCGGGCGCTGGAACCAACTACCGTTGCCAGCGGATGTAGGTGAAGCACTGGCGTCGTACCTGCGTCATGTTCGTCCACGTTGTTCCAGTCGAAGAATGTTTATTCGCGACCGGGCTCCGCAGACAGGGTTTGCCGGTTCGCAATCGATCTGCGCGCTGGTCCGGAGGGCACTCAGCACTGCGGGAGTGGAATCCCCACGCAAGGGTGCCCACCTGTTTCGCCACAGTCTGGCAACGACCATGATCCGGCAGGGTTCGTCGCTGGATGAAATCGGTGAACTGCTTAGCCATCGAAGCCCTAACACAACTGCGATTTATGCCAAAGTTGATCTTCCTGCATTACGTCCTCTGGCGCTGCCTTGGCCGGGAGGTGTCCGATGAAGACCCTGGGACAAGCAATGAAAGACTATCTTGCACTGCGACGCAGTCTGGGTTTCAAGCTCAAAGACCATGAGCGATGTTTGCGGGAGTTCATCTCTTTTCTTAAGAAAAAAAGATCCTCGCGTCTGTCCATTCCCCTGGCGTTAGAATTTGCGACCCTCCATGCACACCAACAGCCAGCGCAATGGGCTGCTCGTCTGCGTGTGGTGCGAGGGTTTGCTCGTTATCGAAGTGGTGAAGATCCTGCCACCGAGATACCTCCATTAGGCTTGCTGCCTTATCGCCCCCGGCGTGCGAGGCCCTATCTGTACTCGGCGGAGGAAATCCGCAAACTGCTGAAAGCGGCCCGGAATCTGTACTCAACCTCTACTCTGAAGCCGTGGACGTACTTCTGCCTATTCGGTCTGCTGGCAACAACCGGGATGCGAATCAGCGAAGCACTCAACCTGCACGCGACAGACATCGATTGGCCCGAAGGAGTACTCACGATTCAGGGAACGAAGTTTGGCAAGTCCCGTTTGGTTCCCTTGCATCCTTCCACTCAAAGAGTCCTGTGGGCGTACGCCGAGCGTCGGGATGGCTTCTTTGGAACGAAACCCGTTTCGCACTTCTTGGTGTCCACTCGTGGAACACGTTTGGATGGCGGACATGTCCGCCGAACTTTTTACCAGTTGTCGCGTCAGATCGGATTGCGCACTGCTTCCGCCAGCCACGGTCCGCGCCTACACGATTTTCGTCACCGATTTGCACTCGAAACACTTGTACGTTGGTATCGCAATGGTAAGGATGTCGAACGGCACTTGCCTGTTCTGTCGACCTATCTCGGCCACGCACATGTCACCGATACTTACTGGTACCTCACCAGCACACCGGAATTAATGGGGGCGGCTGGCAAGCGGATGGAGCAGAGGTGGGGAGGTCTTCTATGAGGAAATCTCCTGACTTCCCAGCCTTACTGCAGTCCTTCTTCACACAACGCATGGTCACGCAACGAAGGGCCAGTCCGCACACGATCGCTTCCTATCGCGATACTTTCCGCTTGCTGTTGCGTTTCGCCCAGAAGCGATTGCACAAGGCGCCATCGCAGCTCGGCATGGAAGACCTAAATGCACCATTCTTAGGCGCGTTCTTACATGACCTCGAAAATCACCGCGCCAATGGCGCACGAAGCCGAAACCTACGCCTGACGGCCATTCGGTCATTCTTCCGCTATGCTGCCTTGGAAATCCCTCAATGCTCCGCTCTCATTCAGCGAGTGCTGGCCATTCCCAACAAGCGGCAATCGCGACCCCTGGTGGATTTCCTAAATCGACCAGAAATTAAGGCGCTGTTGGCTGCACCCAATCCAAAGAGTTGGCTGGGACGTCGTGATCATGCTCTCCTGCTGACCGCCGTGCAGACGGGTTTACGGCTTTCAGAAATCACAGCGCTTCGACAAAGCGACATCACGCTCGGTTCCGGAGCGCACGTCCGATGTCAGGGAAAAGGACGAAAGGAGCGCTGTACACCTCTGGCGAAGCCGACGGCGCGTGTGCTCACCGCGTGGATTAAGGAACAAGGAGAAGACAATTCCGAGATCCTGTTCCCCAGCGCACGTGGTGGCCCAATTGAGTTCCGACTCCGTCCAGTACCTCGTGGCCAAATACGCCACTGTGGCAAGAAAGAACTGCCCATCCTTGTTGCAAAAGCGTGTTTCACCCCACGTGCTTCGCCACACTGCCGCCATGGAGCTACTTCAGGCGGGAGTAGATCGCGCGCTCATTGCCCTTTGGCTGGGTCACGAGTCAGTCGAAACGACCCAGATTTATCTCGATGCCGACCTTGCTCTGAAGGAGAAGGTGTTGGCAAAGACTACACCCATCAAAAGCAAACGACGACTCTTCCGCCCGGATGATGAATTACTCGGCTTTCTCAAGGGTCTGTGAAGCAGATCGGACTATGCCGCATGAGCACTGAGTCGAAGAATGGACTAGCTCCGTATTTAAGGGACGATCCAGTTTCGACAAAAGTCGATGCGGCATATTCCGGCATTCGGCATAGTGCCGATTATGCCGCATTCGGTATAGCCGACACACGTATTCTTCATTGCTGAGAGCAAACAAGACGGACATTAAAGTGACTCAGGAATTGCTTCGGCACGCTTCTAGCCGAGTCACGCTGGATACATACACCCAAGCCATTACAGCTCAGAAACGGCGGGCCCAGAGCAGCGTCATTCGTCGTTTGGCGGCCGCCACAAAAGCTGCTGGGTCGAGATCGGTCTGCTGGGATCTGTTCCTAATTTGTGCCTACTGGAAACGGCTCGATCAGCGCGGAAAACAGGGCTCTTCAAGGATTAGTATTCGTGTTGACGACGAGAATTGTGCCTATTTTGTGCCTACATAAAGGAAGACGAAAAACTGTAAGTTGCTGAAAAAATTTGGCGTCCCCGACGGGATTTGAACCCGTGTTACCGCCGTGAAAGGGCGATGTCCTAGGCCGGGCTAGACGACGGGGACGCAGTGGAAACTCCGCGCGCGGTCAGTCGCCCTGGGGCAGAGGTTTGATGTTAGCAGTGGGCTCAGAGTGTGTCAAAAACGCGGCCAAGTTCTCTTTTTGGAGACGTATCGCGCGCCCCCCCCTAACTCCGCAAAATACTTGCTCAAATTACCCGGCACCCGGGGTACCAAACGAACAATGCCCTGCAGCCGGCCGATCACACCCGGTCCTTAAACTAATGCGATGAAGGCTGATCGTTTGTGGTGTGCTGATCGGTCTTTTTCCTTGCTTACTACCCGGTTGCTGGATTCCTTGCCGAAAATGCGTGACTATCCGCCGGTTCATATTGAAATCAGGAGATTTGCGCGACTCTTTGTTTGACACCAGTGTGCGCGCAACGCTAATATTGATGGTTCTCGAAGCCCTTCGGCCTGTCTATACCCAGCAAAATATGGATGAAACGCTACGACAATTAGGCGGACTACTGCTCGGTTCGATCCCCACTGTGATCTGTTTCCTCCTCTTGTACGGTCTTTATTTAATTCTGGTCCATCAACCACTTACTCGTGTTTTGGGCGAGCGCCATGCCCGCACCGAGGGCGCCATTGATAAGGCTAAGGCCGATGTAGCTGCTGCGGAGGCTCGGACGGCCGAATATCAACATCGGTTACGCGAGGCGCGAGTGTCTTTATTCAAAGCGCAGGAAGCACGCCGCGCACGGGCGGGTCGGGTGCGCGCTGCCGCTGTCGTTGATGCTCGCAAGCACGCCGAGGCGCAGCTGGACGCGGCGCGCAGAGCCATCGAAGAGGAAAAGACCAGGACAAAGCAGTCGCTTGAAGCCGAAGCCGAGCGACTTGCGTCGGCGATCATTCGCATCGTCCTTGAACCAGCTCTGGCCCAGGCGCCGGTAGGTGGGAGATGAACATTCCTGGCAGGACGACAAGGCTGGTGCTGGTCTGCTGTGCGTGGTTCCTGTTGTCAACTTGTTTCCTGGGGCAGCGTTCAGGCGCCGCACAAACTTCCGCAAACCAGGGTGCTTCGGCTCGAGAGAGGGCGAATGCGGGACAATCAGGCGAGGACGAAACCGGCCAATTTCGGCACTCCCCGTCCGTCCAGCTGCTTTCAAAAATTACGGGATTGAGCCTCGAGGGAGCATACTGGCTGGCAGTCGTTCTGAATTTCGCTATTGTGGCGGCGGCGATTGCCTGGTTAGCGAAGAAAAATCTGCCCCACACGTTCCGCATGCGTACGGCGACAATTCAGAAATCTCTCGAAGAAGCGCGGCGCGCGAGCGAAGATGCCAGCCGGCGGTTGGCCGAAGTTGAGAATCGCCTGCGGCATCTTGACGACGAAATAGCGCAACTGCAGGCCGCGTCGGAAAAGGAATCTGCGGGCGAGGAGGAGAGGATCCGGGCGGCGGCGACGGAAGAAGTCCGCCGTATTCTTGATTCTGCCGAGCAGGAGATAGCGGCGGCAGCCAGATTAGCGCGCCGCGAGCTGACGGAGTATGCCGCCGATCTGGCAGTCTCACTGGCCGGCAAACAAATCCAGGTCCCGCCGCCAAGCGATGAAATGCTGGTGCGACGTTTTGCGCAACAGCTTTCGAGCGAGGAAGTTCTGCGGAGGAATGCCTGATGGCTACGGTAGCGAACACGTACGCAAGGGCTTTTGCCGACGTCGTTACATCCTCCCGTCTTGATCCAAGACGGACCCTTGCCGAGGCCCAGCAAATGGCTTTGCTGGTGAGGGAAAACAAGGAGCTGCGCGATGTCTGGCATGCTCCCTCGATTCCGGCAGCCCAAAAACGCGCTGTGCTCGACGCAATCGTGGAACGCTCGGCCATCTCGCGTCCGGTGCGGAATTTCCTGGCGGTGCTGATCGACAAGGGGCGCATGCGCTTTCTATCGGAAATCGTGGCCCAGTTCGCGCAGGAGCTCAACCAGAGGCTGGGATTCGCGGAAGCCGACATCCTGACGGCCCGAGATTTGAGCCCGGAAGAGCGCACTCTGCTCGAAGCTGATCTGGCACGGGCGACGGGCAAGAAGATTCGCCCCCACTATGCCCTGGATCAAGCGATTCTGGGAGGCGCGATCGCGCGCGTCGGGAGCACTATCTACGACGGTTCGGTAAAAGGGCAGCTGGAAAGAATCAGACAGCAGCTGGTAAGCGCCTAGCGCCGACAGGCGGTCTGATTCGTCGTTTCTGAACCTGCCTGAGCAAGCAAACCCTCGGCGAGCTAAGTTATAAACTGACTCTATGGCACAGATCAAAGCGGACGAAATTACGCAGCTGATCCGGCAGCAGATTGAGAATTACGAATCGCGCATCGTGGTCGACGAAGTTGGTACGGTGATCACCCTCGGTGACGGCATCGCGCGCGTCCATGGTCTTGAAAAGGTTATGGCCGGCGAGCTGCTCTCCTTCCCCCATGATGTTTCCGGAATCGCCATGAACCTCGAAGAAGACCAAGTGGGCGTCGTACTGCTGGGCGATTACACGGAAATCAAAGAAGGGGATCAGGTTAAGCGCACGGGTCGAATTATGAGCGTGCCCGTCGGGGATGCCCTCGTCGGCCGGGTGGTAGATGCGCTCGGCCACCCTATTGATGACAAAGGTGCCATCTCGACCTCAGAGTTCATTCCTCTGGAACGGCTGGCACCCGGGGTGATTGAGCGCCAGCCCGTGCGCGAGCCCATGGCCACGGGGCTGAAAGCGATCGACAGCATGATCCCGATCGGTCGCGGGCAGAGAGAGTTGATCATCGGCGACCGGCAAACCGGCAAAACCGCGATCGTCATCGACGCCATCATCAACAACAAAGGCAACGACCTCATTTGTATTTATTGCGCAATCGGCCAAAAGCGCTCTTCGATCGCCCAGGTGGTGAAAATTCTGAGCGATTACGGCGCCATGGATTACACCGTCGTGGTCGCCGCTTCGGCTTCCGAGCCGGCTCCCATGCAGTACATCGCCCCCTACGCCGCATGTGCCATGGGTGAGTATTTCCGCGACAGCAAGCGGCATGCCCTCGTGATCTATGACGATCTCTCGAAACATGCCGCTTCATACCGGGAGATTTCCCTTCTGCTGCGGCGACCTCCCGGCCGCGAGGCTTATCCGGGTGACGTTTTTTATCTCCACTCGCGCCTGCTCGAGCGTGCGGCGAAGTTGAGCAACGAAAAAGGAGGGGGGTCGCTGACCGCGCTTCCTGTCATTGAGACCCAGGCGGGGGATGTTTCGGCATACATTCCCACGAACGTCATCTCGATCACCGATGGCCAGATTTATCTTGAAACCGACCTGTTCAACCAGGGCGTACGTCCGGCGGTCAACGTCGGCCTGTCGGTTAGCCGTGTGGGCGGAAGCGCGCAAATCAAAGCCATGCGACAGGTAGCAGGGAGTCTCAAGCTAGAGCTGGCGCAATATCGTGAACTGGCGGCTTTCGCGCAGTTTGGCAGCGACCTCGACAAAGCCACCCAGGCCCAGCTCAATCGGGGGCAGCGCCTGGTTGAGGTGCTCAAGCAGAAGCAGTTCTCGCCTCTGCCGTTCTCGAAGCAGATTCTTATGATTTTCGCGGGGACCAGCGGGGTGCTCGACGATATGCCCGTCGAGCGGGTACGCGACTTCGAAGAAGAGCTATATCGCTACGTGGAGGCAACCAACGCCGGCCTGCTGCGCACGATTATGGAGAAGAAGGTTCTCGATGATCAGATTAAGGGGGAAATGACAAAGCTCATTCGTGACTGCAAACAAGAGTTAGTATCCCAGCAACAGGCGGCGGCGGCAAAGTAGCCGCCTGGCTGAGGCGGCGGGCTCTGAAATGGCTAACGTTCTCGATATCCGACGGCGCATTCGCAGCGTGACCAATACGCGGCAGATCACGCGCGCCATGAAGATGGTTTCGGCGGCCAGACTGCGCCGGGCGCAAGAACGTGCCCTGGCCGCGCGTCCTTATGCCCAAATGCTCACAAGTGTTTTGAAGTCCCTGGTTTCACGGGCGGAGATCTACGATCCCGCGAGCGGGGAACTGCTGCACCCGCTGCTTGTGAGACGCCCCGAGCAGAACGTCCTTTTAGTTGTGATCACGGGCGATAAAGGTCTCGCCGGGGCATTTAACGCCAATATCCTGAAGGCGGCCATGCGGTTTCTTGAGGCCAAGTCGGGAAAGAATGTGGAGATTGAGGCCATTGGCCGCAAAGGGCGCGATTTTCTCCGCCGTCGCTTCAAGACGGCGGACCCGCGCGGGGCGGATTCGACGGCGCCTGTGGCAACGACTCTGGTCGGCGAGCAGGTTGGCGTGCTGAATAGAATCGAATACCCGCTTGCGTCCGAACTCGCCGAGCGCATTATCCGGCGATACACGCACGCGGAAATAGACGCAGTTTACCTCGTGTTCAACGAGTTCAAATCCGTCATTGCCCAACGGCTGGTAGTCGAGCAACTCTTGCCCGTGGAACAGATCGGGGCACCTGCGATCGCTGAAGCCACCGAGATGCGGCTCGAAGAAAAAAAACGTGCGATAGAGGCAGCCCGCGGCGCGGGCGTTGCCCTCCGGCCGGCAGACACGCGGGAAGCCGATGCGCGGGCCGCTGCTTTTGCCGCCGCCCCGGTCGACTATATTTACGAGCAGCCGCCAGCGGTGCTTTTTCGGGCACTCTTGCCAAAGTATCTGAGCATCCAGATTTTTCATGCCCTGCTTGAGTCCGTTGCTGCCGAACATGCGGCCCGGATGACGGCCATGGAATCGGCCACTAATAATGCCAGCGAGATGATCGATGCTCTGACGCTGGCCATGAACCGGGCACGCCAGGCGAAGATCACCAAAGAGATTATTGAAATAGTGAGCGGAGCGGCGGCCCTGTAGCTGCCGAGAACCGCTCTCGAAAACTGATTGCATTAAGCGAGTTCGCGTGGAACCTGAACATAAAGGGTAAAGGGTATTATGTCGCATAATGTCGGTCATGTGATTCAAATCACCGGCCCGGCGGTGGACGTGCAATTCCGCGAGTCCGCCATGCCGCCGATTTATCAGGCGATTCGCGTAGTCAGCGACGGATTCAATGTTCCGCGCCCTATCAACGTGATTCTTGAAGTGCAGCAGCATTTGGGCGAAGGACGAGTGCGCTCGATCGCCATGGAGCCAACCGACGGCATGGTGCGCGGCATGCGCGCCATCGATCTCGGGGGGCCTATATCGGTACCTGTCGGCCATGGCACCCTGGGACGACTCATGAACGTGATCGGGGAGCCGGTTGACAGCCTCGGCGCCATCGAGGCGCGCGAACGCCATCCCATTCATCGTCCTGCTCCCTCCTTTGAAGACCAGGCCACTGCGGCAGAGATGTTTGAGACCGGGGTTAAGGTCATCGACCTGATCCAGCCCTTCTTGAAAGGGGGCAAGATAGGACTGTTCGGCGGAGCAGGCGTCGGCAAGACAGTGGTCATAATGGAGTTGATCAATAATGTCGCCAAGCAGCATGGCGGATATTCCGTCTTTGCCGGCGTAGGAGAGCGCACGCGCGAGGGCAATGACCTCTGGCTTGAAATGACCGAGTCCGGCGTGATCAAGCCTGGCGATCCCGAGCATTCAAAAGCCGCACTCATCTACGGGCAAATGACTGAGCCGCCAGGCGCGCGCCTGCGGGTGGCACTCAGCGGTCTGACCGTGGCTGAATACTTCCGGGACATAGAAGGTGCCGACACACTGCTTTTTATCGATAATATCTTCCGCTTCACGCAGGCAGGTTCTGAAGTTTCAGCCCTGCTGGGGCGTATGCCCAGCGCCGTCGGTTACCAGCCCAATCTGGCCACGGAAATGGGGGAATTGCAGGAGCGGATCACCTCGACCAAGAAAGGTTCGGTCACGTCCGTGCAGGCCATTTATGTGCCGGCCGATGACCTTACCGACCCGGCGCCGGCGACCACCTTCGCCCACCTCGATGCCACCACCGTGCTCTCGCGCGCTCTGACGGAAATCGGAATTTACCCTGCCGTCGATCCCCTGGCGTCCACCTCGCGCATTCTCGATGCCCGGATCGTTGGCAACGAACACTATGAGGTGGCTCAGGCGGTAAAGAAAACCCTGCAAACCTACAAGGACCTGCAGGACATCATCGCTATTCTGGGCATCGATGAACTAAGCGAGGACCAGAAACTCACGGTTGCGCGCGCCCGTAAGATTCAGCGCTTCCTTTCGCAACCATTCCACGTTGCCGAGCAGTTTACGGGAGCGCAGGGGCGTTACGTGAAGATTGCCGACACCGTAAAAGGCTTCAAGGAAATTGTCGAGGGCAAACATGACGATATCCCCGAGCAGGCGTTCTACATGAAAGGTACGATCGATGAAGTCCTGGGGGCGGCGGAAAAGCTCAGGGCGGCAGCCTGATCGAATCCGACCATCGCCGGCGCGGTTTTCAGTGGAGCGGGAATGGCAGAGACTTTCCAGCTTGAAATCGTAACTCCGGAGAAACTGGTGGTCCGCGACAGTGCGGAAGAAGCCCAGATCCCCGGCCGCAATGGGTATCTTGGGGTCTTGCCGGGGCATGCGCCGCTCATAACCGAGCTCGGGGCCGGGGAGATCAGTTACCGTTCGGGCGGTCAGCTGCACCGATTTGCCATGGCCTGGGGATTTGCTGAGGTCCTGCCCGATCACGTGACCGTGCTTGCCGAGACGGTGGAGCGTGCCGATGAAATCGATCTCGCGCGAGCGCAGCGTTCGCTGGCAGAAGCCGAAGAGTCGCTGAAATCGGCGCGAACCGAAGAGGATGTCTCAGAGGCGGCCGGCAAGATCGAGCGTGCGCAAGCTCGCCTGGATGTGAGTCAAAGGCAACAAAGCTGAGCTTGTCTGGGTTTAACTCAGGCGGAGCAAAATGACCAAAATTGAAGCCATTATTCAGACTTCGAAGCTTGAGGCGGTCAAAAACGCGCTGCATGATATCGGAGTCGAGGGAATGACGGTGCTCGAAGTCCGCGGCCATGGGCGGCAAAAGGGGCACACGGAGGTTTATCGGGGACGGGAGTACACGGTCGACCTGATTCCCAAGATCAAAATCGAAATGGTGCTTGCCGACGACATGGTTGACAAGGTGGAAAGGACCATCATCGGCGCAGCCCAGACCGGAAAGATCGGGGATGGCAAGATCTTTCGTTCGCACGTGGAAGAGGTCATTCGCATCCGCAACGACGAACGGGGAGACAATGCCTTATGACCCGGGTCTTTCGCTCGCCTTCAGATCCGATAACCAATCCTGATTCTGCCCATAAATAGTTTCAATTTCCGAGGAATTGGGCGAGCCCGGTAGAGTAAACATTCAACCCCGCTCAGCTTGCGGGTGATGCATCAGAGCCGCTCTCGAAATGAGTACAGCCGCCACCGTACGGACGGAATTGCGTGAGCTTTATGTTACTGAATCCTCACGCACTCAGCAGGAGTTCGTTTCCTGCGGGAGCGGTCTCAAAGCGACCGCAAGCCGGACTGAGCTGGTGGAGAGGATCCTTCTGCGCCTGTGGAGCGAGTTGATCTCTCCGGTACAAAGCAAGAGTCTTGCCCTCGTTGCCCTGGGAGGTTTTGGCCGGCAGGCTCTGTTCCCACATTCCGATGTGGACATCCTGTTCCTCCACGCGGAACACGCCACGGAAGATATGCTGCGGGATCCGATCCGAGCATTTTGCCAGGAACTCTGGGACCTGCGCATGAAGCTGGGCGCGACCACGCGCACACTCTCCGAATGCGAGCAGTTTGATCCGCAGAACGTGGAGTTCACCATTTCCCTGCTTGACTCCAGGTTTCTGGCCGGAGACCACGAATTGTTTTCCCGGCTGCACGATCAAATCCTACCCAGGTTTTTCTCTCGCGAAGCTAATTACATAATTCAGCAGCTCGCGGAGGTTACCCACTCGCGGCATGCAAAATATGGCAACACAGTGTTTCACTTGGAGCCAAACGTAAAGGAGGCGCCCGGCGGCCTGCGCGATTTTAACGTTGCCAGCTGGTTTTCACTGCTGGCGGCAATGGACAAGCAGCGCACCTGGCCCGCGCCGGAGACACTGCTTCCCGAGTCGTCCCGCCGAAGCTTTCGGTTGGCACAGGCGTTTCTCAGCTCGGTTCGCGCCTTTCTTCACTACCGCCAGGGGCGCGACGACAACATGCTGGCATGGGAATCGCAGGATGAAGCGGCTGCTCGCTCGATCGGGGTGGAGGAGACCGGGGAAGGCGGCGCCGCCGCCTGGATGCGTGGCTATTTTCGCCATGCCCGCGCCGTGCATTACGAATGCCTGCGCTTGCTGGAGTCGGTGCCGGCGGCTCGGTCCTCGCTGTACCGGCATTTTCAGAGCTTTCGCTCTCGCTTTTCTAATGCCGACTTTTCGGTCGTAGACGGAGCGGTGTTTTTGCAGCAGCCTTCGGCCGTGCGTAATCCCGACCTGCTTTTCAGGATTTTCAGTTTTGCCGCCCATCATGGTCTCAAGTTGCCTCTGGCGACGGCCAGTCGTATCGAGCAGATTCTACCCGCGCTGGCGGAATCACCACCTTCGGGTCCTCAGAGTTGGCGTTATCTTGAGGCGATTCTCATCGAGCCGCAGGCGGCGGAGGCGCTACGTTCCATGCACTCGCTGGGCCTTTTGACCCTGCTACTACCGGAACTCAAATTGATCGATTCGCTCGTGGTGCGGGATTTTTACCACCGTTTTACCGTAGATGAACATTCTTTTCTGGCCATCGAGTGTTTGCATCGTGCCGGCCAGTCAAATTCCGAGTGGGATCAGCGCTATGGGCGTCTGCTCCAGGAGCTCGAACGGCCCGAGTTGCTTTATCTGGCTCTGCTGCTGCATGACGTCGGGAAAGGGATGCCAGGTGGCAACCACGTCGTCGGCAGCTTGGACGTCGCTCAGGAGTGTATGGAACGACTGTGTTTGCCCGCCGAAGATCGCGAGACGGTCGCATTCCTGATCGCCACTCACCTGGAGATCTCTTCCGTGCTGCGCCGCGACATCTACGATCCCACGACGCTTCAACTCTTTGCCGAAAAAATGGGGACGCCGGAACGGCTGAAGATGCTATGCCTGCTCACCTATGCCGACATCAAAGCCGTAAATCCCGAGGCGCTTACTCCGTGGAAAGCGGAGAATGTCTGGCAGGTATATATCGCCGCCGCGAACTGCATGAGCCGGAGCGCAGACCAGCGACTGCATCCGACCGCCGCCAAGGACGAAGCTATCACGCGCATCGAGACTTTGGCCCGGAGGGCGGGAAAGGAAACCGAGCCGTTTCTCGAAGGGTTGCCGAAGAGATACCTGCGCACGTATCGTCCCGAGGAGACCGTGCGTCACCTCGAAATGGCTGAGGCCCTGGATGAAGCCCCGGTTCAGCTTCATCTTGAACGCGGGCGCCACTGGTTCGAACTCACGCTGGTGACCCGCGATCGTCCCTTTCTGTTCTCGAATGTCGCGGGAGCGATGGCCGCTTGGGGCATGAATATCGTGAAAGCCGACGCATTTTCAAATGGCGGCGGCGTGGTCGTAGACACCTTCTTCTTCACCGATCGCTTCCGCACGCTTGAGCTGAACGTCGGCGAGTGGGATCGCTTCCAGGCAAGCATTGTCGATGTCCTGAATGGCGAAGCAGATCTGGAGCGTATGTTGCGTGACCGCATGCGCTCGGAGCCGAAGAATTTCGCCAAGGTCAAAGTAGAGACGCAGATTGAATTTGACAACGAGTGTTCCACCCACAGCACGCTGGTTCAGGTGATCGCCCAGGACCGGCTGGGCTTGCTGCATCGAATCTGCTCGCGTTTTTCTCACCAGCACTGCAATATCGAGATTGCCTTGATTGACACGGAAGGACAAATGGCAATCGACGTCTTCTACCTCACAGCGGACGGCGCGAAACTCTCCCCGGCCAAGCAGGAGGAGCTTAGAGCCGACCTGTTCGAGGAACTCGAAGCCGGCTGAAAAGCTCCGTCCGCGGGCCTCCAGAGCTCAAAGATGCATCCAAGAGCGCCGAGGAGGTTTCTCTATGCGCAGCAACCAGGAAGCCGGCCGGCCGGGCCGGGGAGATGAGGCACGAGCGGACGAATTAGGAAAGGACTCCCGTCAGGTGGGTCCCGACAGCGCTGGGCAGTCGGGTGATCCGCAGCAGCTCTCGACCCTCGAAGAGGCTGCCAACCAAAGCGTTGCCGAGCTCTCGGATACGGATCAGGCACTTGAGGCGGCGACGGTCGAAGGGGTTGAAGACGCGAGCGACCATCCTGAGCGGCCCGTTCACACGCATAACGAGTATGGGCGGCCGGATGACCTCCCGCCGGCGAGGGCTGGGGACAGGAAAAAAGCCTCTTGAAGGAGGCACATGGGCTCGGTGAAATGCTGCTAGCCTTCCTCT
>JAFAWX010000239.1 GCA_019241535.1 Acidobacteriota bacterium | reverse complement strand
TTTGCGGCCAGAGGTCTTCGGATCAAAATATTGATATTGTTGGGAGACGTCAACAATGATGCTCTGTTTTCCCGCTGTGGAAATCTGAAGCACTCCCGTTCATCTTTGCCCGCCATATCTCTTCGCAATGGCGGGATAAATTACGTTGTGGGGAATTTAGACAGTGCTGTTGGGCGCTGCTCTCAATGTGCATTGCCGGTTAAGCAGAGCGACGTGGCTCATGCCTTGATCGGGATTCTTCGGCAACCTATCGCCTCAGCTGTGCTTGTGTTTTCTCGGGACGTCGAATGAGGCGAACCTACTTTGTCCGCAAGAGTACACTCGGCATGCGGCGCGAGAGTGCCATTTGGGGGTATTAGCCTGCCGGCACTGGTATTTGTGCTTGGCTGCGGAAACCGGATTTCGCTGTTTTGCTGTTACCTCGCGAAACTAGTTGAACGTCACTGTTACTCCGCGATTGTTATTCATCAGCACCGTGCAAGTTGTTCCCGAAACGCTGTCGCACCCCGACCAGCCACCGAATGTCGAGGCGCCACTGGCAGTCGCATCCAAGGTTGCCGTTGTGCCGCTGGGAAAGGTGCCCGTACATGTGCTGGTGCAGTTCACACTTCCCGTTACTGTGCCCGTACCAGCGCCCGCAAACGTCACATTCAATACGAAAGAAGATCCGGGACAAGCGACGTTTGTCGTCATAAAGCCGGTCACGATAGCGCCACTTGAAGTTCGATTGCCGCCGCTCCTGTTGGTTGTCAGCGTCGCCGAAACGGTTGCATTGCCGCACGCCGTACCACCGGGAGATAGCAACCCTGTAGAGGTGACGGTGGCCACCTCGGGCGCGTTGCTTACCCACGTGACCTGGTTTGTTATGTCCTTGGTTACCGGCGGATGAATGTAGCTACCGAGAGCCCTCAATTGCACCGATAAAGAAGGGTCGATCACCCCGAAATTTTCGATGTTTGGTTCGACGGTGATTGAGACGAGTTGCTGGTCGCGGGCACAGCTCAGAGTTCCGACCAGATAAGCAAATAGTGTTACCGTCCCTACGCTTCGGAACAGAAAACCTCTGGACAAGGTAAAGCCTCCCCCTGAGGCAGAAATTTTAGCATTCCAGAGCACGTGTGTTGCAAAATTTATGACTTCAGATGTCGGGCCCTGACCTCTAACAATCTTATGGCGAATTGTCACTGATTTTGGCAACACTTAAAGCAACTGCCACAGGCAACTGTATAAAGACGAAGGCAGCTTCTACATTTGTCAGTAGTTCTCCCTGAGAGTGATGGTATCGGAGCGGCTTCGGGATAAGGATTGCGAATGGCATCCCTGCTCACTTCAGTTCCCCCTCGATTGCAGCCGAAAACTCCGATGCAAGGGGAAAATTTCGAAACAGCAACTACGATTTCAGCTCGGCCAGTTGCTTTCGCACACTGTCCGCATCCGTGTATTTCGGATCGAGTTTCAACACACGCTCGAGATGCTGGCGTGCCTGAACGGGTTTTTCTGCCTTGGCATAGGCGAGACCGAGGTGATAGTGAAAGGTGGCGTTGTCCGGTTCGTTGTTCTGCGCCGTCAGACGTATTGCCTCCTGGAACATGGCAATCGCGGATTGGTAGGCGCCCTTCTGATAGAAGGCCCAGCCGAGCGTATCGGCCACGTTCGCGGACCGGGGCAGGGCCCGACGCGCAGTCTGTGCCAGCTGCAGCGCTAAGTCCAGGTTGCCGTTGGTCTCGAGCAACAAGTAAGCCAGATTGTTGGCCGCCATGGCGTCGTCGTGCTTCGCGTCGAGTGCACTCTGATACGCGGATTTGGCCGCTTCACGGTCGTTTTTCTGCTCCTCAAGATCGCCGAGGAGAAGATAAAGCGTGGCCGAGCGTGGGTTCTCGCGCAGCCCCTCCTTGCAGGTCGCGACCGCCTGGTCGAGACGGCTCTGGCCGGCTTCCGCCCGGGAAAGTTTCGCGTAGGCATCGGTATTGCTCTTGTTCAGTTCGACCGCCTTCTCGAGAGCCGACTGTGCTTTGGCGTAGTCTTTGGTTTCTAGCAGCACGCCTCCCAGCAAGCCGTAGAAGGCGCTGTTGCTCGGCGAAAGGCTGATTTGCGCGCGCGCGGCGGCAATTGCCTTCTCCGGGTGCTTCTCGCGCGTGTAGACGTCGATCAGCCCTTGCAAGGCGTCGGCTGAGTTGGGATCGCGGCCGAGCGACTGCCGATACCAGCTCTCGGCCTCGGACAACTTCTGCTCCTGGCTGCGCAGGTTACCCATTGCCAGATAGCCCCCAGCTGCCTGGGGAGCGACTTCAATCGCCTTGCGGGCATCTGCCTCGGCGCTGGGCAGTTGTTTTCTTGCCATCCACGAGAGCGCGCGCAATACATAGCCATCGGGAGATGCCGGTTGCAGAGCGATGATCTTGGTCGCTGCCGTCTGCACGCCCGGGAAATCGCCCTTCTGGAAGGCCAGATTAGCGAGCGCCCGTTGCGCGTCCACCATATAGGGCCGGATGCGCACTGCCTCCTCGGTTTCCTGCCAGGCGCGATCCCACTGGGAAAGCTGGCTGAAAGCCAGGCCCAGCTGATAATGCGCAACCGCGTTATCGGGGTTGCTGCCGATAACCGACTCGAGGGTCTGAATGGCCTCCATCGACTTACCCTCGCCCATCTGGATCTCGCCGCGGTAAGTCAGGCAGTCCTCATCCTGACTTTTTCCCTTAAGGATGTCCTCATTAATCTTGTTCGCCTCCTCGAACTGGTTTTTCATGATCAGAAGCTGCACGTAATTTTTCTTCACCTGCAGGTCGTGGGGGTGGTCGTGGTAAAGCGACGCGTATTCAGCCATGGCACCGTCGATATTGTTTACGGCAAAATAAAAATCACCGAGCATGCGATAGGCTGCAGGATCGTCGGGCAACTCGCGCTTGGCCTGTTTCAAGAACTCTTCGGCCTCGCCCCGTTTGCCTTCTGCGAGATAGAGTTTTGCGAGCGAGGCTCGCGCGTCGCTGTTTTTCGGTTCGGCGGCGATGATCCTCTGAACCTCGTGCTCGGCTTCAGAGTAGCGGCCGCGCGACTCGTAGAACGCGGCCAGGACGATACGCGGATTCCCTTTCGCCCTGAGCTCAACGGCTTTCTTGAAGTTCGCTTCGGCAGCATCGGGCAGGTTGGCCTTGCTTTGAACAACCGCCAGTGCCAGATAGAGGTCACCTCGGTCGGGCGCCAGTCGAATGGCCTTCTGGACCTCGGCTATGGCGGGCTCGAATTTCTGCTCCGCCTCGAGAAGGTGGGCAATAGCAATGTGCGCATCGGGGTCCCCCGCTTGCTTTTCCCGCAGCCAGTCAGTGTGCTCCCGGGCCCGGTTCAGCTGCCCGTTGAGGATCAGAAGGTTTGCCAGATCGATGCGCGCTTTCGAGTTCTCAGGGTCAAGCTCGAGCGTGCGGCCGAGTTCCGTATAGGCCTGCTGTCCGTCCTGCAGCTTGAGATAAGTCTCGGCCAGCCGATAGTGGGCGGCGGAGAAACTGGAGTCGACCTCCGTGGCATTGCGGAACTGAATGATTGCTTCCCGGTACTTGCCTTTTGCAAAATAGCGCTCGCCGCTTTCAAAGTACTTCTGCTTGCGCACGGCAGGATCGCGCGAGCAGGCGGCAAGAAAGGCCCAGAACCCGACCACCAGAGCCAAACGGAAAACCGAAGAACGCCTCATCAATGACTCTCCAATTGGCGAAGACTGCGCCGAACTTCAGCGGCCTCTGATCGATGCTCGCACCACTCAACGAGGCACATAAGTATTCATTAGGGGTACGATATTTTCTGCAAACCCGAGCAATGTCCGCTCGACCGAGCGCCTATCCTGGTTCGCTGCGACACTCGCGCTGAGGCGAACGAGGGCCCCGTCGGTACGGTGCATGCGGATCGAATCGGCGATCATGTACAACTTCGCGCGATACTCGCTGGCGACCCCGCGGTCGTGCGCCCAATACCAGTAGAGCACCAATTGCCGCTCCTCGCCCTTCGAAATCAGGTAGCGGTTGGCCGGAAAAGCACGATGGCCGGGCAGGTCGATACGGATGCGGTCCTTTCTAACCGGCGACCAACCGGCTCCGGGCAGGCAATTCTGGGGCGAATGGATGGTGTCGCCGGCCCTTTGACTGGGAAAATAGGCGATAAACAGGGCGACGTTCGTGTCCAGAGCGTCGTTGCGGTAGTTGCGCAGTAGAAAATCGCCAGGCCCGAGGACTTCGAGCACGTCTTTGCTCAGAGGAATGTCGCGCGATGTCCAGCCGCTAAAGGCGCGTGGGAAGGAATCAAACGACGGGTGATCGGGAATGATCTCGTGGCGGCTGCGCGCGGCCAGCAGCAAGACTGTTGCGCTAAGAAGGACTGCCAG
The DNA here is from genome assembly GCA_019241535.1 of Acidobacteriota bacterium. GTDB lineage: Bacteria > Acidobacteriota > Terriglobia > Terriglobales > Acidobacteriaceae > Gp1-AA145. The sequence continues at coordinate 7,818 of JAFAWX010000239.1, read as the reverse complement.
GGTCAAAAAGCGCCAGCCGGAATTCATCGGGCAGCCTCCCGGCCGTGGATAAAAAGCGCGAGAATCCGGTGCAGCGCGAACAGCATGAGCAGCGAAAATACGAAGATCAGCCACCCGGAGAAAATATGGAAAAAGCCTTCCGCCTTCAGCGGGTCCCAGTACTGCACCAGCAGCCCCGTGCCGACAATGCGCAGTGCGTTGGCGGCCACGGCAACCGGCATGGCGGCAAGCGCCAGCAGAATCCGCATGAGGATTGCCTTGTCTAAGACATAGCCATAGATAATGGCCAGCGTGGTAAGTGAAAGCAGCGAGCGAATGCCGCTGCAGGCCTCGGCGACCTCAAGTGGCATCGTAGGCAGATTGATGATATTGCCTTCGCGCAGAACCGGAACCCCACACAGAGGAAGGACCACGGCCGCGAGCTTTGAGGCCAGTACCTGTAAGGGGAAGGTGATCTGGTTGAAGATGATGGCGGGAATGGGCACCATCAGCACCAGAAAAGTCAGGGGAAAGGCGACCGCGGCAAGCATCCTCCACCCGTAAAAAAAAAGAATGACGCCGGCGGCAAGGAGCAGCAGCGACATTCGCGCAACAAAGATTTCCGAGCCGAGGACGCCAAAGATCAACGCCGTGAGCGCCAGGCAAACAACTACTAGTCCCCAAATTGAGGGTTGCGCGCGAATGGCTCTCAATTCCTGACGTTTGTGCCACACCACCCAAAAGGAAAAGACGGGAACGAAAAAACCGTGGGAAAAATTCGGGTCAGACCACCACTGCTCGATAAGCCGCAGGAGTATAGGGACATACAGCCACCCGGCTAAGGCGAGAAGTATCGCCCCCCGCCACGCAAGCCGGTTTTTCCAGAATGGTTTACGTACCGTCTCGCCGGAGACCGGTACCACTTGTGCTAGTTGTGCCAATCTGAGTCCCGCTGCTTCCTCGGTCACTGGGTGCAATTTTATATCCGCACCGTCATCCCAGTACCTGGCGACTCGGGTGTTGGCTCGCTCCACACTCGCTGATTATTCAGGCCTGTAGGCGAGCGAAAGTTCGCAGCGAACGGGGTCTTGACCCGAGTAGGAGGACAAGAACTTTCCACTAAGGTAACGAATTTACCCCTCCGACGGCTTGCGCTTTATCAATGGTTTAGCAAGAGTAGTAACTCAAGATGAGACAAAATTACCCCGTCCGGCTCTCAAGATTGAGAAAAGTTTTTCTCTTTTGTCCTGAACTGTTGTAGCTTTCTAGCACGGCTTCTTCTCAGATCCGCGTGGCTTAAGCCAATGAAAACAGAGGGTTAGGATTAGTCTCGATCGACGGCCGGACCGGATTCCGGATCTCTGGCATGAACCGTGCAAACGAGAGGTGGCTCGCTGTTTCCCCCCACTCTTTCGCGAGTCGACTTGAATGGAACAAAACTTGTGCGATCAGGGTGTATCGGTGGCCGGGGAGCGCACATTCTCCTTCGTCGAGCCGGTCAGCCCCGGCATGCGGGCCGTCGAGGCGGTCATTCGAGAACTCGCTCATAGTTTCGTTCCGGTTCTCGTCATCGGAGAGCCGGGCACCGGGAAGCAGACAACCGCCCGGATTATCCACCACAATTCCAGCCAGGAGCAGTTTCTCGTCATTGACTGCCATGGTCTCGGTCCTGAGTCACTTCGCCCCGACCGATTTCCGGCGGGTGCGACCCTGTACCTTGACGAGACTGGCGATCTCGGTCCGGAGTGCCAGAAAGAGCTCTTCGATCTGCTTTCGCGCCAGGGCACAAATGGCTCGACGCGAAAGGGCCTGCGCGTGATTTGTGGCAGCTCGAGAGATCTTGAAACCGAAGTGCGGGGAGGGCACTTCCGGGAAGACCTTTATTACCGGTTGAGCGGGGTTTGCCTGCGCATGCCGCCGCTGCGCCAGAGGAAAGAGGACATACCTCACCTGATGTCGTTTTTCCTCTCGCGATACTCCGAGTCCTTTGGTCGACCGGTGCCGACTCTGAGCGCCGCCACCCAAAAACTTTTCTTCGACTACTCTTGGCCCGGGAACCTTACCGAACTCGAGGCGGCAGCACGGGCGATGGTGGCGGTCGGTGACGAATCGGTCGCCATGGGTGGGCTGAGGGCGATTCTGACCCGATCGGACAAGCCGAACGGGGAGAAGACGTCGCTGAAGGAGGCGGCGAGGGCGGCTTCGCGTGAGGCGGAGAGAGAGCTGATCCTGAAGGTGTTGACGCGGACGCGCTGGAACCGGAGGCGGGCCGCGCAGGAGTTGCAAATCAGCTATAAGGCTTTGCTTTACAAACTCAAGCAGATTGGCTACGGCGAATACGGAGCGACGTAGCCGCGGAGAAGACATGAAATATGCCATTCGCATTCTGATCAGTCTCCTGTTCTGGCTCGGGCTGTGGTCCGCGTGGGCGCAGAACTCCGGTTCAAACCCTGCAACGCCGCCTCTTCCCCAGACCAGTTCCTCCTCGTACGTGATCGGCCCTGACGACGTGCTGGCCGTCTCGGTCTGGAAAGAACCGGAACTGACGAATACGTTGCCGGTGCGGGCTGATGGAATGATCTCCTTGCCGTTGCTGAACGACGTGCCTGCGGCAGGCCTCACTCCGATGCAACTGGCCGCGTCGATCACCGAAAAGCTCAAAAAGTATGTTTCCGATCCCCGCGTCACGGTGACCGTCACCGCTATGAACAGCAAAAGGATCTACATCACGGGAGAGGTGTTGAAGCCGGGGTCCATGAATCTTACCCCGCAGATGACCGTTCTACAGGCGCTGTCGTCGGCTGGATTCACACAATTCGCAAATACGAAAGGTATCTACATTCTGCGCAACGAAAGCGGAAGGCAAACTAAGCTCCCTGTTAATTACAAGAAGTTGATCAAGGGCCAGGACGTCGGCCAAAACGTCAGCCTTAAGCCGGGAGACACGATTGTCGTCCCCTAGGAACTTTATGAGCAGAATTCTCCCCTCAAGTTATCGCCTGCTGGCGGTGTTGACGGTTGTCCCGCTGACTGCCGCCTTCGCACTGTCGCAGGATGATACGTCGCCGCAAACGAGCGGCCCTGCTCCGGCGGCGAGCGCGCCTGCCGCCCAGAATGCCGAGAACCCCCCTCTTTCAGGCCTCGACAGACCTACGTCCGAGCCGGCCTTCGGCGGCCGCAGTTACCTTATTCCAGGACTGCAGCTGAGCGAAGCCATCGATTCAAATTCGGCCCTCAGCGGAGGCCGAACGACCGAGGCCAGCCGAGGGCTCGGTGCCTTGGATCTTCAGAAGATCTGGAAGACCTACCAAGTTGGCATTGACTACCTGGCTGGCGGCGAGTATTACACCGGCTCGCGACCGGCCGGGCAAAACCGCGCCTACCAGCTGCACTCACTCGGCTCCGACCAGCGCCTCCTCTGGCGAACCGGCCAGCTCTCGATTCGCGATACCTTCAGCTACCTTCCCGAGGGCAGTTTTGGGCTCGGCTCCTTCGGCGGCTTCGGCGGATTTTCCTCCGCCCTCGGCAACAGCGGAATCAGCGGTGTGGGCGCGGGCTCCGGGCTGGGTGGGGGCATCGCCGGCGGCACTCCGACAGGGTTATTCGGAGGTGGCCAGTTTGGCACATTTTCTATTCAGCCTCGCATCGACAATCTCTCGATCATTGATATCGTTCAGGGACTTTCGCCGCGCAGCACGGCTACGATCGGCGGCGGCTATAACTTCACCGATTACCTGAATAAATCGCAATCGCCTTTCCCCATCATCAACAGCCAGCAGACCACGGCTCAGGTCGGCTACGACTATCTGATCAGCCGCAAAAGCCAGATTGGCCTGGTTGGGGCCTTTCAGGACTTTCACTTTCCGCGGGCGGGAGTCGGGAACATCCAGGCCTATGTCGTAAATGCGCTCTATGGCCACCGCATCAGCGGACGCCTTAACCTCGTGATCGGCGGTGGTCCCCAGGTAGTCTTGATCGGCAGTTCACTGGTTAATGTTGCCGGCACCTTTTACCAGATCCCCGCCAAGACGGTGGTCGACGGCAGCGGCTCGGTAACGCTCGGTTACACGGTAACCTCGCGAACCCACCTTTCTCTGCTCTACCACCACTATGTAACAGCGGGATCGGGATTTCTTGCGGGAGCGAGGACGGACGCGATTCGCGGTACCGCGGCTCACCGCTTCGGCCGCAAATGGTCGGGCGATGCCGACGGCGGTTATTCGCGGCATATAGCCTTGCAGAGCATCATCCCCAACGTAGGCATCAACTCGCATTCCTACCACTATTGGTATGCAGGTGGGACCCTGCACAGGCAGCTGGGACGAAGCTTCAGTGCTTTTGGCACCTATCAATATGACCGCTTCGGAGCAGGCAGTTGTTCGAATTCAGCGGGTTCGCTGTCAGTGTGCGGGCAATCGCGGAATCGGCATACCGGAGTAGTAGGGCTGGTGTGGCATCCCCACCCCATCCGCCTCGATTGATTTTTTCTTCAGGCCAGCTTGGCTGGCAGAACGGGAGTAACGATGATTGACAAGCGTGAGTTGACGATGGACGACTATCTGGCGATGCTCCGGCGGCGCCTAAAGGTGATTGTGATCCCGGCGCTGCTGGTGCCGGTGGCGGGTTTTCTCGTCTCCTACCTGTTTTCCCCGAAGTACACCTCGCAATCGCTGGTGCTCGTGGAACAGCAGAAGGTTGCCGAGGGCTACGTGGCGCCGGTGGTAACCCAGGATCTCTCGAATCGCATAACCACGCTCGAGCAGAGAGCGGTCAGTGCGGAACGACTCCGGCCGCTGGTTGAGAATCTCAAACTAGCTCAGGGGAGCGGAGTGGAAGCCAAGATGGACGAGATTCGCCAGAACATTTCCATAAAGCCCATGCAGGCGATCACGCTGCCTGCACTGGGTGGCGGCCCGAAACACCCCGCCCAGGCCCCGGGCTTTAATTTGAACTGTACGAGCAGTAATCCCCGCGAAGCGCAGGCGGTTTGCGCCGGGCTCACCGACATCATGCTGCAGGAAAATCTGCGGGAACGAGCGCAGACGGCCCAGAACACCACCGACTTTCTCGCCCGCCAGGTGGAAGAGGACAAGCGCAAGCTCGACGAGATGGACAGCAGGCTTGCCGACTTCAAGAAGCATTACATCGGCCAGCTGCCCGGGGACGCCGACAATAATATGAAGCTCCTGATGGGCATGAATTCCCAGCTGGATGCCAACACGCAGGCTTTGAACCGCGCGCAGCAGGACAAGTCCTATACCGAGTCCTTGCTGGCGCAGCAGATTTCCGCCTGGAAATCCTCGCAGAGCAACACCAATCCGCAGACGCTCCAGAAACAATTGTCCGACCTTCAGTCCCAGCTGCTCACGCTGAAGGCGCGCTACACCGATGATTATCCGGAAGTGGTGAAAACCAAGAAGGACATTCAGGAGCTCGAGAAGAAGATTGATGAGATGAATTCTGCTGCCAGTACTCCGGCCGACATCGCCGCCAAGAGCAGTGTGGCCGAGCCCCCGGAAATCCAGCAACTGCGCATGCAGCTCCACCAGTATCAGGACGCCATCCTGCAGGCGACGCGCAATCAGCAGAGGCTTGAAGATCAAATCAAGCTCTACCAGGGACGGGTAGCGCTCAGCCCGGCGGTTGAAGAGCAGTACAAGCAGCTTACCCGGGACTATGAAACTTTGCAGAAGGTTTATGACGATGATCTGGCAAAAAAGCGAGCCTCCGAAAAGCAGGGGGCGCTCGAACTCGAGCAGCAGGGCGAGCAGATGCGGGTGCTGAATCCCGCCGACCTGCCGGACATGCCCAGTTTCCCGAACCGCCTGCTCTTTGCCGCCGGCGGCCTGGGAGGCGGGCTGGCCCTCGGTCTGGGGCTGGCCTTGTGGCTGGAATTGCGAGACAAATCCGTGCGCACCGAAGCCGACGTTCTTGCCGTGCTCGAGCTGCCGGTGCTTTCGCAGGTGCCCTGGGTGGGTGAAGGTGGGGAGCGAAACGGTCGCGCACCGGGAGCGGCGCGAGCAGGAAGCAGGCGCTCTGTCAAGGGGAGAAAACAAACCGTCGAGGTTTAATCACGAATGTATAAAGAATATTTTGGCCTGCGAGCAAACCCGTTCAACGTCAATCCCGACCCGCGTTACCTTTTCTTGACGCGGCATACGGAAGAGGCCCTGGCGTGCCTCACTTACGGCATCCAGAGCCGCAAAGGCTTCGTGCTGCTGACAGGAGAAGTGGGCACGGGCAAGACCACCCTGATCAACAAGCTGCTCGAGTGGCTGCGTACGCAACAGGTACCCACCGCGTTTATCTTCAATTCGCGCATGAATGTGACGCAGTTTCTCGACTACATGATGGCTGATTTCGGCGTCCCGTGTGATTCCCGTTCAAAGAGCCAGGTGCTCTTGCGCCTTTACCAGTGGCTGCTCGAACGCTACCGCGCCGGTGAGACCGCAGTTCTCATCGTGGACGAGGCGCAGAACCTGGCCGACGAAGTGCTCGAAGAAGTTCGCATGCTGACCAATCTCGAGACCTTCACGGAAAAGCTTCTGCAAATCATTCTCGTGGGGCAGACTGAGCTTGAACTGAAGCTGAAGCAGCCGAATTTGCGGCAGCTGCGGCAGCGGTTGACGCTGCGCGCAAAGACGCACCCCCTGACGTCGGAAGAGACCAAGGCCTACATCCAACAGCGCCTGCGCATAGCTGGATCGAACGGGCAGACGATATTTGATCCCGAAGCCCTCAATGCCATCTTTCGCTATACCAACGGCATTCCGCGTATCGTCAACCTCATTTGCGAACACTGCCTGGTCAGCGCCTTTGTGGACCAACAGCAAATGGTCAGCGCCTCGATCGTTGATGCCGTAGCCCGGGACTTCGAGCTCGGCGATAACCACAGTGCGCTGCCTTCGCCGCCGCCGCTTGCCAGTCCCGAGAAGTTTGATCTGATCAATGCCCTCAAGGCCCTCTCCACTCTAGCCGAACGATTGCAAGAACCCGAGCGCGAGATACCCAAGGAAGGAAAAATATGAGCCGAATTCACGAAGCACTGAGAAAAGCAGAGCAGGAAAGGGCCTTATCCCAGCCCTCGCAGGGAGACATAGCTACAGCAGCAGGGCTGGAGGTGTCTCCCGACCCGGAGCGGGTGATTGCCAGCGCGAGCGCGCTGGCCGGTGCAATCCCTCCTATGTTTAATGCCGAGTCCGTGCTCTCGCGCAGCCGCCGCGCGCCCTGGTCGCCCGATCCCCGGACCATGCTTTTCTTCGGCAGCGACGAACATGCCGCCGGTATGGAAGAGTTTCGCACCTTGCGCAGCCGGCTCTATCAGGCGCGCGAAAAGCAGCCGCTCTCAAGGCTGCTTGTGACCAGCGCCCTGCCGAAAGAAGGCAAGACGTTCACTTCCGCCAACCTGGGACAGGTCATCGTGCGCCAGCATGGAAGGCGCGCGCTTCTGATCGACGCCGACCTGCGTAATCCCCAGCTGCACAATTTACTTGGCGCCGAGCCTGGTCCCGGGTTATCCGAATACCTCCAGGGCCAGGTGGATGAATCCGCGGTTTTGCAACGCGGACCCATGGACAACCTGTTTCTGATTCCCGCGGGGCGGGCCGGCTCGAACCCTGCCGAACTGCTCGCCAACGGCCGCATGAAATTTCTGCTGAACTGTCTCCAGCCGGTCTTTGACTGGATCATTATCGACTCGCCGCCGGCGGTGCCGGTCGCTGACGCTGCCCTGCTGGCCAACGATTGCGACGGTGTTCTGCTGGTGGTGCGTTCAAACAGCACTCCCATCGACGCCGCACGCCGCGCGCGCGCGGAATTTCAAGACCGCAATGTGGTTGG
>JAFAWX010000051.1 GCA_019241535.1 Acidobacteriota bacterium | reverse complement strand
ATATTCGGGTTGTGATGAAAGTAGCCGTTGACATCGTTCGTGTCGGAGGCCATGAACACGCCATTGTTATAGAGCGCGCCATGCTCGCCGCCACCGTTGTCGTTGGAATGGTTATTGGCCCAATCCACAATCACCTTGAGGCCGCTCCTGTGCGCGGATGCCACCAGGCTGTCAAAAGCTGCCCAGGAATTTCTGCGATCACCGAAATGTTCTTCTACCCGCATGAAATCACGCGCGTGGTAGCCATGGTAGGGGGCCGAAACCGGCGCGCCATTCGCCAGATTTAGATTTTCGTTATCGATGGGTGGAGAAATCCAGAGTGCCGTAACACCCATACCCTTGAGATAGGGCATTTTCTCTTGAATGCCGGCCAAGTCTCCGCCCCAATAGGCATGCCAATTGCTCTTAGTCGAGTCAAAGAGACCTGAACTCTCGGATGGATTGTCGTTGCTCTTGTCACCGTTGAAAAATCTATCGGTAACGATCTGGTAAATAACTTCTTTCTTGAAATCTTGCGCACCGGCAAGTGTAGTCATCATGAAGCTTAAGACCAGGATTGCCGGACGAAAGATGCGGAACCTCATGGGATACTGTGATTGCTTCCAAGTCTCTCCTTTTACAATATTCCAGGGTGCCTCATCGGCAATCTGGGCAGTTGGGCAACCACTTCGGTCGAGGGTGTGTTGAACGTGGGACAGGTCTTTTTGACAGATCGCAAAACCAACAGAAATACCGGACGCTACTGTAGCGCGGAATCTCAAAAGTCTTGGCTCAGTGACTTTTCTTCGTTCGCTGAGATCACGCTTTCGATGATGAACGAAGGAAGAATTTGGATTCTATACGGAATTCCGGCCTCCGGTATCTGCTTGCGCCTCTAGGCACCTGGCCTGGCCGGAGCACCCTGCAGAGACCCCTCAGAGCTCGCCGGCCAGAGCAGTTATGATGTTTATGGACCCTCGGCCTCCGCAGTTTTCAGAAAGAGCGACGGCTTGGTCTAACCGCAGGCCAAAAATAATCGCGCTCAATTGAGAAGAAGTCCTCGGTGGCCCGGAAGTAAGAAGTTATTCAAAGGGCCCACGTCATGGCGGCAAAACTGCTCATAATCCGTGCAGAAGCGCTCCCAGGACGAAAAATGCTGCACCATGTGCGGTCAGGTTGACCATTTCAGCTCGGTAGCAGATGATAGAAAAGGTGAACACTGAACGGACTATTGCCGAAATCGAATGGCTGGAACGAATTTTCGCGGTACCCGATACCAGACCGCTTCAGCCGAGCGACTTGTTGGCTGCGAACCGAAGGCACGATGAAATGCTTGCGCACAGCCCGTGGTTTAAGCTTTGGCAGAGCTATGGCATGTGTTGCCGGCCCGAGCCTCCCGTACTCGACCCACGAAAAATTGCACGCTAAAACATCCACCATAGTTCACACGCAGCCGCATAAGACTTGAAAACATCGTCTATTTGCTGGACAACTGGCAAGCTCCAAAATTCGCGATCCGCTGCTTCGCTGAGCTTTCACCTTTGAGGTATACATCCCAGAAGGCAATCGATTCCCGTACGATGCAGGGGTGAAAACGAAAACCAATCGCAAATGACAAGTGCTCAGCGCCGTTCACCGTTACCTGATACTTGTCTCCGCTCGGCATGTGGTTAAAGGCCTGTACGCGCCAACTCGGCGGTTCGCCGCCGATTCCGCCGTCGCGGGTTCCGCTCATCGTCATGACGGGGATGTCGATGTGATCCCACGAGCGCTCGCCGAATCCCTCCTCGCCTGGTCCCTGCGGCGACATGGCAACAATCGCTTTTACCCGGTCGTCACGAAACGATTGCATGGCACCCTTCGGTGAACTCGCAGTCGCACCGCCGACGAGCATTGCCGTTCCCGCCCCCATCGAATGCCCGCCTACTCCAACATGCTGCCGGTCAACCTGGCCGCGAACGTCTGGAACCTGCTGCTCGATTTTGTCGAGCAACGAAAGGACTAAGCTGACATCTGCAGTGCGTTGCCGCTGTAACTCGAAGGCCGCGGCTGGATCGCGCGCGGTCTTGCCTCCCACCTCCAAGAACGCATCGTGGTCGCTCCCGAAGTGCGTGGGGAGAATCACGATGTAACCAGAGTCGGCCCAGCCGTTGCCCAGATACTCGTAGCCATCCTTGGTTCCGCCAAACCCATGCGAGAACACGATCAGCGGAAATGATCCTGCCTTACTTGGGTAAAAAACCTTGACCGGAACGTCACGATTTCGATTCGAATCATGCAGTACAACGCTAGCTGTCGAGGCTGCGTGAAGCGAGCCGCAGAGCTGTATGGCTGTGAACCCTGCAACGAACCCCACTCGAACATAAGTGAGCACAATCCGATACTACAACCGTGGTTTCATTTCGCAAGTTGCGGGAGTTTACGCGATCGGTTCCTTTGCGGCTTCCTCTGCCGCAGTTCTACCACGTTTCCTTTAGAGCAGACTGGACTTATATTTTCGTTAGCTTTGAATCGCTAAGGATAGCGCTGCCTGATCTTCACTGTCCGATCAAGCTCATCAACGGCCTCGAGTACTTTCAAGCTCAAATCAGGGTCGATCTTTCCCCGGTTGAGCCAGTTGTGGACCTCTTCATCAGCTTCTGCCGACTCTTGTCCGCCGATAAACGCACCCAGCCACGCAAGCACGAAAAAAATCTTGCGTTGGCGCTTGACTTGCGGGAGCGCCTCTAGTGCTGGTCCGAGATATGGGTGCGTCAGGCTTGATTCATTCCAGTAATTGAAGGCCCCCAGGCTCTGTTCGACCCAATCCTCTGGACGATCAGCATCGTGCAAATAGTCATTGAAATACTTTTCTTTTGTCGCCGCCTCCGGCCTGGCGGCTTCGGCTACATAAGCGTACTTTAGCCCGTCGCCTGTGTGATCGCGTTGGCGCTCGGCGGCAAGGACCGTGTCCGATTCCGGATCTTTGAGCGCAACGAGCGCCGTAACCATGCTCCAACGATCCAGCGGACGAAGTTGAACGCCGGGTACCTGCACCCGGCTTGCCAAAAGCTGCTTCAGGCCACCACGCCCGAATTCGGTCTCCGAAACCGCACGAAAGGTTCGGAACCAGACGATGCGCAGGCCCTGATCCTCCGCGTGTAACATGCGATCGCTGGCCACGGTTTCAAACCGCGGTACGAATTCCGCCCGAGTTTGGGGGCTGATGTAGCGGTGAAGGGAAATCAGCGTCTGCGTGCTGAGAAACTGGGCGAGCGCTTCATCCTGCTCATGCGGGAGCAGGCGATGGGTGAGCAGCAAATAGTCTCGTGGAGCAAGTTGCGCCTCACGCACAGAGTCCCAAAGCGATCCCCATAGCAGCGTGCGCTCGAATAGATCGCTCGTCGTTCCCAGAACGCTTCTCACTACGGGCTGGCTCACGGGGTCGAGCAAGAAACGCCCGTACGCATAGTCCTGATCATTCGCGAAGACAAAAGCCGGACAAGGTTGACCAATAGCGTCGGTCACCTCAGTACGTTCTTGCTTTATCTCCGCACGGATGCGCAGCGGAGAACCAGCCCGATATCCCAACAGGAGTTCGAGCGCCATTGGCCACAGTCCGCCTTCGTTTAGGACGTTGTGTTGGCTTAAAGCGAGAGCAGCGAGGCGGTCCGAGTGGCAGCTCCAGGAGACATCGACCTGCGGCATGCCCCGCCGATGAATCCAGGCCTCGGCCCACAGCGAAAGCGATCGGTTCGAGGCGCGTTCAAAGGCCTTCACCAGATCGCTCCATTCAGCGTTGCTATAGGGGTGTTCCTTCAGATAAATACGCAACCCGTCGCGAAACTTCTCGTCGCCCACCATGAACGCAAGCTGTCGCAGCAGGCCGGGAGCTTTGGAATATACGATGGCCCCATAGGCAGACTTTGCGTTCTGCAGGTTGTCGATGTGCTGGTAGATCGGCGTAGTGCCGAGAGTGGAATCGATCGCGTAGGCCGCGGGTTTAATCGATAGATAGAAGCGCTGCCAAACATGCTCGGCGGGCTTGAGCTGATCGAGGGTGCGGTATGCCATGTATTGCGCAAAACCTTCCTTTAGCCACAAGTCGTCGAACCAGCGCATGGTGGTGAAATCGCCAAACCACTGATGCGTGAGTTCATGCAGCGTAAGCAGATCCCGGCCCAGGCGATCGCTGTGTGTCGGCGCAGTACGAAATAGTACCGACTCTTCGCGCAAAAAAGTTGCGCCGGCATGTTCCATCCCCCCGTATGCGAACCCGGGAATCAGAACTAGGTCGTATTTGGGAAAAGGAAAAGGTTGCGCAAAGTACCCGGCAAGAAACTTCATTCCCTCGGCCGTGACCTGCTGCAGCTCGGGAGCTTCTTCGACTGCGCGCTCGTACTGGGATTTGCGGACATAGACATCGGGAAAACTGGCTGTCTCGTGCACTTTGCGAAATGGACCCGCGGCGAAGGCGAATAGATAGGTGCTTATAGGCTCGGTTCTGGCAAAGCGCAGACGGCCGGAGCCATCGGCACCGGCCGGCGTATTTGAGATCGCTGTCCAGCCGGGGGGCATTTCGAGCTGAAGGGTGAAACGCGCTTTCAGGTCGGGTTGGTCGAAGCATGGAAACGCCATACTGGCATCCATGGGAACAAAGAGGGTATAGATGTACTCACTTCCATCGTCCTTGTCTTCGTAGCGCGTGATGGCTCTTCCAGCAGGAGCCACGAGAGCTTCGAAATCGAATACAAGATGGTTCTCACCTGCCCGCAGCTTGTCTTGCGGAAGTAGGATGTGTCCGTTTTCCGCCTGGACGGGGACATCATTGCCGTTGATCTGCAGCTTCGTCGCCGTCCCTTCGCGGTAATCAATCAGTAGATCTACGGCCGACTGCAACCGAAATTCGATCTCTTCATGTCCGGCGATCTCGGAAGGGTGCGGGACAAGCGTGAAACGCAGGTTGTACGAGAGGTCGGAGATGAGCCGTGCCCTCTGCTGTGCTACCTCGCGGGGGATGCCGCTTGGAGCAGCAGCAAACAATGGTGCAACGAACAGGCCAACAACAAAGATCGGACCCAAACGGGCTAAGGTTAGAACCGCCATCCGAGATGTTGTCCTCCTTCTCTCCGATTTCAAAGCCGATGGCCGTTGCCGCTCCGACCAAAGAAACGACTTTGCAGATTTCGTGAGGCAGGACGGTTGGTGCTGACCTCGCCACCAACCCACGCCAATGTGTTTATTAGAGGCCGTCCGTTAGGCTCTCACTTTATCAGCCCTGTTTGTGCAACCGCTCTACCATTTCTCGTTTTCCGCCTCCTGAGCACACGCAAGAAATGCCCAGCTGTCGAACTGAGTGCTCGTAGGACCTGCCCTTTGGCGGGGTTGAGAATCAAGATCCGGGGATGGCCGATAAAGGAGGAGGGTTTTTCCCCGTAGCCGAGCTGGTTGCACGAGATTCACCTTCAGAGCAGAAGCCTTGAGCCTTTCGCTTTACCTTCCAAGCTTGCTTCTGCGAAACTGACAACACGATGGGCCGCATTCATATTCTTCCCGAACACGTTGCCAATAAGATCGCTGCTGGTGAAGCCGTCGAACGGCCGGCTTCGGTCGTGAAAGAACTTCTCGAGAATTCTCTCGATGCCGGAGCCAGCCGCATCACCGTGCATGTCGAAGCCGGCGGCAAGAAGCTCATCAGGATCACGGACAACGGATGCGGCATGGTGCGGGACGATGCCCTGCTGGCGTTTGAGCGTCATGCCACCTCGAAGATCAAAAATGCCGAAGACCTGCTGACCATCTCGACCCTCGGATTCCGCGGCGAGGCCCTGCCATCCATCGCCTCGGTCTCCCGTTTGCGCCTGGAAACAGCCTCCGCCGATCAGGATGCGGGCACGGTTGTCGACATCGCGGGCGGAAAGATCCTTCGCGTGGAAGATGCTGGGTTGCCGGCCGGAACTTCGATCTCGGTTCGCGACCTGTTCTTTAACACCCCCGCACGCAAGAAATTCCTGAAGGCCGATTCGACCGAACTCTCACACATTGCGAGCTTGGTTACTCATTACGCCCTGGCCCATCCGAACAAGCACTTCGAGCTCCACTCGCTCACGAACGCATTGCTCATAGCTCCGCCTGTAGTTGGTCATCGCGAACGCGTGTACCAGATCTTTGGCAAAGATGTGCTTGATCAGCTCGTGCCGGTCGAAGCCGATCTACCGCTCGAGCGCACTGGGCTGCCCCAGCGACCTCCGTGGAAGCGTGAGGAGGAGGACACCGACCAGCTCTTGCCGGGCGTCCTGCGCTTGCACGGCTTTGCCTCGAAGCCTGAAATCCAGAAGCTCAACCGCAATTCCATCTACACCTTCGTCAATGCCCGTCTGGTCCGTGACCGCTCAATTCAGCACGCTCTTAGCGATGCCTATCGCAACATCCTTCCACCCACGGTTTTTCCCGTTGTGCTGCTCTTCCTCGACATTCCCACAACTGAAGTGGATGTCAACGTGCATCCATCGAAGACTGAAATCCGTTTCCGTCAGCAGACGGTGGTGCATGACTGCATCCGCGACGCGGTGCGCGCCGCTCTCGTTGCGGCTCGCCCGGTGCCGAGCTTTATTACGGAAATTCGGGCACACCCCACCGCTGCTCCCGCTCTTAGCCCGAAATCACAAGCAGCCGCGGCTGCGGCGATGTCTCCTGCGGCCGAGAGCTTCGCCCTGGAGCCTCCAGGCCAACCGATCGTTTCCGAGCGCTTTGATTTTTCAGGTGGCATCGGTGTAGACGGCCAGGCGGTGTCTGCTCCTGTCGCTACTACCGCCGCGCTCGAACAGCGCCTGAGCGCAGGCTGGCAGAGTCACGAGAGCGCATGTGTTTTGCCCGAAATGGATGAGGGGGGTGCTCAGGAGGCACTAGGCTTTGCTGCGATGAAGCCTCTGGGCCAACTGCACGACTCGTTTATTCTTGCCGTCACGGGTGATGCGCTCTGGATTATTGATCAGCACGTCGCTCACGAGCGTGTGCTCTTTGAAAGGGTTCTCAGGCAGCAGGCTCGACACCAAGTCGAGAGCCAGCGTCTGTTGATGCCGATCGTCATTGAATTGAGCGCGGCGCAACAGGCTGTTTTTCTAGAGATTTCCCAGGAATTACAAAAGAACGGCTTTGAGGTTGAGGCCTTCGGCGCGCGCAGCATTGTGGTGAAGCTGGCCCCGGCCGGTGTTCCCGCAGGAGAAGTTGAGCGAATTATCGACGAGCTGCTTGAGCAATTCTCTCGCGAGGAGCAGGCACTCAACCTCGAGCAGGTGCGCAGACGCATTGCGGCATCAATCGCATGTCACGCCGCCATCAAGGTCAATATGCCGCTTGAAGTGAACAAAATGGAGTGGCTGCTGCGCGAGCTTGCGCAAACCGAGTGCCCCATTTCGTGTCCGCACGGCAGGCCTGTGGTTCTGCGATACTCAATTAAGGATATCCAGAAGGCGTTCAAAAGGATCTAGGTTTCCTGTCCAGCTCTGGTCTGAGTTCTCAAAGCCATTGGTGGAAAGCGAACCCCCGAATCGTTTCATGACTCCTGACGAGCTAATCGAGCTTCGCCGCGAGAAGTGGCGCTTGAACAGGGTGCCCGTGCGTACCCTCGAGGACGCGCGCCTCTTCATGGAATCGGTCGGCTTTTCGTTGATGTTTCCTATGTCTCCGCCCCTGCTCTTCCCTACCTTCATAGGGGCGTGGTCGGGCTCTGGCGATGGACTTCCCACGCAGAGACAGGCTTACCGCGATCCCAGGGTAAAGGACGCGACCGCTTTGATGGTGCGCATGCTGCGCGACAAGTCCGCCTACGAAGCGAACCTGTTCGACGAGAATAACGCCTTCTTACTCTCGGCTTCTATCTTTCCTTATTTCTATGCCCTTGCCGGAGATCGAACGCCGCGCCACGCCCCCGAACCCGGTCCCAGGTCGTCTTATTCGCAGCTGGCGTGCGATGCCTATCAGATTATTCAGCGGCAGGGACCGATTTCGAAGCTGAAATTACTGCAAGAACTCGGGAAAGGGATTTCAGTACCGGCTATGGACAGGGCGCTGGCCGAGCTCTGGTCAAAACTCCGCATCACCCGCGTCGACTACGACGAAACCGAAGGAGCGTCCTGGGATGTACTCTATCGCTGGTCACCGGAGGCGGTATCGGAGGGCGCGAACTGCTCGCTGAACTCGGCTCTATCCGCTCTTTTATCCAAGTACTTGGATTGCGTAATCGCGGCAGAACTGGTGGAACTCGAAGCATTTTTCGGAAACCTGGTTGCGCGATCGAAGGTTCGGGAAGCGGTCAATGCGCTGCTGGCGGCGCGGGAGCTCAGCTTTCTGGCGGTCGGCCACCGCTCGCTTATTCAGATCAACGAACTCCAGCCGATTCACCGCTCGGAAAGAAGTTAAGAGGAGGGCGGAACGCGCCACCCTCCTCCTAACGCCGCTTTACCGCGTCTCGGCCGGTAAAGGCATGATTAATCCAGCCTTGTCGCTCATTACCGTGCGCGGCAGCTCGCCATTCCAGCGATCGATCAGCGCGCGCTGGTTCTCCAGCCTCTTCCACTCAAGCAATTGGGGCGTGATCGACGCCTGGCGCAGCCGGTTCGACTCAGCCTCGCCGCGGGCACGTTCGATCGCGCTGCGCGCCTCGCCTTCGGCCGCGGCAACTGCCTTGGCCACTTCCGCCTGCGTCACGGCGAGTTGGTTGCGGGCGCGTTCGGCATCGGTAATCGCCTGGGTTTTCTGGGTGATCGCCTGCTCGATCGTGGTCGTGAATCGCGGCTTGCCGATAAATCCGAACTGCTGAATTTCGACTCCGACAGGCTCCACTTGCGCCTGGATGCGCTTCCGGGTCTCGGTCAGGAAGCGCGCCTTGTTCTCGCCGTAGATGTCCTCGAGCGTATAGGTTGAAGCCATTTCGTTCAGCGAATTCCGCACAATGTCTTTCAGTATGCCGTGCGTGAACTTCTCGAGATCATCGGTCCGGTATTTGACGTAAAACTCAGGCACATTGACAGATCGAATCGCGTAGGAGAGTGATACGTCCGCCCGTACTTCCTGACCTTCCCTGCTGTTGAAGACGATCTCTTCGTTCGCAGGGTGTCCTTCGTTGACATCCGCCGTCCATTTCACATTTTCGACGAAGGTCGGGAATTCGACGATCTGGGTTTTCAGCGGAGAATAGAATACCCAGCCGGTGCGAATGGGAATTTCCTGCGCTCCGCGCTGACTGCCTGCCAGATTGATCTCGATGCCCACGTACCCGGCTCCAACCCGAGTAACGCGCACCAGGTTACAAACGGCAACGATCGTCAGCAGAAGCAGGATTAGAATGCCCAAAAGGCGAAGGGCAAGCCCTCCGTTTTTGCTTAAAGTAGCGATCATGCGCTGGTCACGATTGAGAATTGTCGCTGGCATAGACACCTCCGCTTTCCCACGTAAGAACAGGCCTTTGCGGGGTAACTTGCTTGCTCGTTTGATCGATTTATCGCAGGCGGTGCTCGCCCCGCCAGACGGCGGTGAGAACTGAGGGGACCGCGACCACGAGCAGGAGCGCCCCCACCACGCCGCCCCAAAACCAGGCGTCGCTAGGAAGATTCATCCAGTCCATGAAGCGGCTCAAGACAGCAACCGCCAGCATCAGGACCAGGACGGTCAGCGCTAGCTTGAAGCTGTTTGTCATCTTCGCCTCTTTCTAACTTCACCTGAGAGATGATCCTCGAAGCTGAAGGTAGCGGAAAAATCGGAACTTACGTCGAATCAACGATCGACAGGCCCGACACATCGACCACGCCGCAGCGGCTTTGGGTGCAGCTGACCGGTCCGTGTACAATCGCACTCGACGATGAGCGAACCCGTTCCCGCCAAACTGATCATCGCCATCGATGGCCCGGCTGGCGCCGGAAAGAGCACCATCGCCTCCCGCTTGGCGCGCAAACTGGGCTACGTTAATCTTGAAAGCGGGGCGCTTTATCGAGCATTGGCTCTGAAAGCCATACAGTGCGATGCCTCGTTCGACGACGAAGCTGCGCTCCTCGAACTGGTGCGCAAGTCGCAGATGAAACTGGAGCCCAGTCTCGGCGGCAACCGTGTGCTGCTTGACGGCCGTGATGTTACTCAGCGCATCCGTGACGAGGATGTTTCCCAGGCGGCTTCGCGCGTGTCTGTCCACCCAAAAATACGGGAGTGGATGGTAACGCGGCTACGCGAGTTCGGCCGGGAGGGCGGCATTGTCATGGAGGGTCGCGATATCGCTACGAAAGTCTTTCCCAACGCCGATGTAAAAATTTTTCTCGACGCCGATCCTGTCATTCGTCAGCGGCGGCGCATTCAACAGCAAAGCTCCCGGGGCGCTTCAGCCGAAGCTATGGCCGCCGAGTTGCGGGAACGCGATCGCCGCGATCGTACGCGCCAGGACTCTCCGCTTGTACCGGCAGAAGGGTCGGCAATCCTGGATTCGACCGCACTCTCCGAGGAAGAAGTTTTGCGCCGGCTGGAAGAGCTGGTTGCAGAGAAGTTGAAGACGGCCCGTTTACGATACGCATGAGCGCCGCTACTGAACCCGGAGCCTAGTGAGTGGCACCGGATAACCTTTTGGCATGCACATCCTGACATTCGCTGGCTACTCGGGCAAATGATTCACTCGTCGAAGAGCATTCTTTCGGGATGAACATGATGAACGCTGGAAAATTTGTCTTGGTATCTTTGCTGTTCGCGAGCGCCCTGCTGGCGCAGGCGCCTGAAGCGGCTCACTTTCTCCGATATGAAAAGATTCTGGATTTGACGCACACCCTCGATGAGAGCACGCCGACATACGAGGAGACGAACGTACCGGTTTATCAGGCGAAAACTGTGGCGACAATCGAGAAGGAGCATTACTTTGCCCGCGAGATCTGCCTCCCAGAGCATTTCGGCACCCATCTCGATGCCCCTGCGCATTTCGCGCGCGGCCACTGGACACTGGACCAGATCCCTCCGGAACGACTGGTAGCCGAGATGGTTGTACTCGACGTAGGCTCCAAAGTGAAGAGAGACCCGGATTATCGCGCCTCGGTCGAGGACGTGATCGACTGGGAAAAGGCTAACGGCCAGATTCCCAATGGCGCAGTAGTGATTTTGCGTACGGGGTGGGAATCGCGCTGGAATTCGGCCAAGGAATATCGCAACGCCGATTCGAAAGGTGTCATGCACTTTCCCGGTTATTCCCTGGAAGCCGCGAAGCTGCTGGTTGGACAACGGATGGTGTATGGTCTAGGCATTGACACCCTCAGCGTCGATTATGGCCCTTCGCCCGACTTTGCAGTCCACCAGTTTTCGCTCGCACATGACATCTATCATCTGGAGAACCTGGCGAACCTTTCCCGTCTGCCTGCGCGAGGCTCGCAGGTCATTGTTGCACCCATGAAGCTTGCCGGCGGA
>JAFAWX010000213.1 GCA_019241535.1 Acidobacteriota bacterium | reverse complement strand
GGCGTCCTTGCCTACGTTCTCAAGCAGGCGTTCAAGCCGGCAGGCTGGGCTATTGAAGAGCGGCCCCAGCCGGTGGCGTGAGCCGGCCGTACCCCGAGCATCCCGATCTCTCAAGTTGTTATCATGTCTGCGTGCGGCTTCTGCGGCTCCATCCAGCCGGTGCGAGTTGCGGGCTGCCGGGCTTGCCTTGAGCAATGATAGGGCTCAGAGCCTTGGCTCACTCATAGAGCCCGAAGGTGATCGAAACCGGTAATGGCCAGCAGACGAAAATCGAAGGGCGCGTACATGATCTCGGCGGTGGCCGAAATGTACGGCATCCATCCACAAACCCTGCGTCTCTACGAGCGCGAGGGGCTGCTCAAGCCTTCCCGCACGGAAGGCAACACGCGCCTTTACACGGACGAAGATCTCGAACGGCTGGAGTTTATTTTGAATCTGGCGCGCGATCTGCGGGTGAACATTAGCGGGATCGCCATCATCCTGCAAATGAGGGAACGCATGGAAGAAATGCAGCGTCAGATCCATGATTTTGTTCAGTACATTCAGGAGGAAGTGTTGTCGCGGGCAAACGCGGCCAATGACCCATCACAAGGCGCGATCGTTCCCATCCGGCGCGGTTTCCCGGCCCCGATCGTGCGCAAGCATTGAAGGTTCTTTCTATCGGCATGCTCGCCTTCAAGCTTATCTACAACGATGACTATTTCTTGCCCATCGGGCAGCACGTCTTCCCGGCGGAAAAGTACCGCCGTGTTGCGCGCCGGCTGATCGAATCGGGAACGGCAGAGCCCACGGATTTCATCGCCCCCCAGCCGGCCTCTGACGACGATATCCTTCTCGTGCACACGCCCGACTACGTACGGAAACTCAAGACCGGAACTTTGTCCGCGCAGGAAGAACTACAGCTAGAAATTCCCTACTCTCTCGAACTTGTCCATGCCTTCTGGCTCGCGGCGGGAGGCTCCATCCTGGCCGCCAGCCATGCCCTCGCGGACGGGGTCGCCGTCAATATCGGCGGAGGCTTTCACCATGCCTTTCCCGACCACGGCGAAGGCTTCTGCATGATTCACGACGTGGCCGTAGCCATCCGCCGTCTGCAGCGCGACGGGAAAATCCGCACGGCCATGACCGTCGACTGCGACGTTCACCATGGGAACGGAACCGCGGCCATCTTTGGAGGCGCGCACGCCGGCGGGGAGCCTTTGCCGTCAAGCAGCCCTTCCGTTTTGGGGAAGCGCCCGCTGATGCACGGAGCGCATCGCGGCGACGTGTTCACCATCTCGCTCCACCAGGAGAACAACTACCCGGCCTGGAAGCCACCGTCTTCGATCGACGTCGATCTGCCGGACGGCACCGCCGACGAGGACTATCTCGCCTGGCTCGACAATGCGCTCAGCTCCGGACTCCGCCAGTTCGCTCCCGACTTGATCTGCTATATCGCCGGCGCCGACCCCTACCGGGAAGACCAGCTCGGGGGATTGGCCCTGTCAATTCCGGGCTTAATGAAGAGGGATGCGCTGGTCTTCGAGGTGGCAAAGACGCGCAACATTCCGGTCATGGTCACCTACGCCGGCGGCTACGCACGGCGGGTCGAAGACACAGTGATGATTCACTGCAATACGGTGGTTGCCGCAAGTGAAGTTTTCTCCGCCTGATGTGAGGCCATTAATCAGTCTAGTTCCTGTCGTTGATTTCCGTGCTGCAGGGGCCGCACAATCCGAAACATGAGCCCCGAGACAAGCAGCCTGGAAGAAGTGGTAGCCACGCCCGTAGAAGCTGGATCGCGCTCCTACCCGAACTGGATAGCCTGCGCCACACTGGTGATGGTGCTGGCAACGACGATTATCGTCCGCCTACGGCTGCGCGACATGCCCCTCGAGCGCGATGAGGGCGAGTATGCCTATATCGGCCAGTTAATGCTCGAGCATGTCGCTCCCTACAAGCTTGCATACAGCATGAAGCTGCCCGGAATCTATGCTGCGTATGCCGCGATCCTCGCCGTCTTCGGACAGACGCCGCGTGCCGTGCACGAAGGTTTGCTGGTCGTGAATCTTGCAACCGTCTGGCTCATCGGCCTACTGGGCGGACGGCTCTTCGGGCGTCTGGCAGGTGTGGTGGCCGCCGCGGCTTACGGGTTGCTTTCCCTGAGTCCGTCGATGCTGGGATTTGCGGCGCATGCGACCCACTTTGTGGTGCTTCCAACGGCTGCAGCGCTCCTGATTGTCCTGAAACTCGGCGAGCAACAAAAAACGAGCCTCCTCGTCTTCTGTGGGCTTCTTCTCGGAACGGCTTTCCTGATGAAGCAGCCGGGAATCCTTTTCGCTCTATTTGCCGCCGTTTACCTATCGTATGAAATCGTCCGCCAGGGCAAGGCCGTTCGGCAGGCTGATCTGTGGCGGAAGCTCCTAAGCATGCTGCTCACCTTGGCAGGTGCCTTCCTCCTGCCGTTTATTGTCGCCTGCCTCCTTCTATGGCATGCGGGAGTATTCGGGCGCTTCTGGTTTTGGACCTTCATTTATGCGCGCCAATATGCCGCCATCGTGAGCCTCTCGAACGGATTGAGTTATCTCTGGTCGGCCGTTCCGAAGCTGGTAGGACCAAACCTCTTCTTGTTTGTTCTCGCTGCAGCCGGATTGACCGCCCTCTGGTGGGAGAAGGCTATTCGTCCGCGTGCCGAGTTCATCACCCTGTTGCTTGTCTGTTCGTTCCTTGCGGTCTGTCCCGGCCTGTACTTTCGGCAACACTATTTCATCCTGATGCTGCCGGCGGTGGCTCTGTTGATTGGCGCCGCGGTCGCCGCCGCGACCGAAGGTCTGCCACGCGGGTGGCCAAAGCTCGCGCCGGCGGTGATTTTCCTCGCCGCCTGCGCCCCATCTTTTCTGAACCAGAAAGGTTTCCTGTTCGAGATGGATCCAGTGACCGCATGCCGCTCCGTGTATGGAATCAATCCCTTCCCTGAAGCATTGAAGATCGCCGACTACATCGGGTCGCATTCGACCGGGGAGAGCAGGATAGCCATCCTCGGCTCGGAACCTGAGATTCTCTTCTATGCCCGCAGGCAGTCGGCAACCGGCTACATCTATACCTACGGACTTATGGAAGAGCAACCTTATGCATCGCACATGCAACACGAGATGGCAGCCGAAATCACAGCCGCCGAGCCGGCCTTTATTGTGTTTGTCGGTGTACCTACATCCTGGCTCCCGCAACCGCATTCAGATCCTTATATTTTCAACTGGAGCAAACAATACGTGCATGATCATTACCAGCTGGTTGGGACAGCCGACATTCAAGCCCAAACCGAATACCACTGGGGCGCCGATGCCAGAAACTATTCTCGCCATTCACGCTGGGGGGTTGA
>JAFAWX010000173.1 GCA_019241535.1 Acidobacteriota bacterium | reverse complement strand
CTTTTTTTTTGAAATTGACCAGTCTTTCATTTCTTTGTAACAAAACCCTCGTAGAGTCCCAACCATGACTTCACGGCGGTAGTGCGGCGCGATATGCGAGTAACCGAGGTGGTCTACATTCGCGCAAGAAGTCAGTGTGTCTTTCCGCCTGTTTGCATTCGGAGGCTGCATGCCATCGACGCTTCTATTCCCGTCAGGCTTTAATCTCTCGTTTTTTCGATACTGGTTTCGACCGACGCTGCTGCTACTCGTCTGCATCACATCGACGTTCGCTCAAATCGATCGCGCCGTGCTCGAGGGAGCAGTGACCGATCAAACTGAAGCTGTACTTGCTGGCGCTAGGGTAAAAATTGTGGAAGTCGGCACTGGTTTTACCCAGGAGAAAATCACCAACTCTGCCGGTTACTACCGATTCCCCGGCTTGGCAGTCGGGAGCTACACCGTATCTGTGTCGCATGAGAGGTTCAGAACGCAAGTAATCGATGATGTCGCCTTGCTCATCGGACAAACTCGTACACTGAATATTCCCCTTCAGGTAGGCGCCACCGGTGAACGAGTACAAGTCGATGCGGTTCTTACGCCTGCAGAAAAAACTTCGCCGGAAGCTGTTACCGTGATTGCTACCGAACAAATTGAGAATTTACCGAACAACGGCCGTGATTGGGCGAGTTTTACACTGCTCGCACCCTTCGCTCAGGACGACGGTGGCGGCGATCAACGCACGATTCGCTTCGCCGGACGAGCTCGTGACGATAACAATTTCCAGTTCGATGGCGTCGACGCGGGTGGCATCCAGGAACAGGCGCAGAAATCACAAACCCGATTGCAAATTTCGCAAGACGCGGTGGAAGAATACCGGGTGAATAGTGCGTTGTACGACGCGGAGTACGGCACACAAGCCGGAGGTCAGATTGACGTCGTTACCAAGTCCGGCACAAATGACTTTCACGGAACATTATTCGGCTATCTGCGAAATTCTGTGTTTGATGCCCGCAATTTCAATGACTTCGACGTGAACGGTAATCCCGCCGTTCCACCCTTTCGCATGGGGCAGTACGGCCTGACAATCGGCGGTCCAATAAAGAAGGACAATACTTTCTTCTTCATCAGCTACGAAGGACTTCGTCAGTACCAGTCCACCACGCAGCAATTCTTAGTCCCCTCCGGCATCGCGTCGTCTGGTGTTGGTCCTTCTTTCCAGCAGCAGGTGCTCAACACTTCTCCACAAATGTGCGGGATCATGCGAGCGTATCCATGGCGTCAGTCAGCAGGTCCGATCAACGGCTGTGCTCCACTATTCGTTTATCCCGATGCGGCATTCCAGCAAACCACGTCCGTCGATCCCAATGCCGATCTGCTTACGGCCGCAACGCCCACGATCGTTCATGAGGACACCTGGCTGGTTCGAATCGATCACAAGTTTAACGACAAGACGCTGCTTTACGGCCGTGCTCAACGCGACATCAGCTTGGTTGATGCACCCAACGGCGGCAGTCTTCCCGGAGACAAACTCCAAACTATCAATCACCCTGCCAATTACATGGTGGCACTAGACCACACGTTCACTCCGACTCTCTTTAACGAAGTGAAGGGATACGTGAACCGCGCTCCCTACCACAATCCTCAGGCGAGTGCTCTTCCTTTCGCAGTGGACACCAGCAGCAGTTTTGTCACGTTGAATGACAACACCGCGGACATCGAGGTTGGAACTACGTTTGGGGTCGTTGACAACCTGAGTTGGACCCGAGGTCGACATGCTTTCAAAACCGGAATGGAGATCCGCAGAGTGCGTCTCAATCAAGGACAAACGGACAACAACACGCTGACCTTCGCTAGCGAAGCGGATATGGTAACCGCGACCGTGGACAAGATCACCTACATCGCCCCCTGGTGCTGTCACGCGTTACGGCGCACGTTTTACATGCCTTACTTTCAAGATGAATGGAAAGCAACCCCAACTCTGACGTTAACCGCAGGTCTACGGTGGGAGCATTATGGAGTCGCTGACGAAGCCACCAACCGCACTACCGTTTTTGATTTAAACCAATTCCACGGTGTGTGTTTGGGTTCAGGCTCCTTCAATGTTGCACCCAACCCGGGTCCCATTAACACCCCGCCATGCCCGAAAGAACCGGCACTCTATCAGCCGAACTACAGAAATTTCGATCCGAGAATAGGGATTGCCTGGGCACCCAATGTTCTCCACGGAAAAACAGTTTTTCGCGCGGGCTTTGGTATCTATCACGGTGCGGCACAGAACGACGATTTGAATGCTGGCCTTGAGAGTGACACGTTTCGCGTAACGGTAAATTCCTCGACGCCATTAACCCCGGCTCTTGAACAAACCGCACCGGATCTGTCCGGCCTGACTACGCAAAAACAGGCGTCACACCCCCGCGCCCTGCAACGGGCAGGTCGGAGAGATTTGTATGCCTCCGATTGGGGTTTTACAGTCGAGCACGAATTACCGTCTGGTTTTCTGATTTCGGGCCAATATCTGGGAAGTCGTGGTGTTCATCTCTTCTCCCGTGGGGGCGTAAACCTGTGCACTGCGCCGCTCACACTCAATCCTGCGGGTACGGACTGCGTTCGTCCCCTGGATGTCTACTATCCTGCCGGAAATCCGTTCGGCTCGGTGGACATCAAGCGCGACATCGGCTCCAGCACGTACAACGGCCTGAATGTCTCGCTCGAGCATCGCATGAAGTACGGCTTTGCCCTCCAAGCTCGCTACACCTGGTCTCATTCGATTAATGACGGCTCGGTGGGCGGCGGCGAGTCAACCGGTCCGGAAAATGTCAACTGCCTGGAGTGTGACAAAGGACCAAGCGTTTTTGACATCCGGCACAATTTCACTGCCAACATCGTTTACGAGCTACCGTTCGGCGCAGGTAAACAGTTTCTGAATCAAGGTGGGACTCTGAACAGAATCGTCGGCGGCTGGCAATTGAGCAGCATCGGCCTGTGGCATACGGGCCATCCTCTGACGGTGAAGATGGATCTCAGTGGTACGATACAGAATTCTAACAACCCTTTCTTTCCTGGCGGGTTTGCCGATAGTTTCCTTTTGCCGGATGGCAACGATCAAACCGATCAGCGGCCGGATGTTATTCCGGGGATACCACTAACGCTGCCTGGGGCTGGTCGCAATGGTGTTCCTTTGATCAATGCGGCGGCATTCACCGCTCCGCCGGTCAATGCACAAGGCTTCTTTACCCGTTTCGGAGATGCACCCAACGGCCTGATTCGCGCGCTGGACAGCTGGCAGATCGATCTTGCGCTAACGAAAAAGACAAAACTCACCGAGCAGGTTTCAATGCAATTCGGCGTTCAGGCCTTTAATATCTTCAACCATGTTCAACTCGGCGATCCGGGCACCTTTACGTTGAGCTACGATGGAACTGTTCCGGGCACGAACTTATCCGTCCCGGGCAGCTTCGGTGTTATTACTACCACAAACAATTTCAACAATAATAATGACAACAATGCGTCGCCCAATACCGGCACCGGCCTGCCGAGGCAATTACAATTCATGCTGCGGTTTATGTTCTGATTAGGAATGCCTCGACTGCGACTAATTTGCTCTTTCTGCTTCGCAGCGACCGGACTCACGATCCTTGCGTCCTCGCGCACTCCCACACAGCACCAACCCGCCGCCGCAAGGCCTGTGGCACTTACCCTCGAGGTTAACGTGCCATTTCAGTTCGTGGTTTGCGGCGACACTCGGTTTACCGATCCAACGGACACGGAAGCCTCCAATCCGCAAGTGAGAAGAGCGCTCGTGCAGGCCATCGCCGAAACCCATCCTGCCTTTATCTCAATCGGTGGCGATATCTCCTACAACGGCAACGATGTAAATGATTGGAAAGTTTGGGACAGCGAGACCGCCGTATGGCGTAATGAAAGGATCCCAGTTTACCCCGCTTTAGGAAACCATGATCTTTCTGGCGATCAGCAACTCGCCTTGACCAACTACTTCGCCAGATTTCCCGAGCTAAACAATTCTCGATACTATTCAGTCCGAGCTGCGAACGCGCTCATGCTGGTTCTCGACAGCTCTATGGATGAAATCTCGGGAGCACAGGGAGAATGGTTGACACGAGAGTTAGACGGTCTGCCTGCCGATATAGATTTCGTCTTCGTTGTTTTGCATCACCCACCTTATACGAGTTCCTCCGATGACAAGAAATTGGGAGGTGGGCATTCCGCGCGGGCTCCCGAACAGATGTTGGCCGGAATGTTGGAAAGACGCCAGCGACAGATGCGTGCCCGCATCGTCGTCTTCGCCGGCCACGTTCACAATTATGAGCGGCACGAACATGGGGGGGTGACATATTTTGTGACTGGAGGAGGCGGAGCTCACGCTTACCCGATCGAGCGTGCCCCAGACGATCCTTTTCGCAACAATAAGATAAATTACCATTATCTTCTAGCGAACGTCAGTCGCACCCGGCTGAAAATTACCATGAACCGATTGGACCTGGCCGAAGGAAAGACAACCTGGACTCAACCAGATGAGATCGACATTGCACCATTTGGTGAACAAAGTTCAGGCTCAACAAATTCGCCTTTTCGCGGGCGCATGCCTCAGCCCTGAATAAACACACCGCTCAAGAACTCCTTGGTATCGGCAGGACCAGTCACCCGAACGATCAGGTACCCTTTATTGGGGAGGGCAACAAGCTCAAACATTAAGAAGGGGCAACATTCCCGCTCCGCCACTATCAATTCCGCTATAAGCGCGATCAACTTACTGTCACCAGCCAGGCGAAAACCAAATCCATCTTGAAGTTCCTCAGTTTCAAGGACTGCGGACCTGAATTGGGCAAGAAGAGTTGCTTCACGCTCGCGTAATTCTGGGGTCGTCAAAGAGCAAGCTATTGGTATAGTATCGAAACCTTTCATCGACGTCACCTCGAGGCGACAATTTGGTTCATCAAATTCCGCCTGATTGGCAAAGGCTCATCATCCTTGATTTGCTTTTTCCTGAAAATTACGCATTGATGCCACTCAGAAAGCCGCCGAGATGCGCGGCTAGTGCAATGACCGCGACTCCGAGGAGTTCGAGGGGAATACGGTACGGCGGAAGAGCCAGCGGTTGGGATTTGCGTGCGCGCCAGTGTACCCACCAGGACGCGATTACCAGCAGCATCGCCGTCGAGGCCGCGATCAGGTGCCAGAGCAAGAGACCTTTCAAGGGCTGACCCTCGAGAACGAGGTGCCACGCCAGCAGGCCTGTCGCCGCTACTGGAATCACTGACAATGCGGCCAGCGATAAATTGAGGTATGCTGCGCCAGCGAGCGTCGACGCAGGTTCTCGTCGGGAGAACAAGTCGAAAGCCACGCCGGTTATAAACAGTGCGATTGGAAAATGGACAAGCACGACATGCTGCGCATGCTTGGCCAAGAAAACCGTTCGTAAACTGAAAGGGTGCACCGCAATCATCGCGCCTCTTAGTGTTACTGAACAACGATTTTGCCCACCATCTTGGGATGGATGGAGCAGTAGTACGCGTACGTGCCCGCTTTAGTGAAGGTATAGGAATATTCTTGATCTGTATCCAACGCCTTGGATTTGAACAAACCATCGTTGCTCGCGATCACGTGGGGAATATCGTCCTTATTTAACCAGGTCACCGTACTGTTCACCGCCACCGTCAGAGTGTCAGG
The DNA here is from genome assembly GCA_019241535.1 of Acidobacteriota bacterium. Taxonomy (GTDB): domain Bacteria; phylum Acidobacteriota; class Terriglobia; order Terriglobales; family Acidobacteriaceae; genus Gp1-AA145. The sequence goes on along the minus strand of JAFAWX010000173.1, from coordinate 14,702 downwards.
GCCAAAGGTGAAGTTATCCACTTTGACCTCAGCTCCGGAACCCTTTGTCTCTGCACCCCCCGCTAAAGTGGGATGGACCATCACCAGCAGGGCAGCTATTGCCATTGCAATAAACAGACTGGAGCCTGCAATCAACCAAGTTTTCTTCATAGTCACATTCTCCTCATGTTCATTTTTATTCCTAAGAGAACCTTTGCTCATGCCAAGGACGTATCCACGAGTGCCAGCGCGTGACGTCCCTGTACATAATTCACGTCTGTAAGGCCAAGTAGACTGCGTAGCTGGTCGGCTGGCACCTTCATAGGCCCCGGTCCAGCGGCTTTACCGGGCGCAGGTTGGACAAACGCTGTCGAAAAAGCCGTATGGAATGTCACATTACCTTCCACTTTTTGCATCGTCTGGTGGATGTGTCCGTTCAACACCGTCACCGAACCAAACCTCTTCAGGTAGGAAAGTGCTTGAGCCCCGTCTTCGGTGCCCCATCCCCATTCTGGGTAGATCGTCCACAGCGGAATGTGAGCGAAGACCACGATCGGGGTGCTGGATTTTAAATGCCGGACATTATCCTCCAGCCATTCCAGCTGCTCGTTCCCCAGTGTCCCGAGACCACCTGCTTTGAGGTTCATCACATTGACTAGGCCGATAAAGTGGACACCATTTTTGTCGAAGCTGTACCAGCCCGAGCCCTGAAAATTCTTCGCGTACCGTTCGCGAAACATTTTTCCGTCGTCGTTCAGCACGTCATGCTCCCCCGGAACAAAAAAAATCTCTTTGTTCGTACCTTTGAGAATCTGGTCCACGGTGTCGAATTCTTCGGGATTGGAGAGATGGCTGATGTCGCCTGTATGCAAAATGAACTCAGGCTGTTGTGGCAGAGCATTGATCTTGTCCACTGCAGCTTTCAGCGTGCCCACGACATCCGGGTTCGCCGGCTTATTGAATCCCATGTGGCTGTCGCTGATCTGCACAAATGTCAGCCCACCGATCTTGTCAGATTTCGGCTCGGATGCCTTTGGGCTCCCGAACGCGAAAGATTTCAGCACTCCCCCTTCTATCAGGCAGAGTGCACCGGTGCCAGCCCACGCCATACACTGCAGAAATCCGCGGCGATCGATCCCGTCATTATTATGGTCGTGTTTGATTAAGCCATTTGGATTGCGATCGAACAATTTGCTTTTCGTCATTTTGCGCTCCTGCTTTAGCGAAACTCGTGAACGCATCCGCTGGACTTAGGCGACGCGAATTGCGCTACTGAGGACTCGCGCCGCCAGCCAGGACGTGCCATCCGCTACATCTGCTTTAACCGTTCCCGGGGCAGTTTTATTCCACGCATAGCAGTTATGTTTCAAATTCGAGTAGTAAGAATAGAGAACAGATCGCGGCCTTTATCTACCGGGAGAAATGACGAACCAATTACATGCTCGTGACAACACGAGAGGAGAGTCCAGTTCAACTGCGTTTACAGAGACAAGAGGGAACCAAGACTTGCTGCGGCCATACGACAAAACTCGATTTGAAAACCTTGTTTTGCCGCATTTGGACAGTGCGTTCAATTTAGCGTGCTGGCTTCTGCGAAACCGAGCAGATGGTGAGGACGTCGTGCAAGAGGCTATGCTGCGTGCTTATCGTTTCTTTGACCGTTTTCAGGGACAAGACGCCCGGGCCTGGCTGCTACAGATTGTTCGTAACACTTGTTACAGTTGGCTGAAAAAACGTCGCTCTTTCGAATTGGTCACCGAATTCGACGAAGAACTTCATCCGCGCCCAGGACCAACTCCTGAAACAGTAACGGCACAGAAGCAGGAGCAGTGCCGAGTTAAGCAGGCTCTGGAATTGTTGCCGGCACGATTCCGCGAAATACTGTTGTTGAGGGAATTGGAAGGCTGTTCGTACAAAGAGATAGCTGACATGGTTGGCATCCCGACGGGAACGGTCATGTCCACCTTGTTCCGGGCGCGCGAGCGGTTACAGAGAAGTTTGACGACTCATGCTGCCGCTAAGGAGGCATAGGTGGCCTGTAGGCCAGCACAAAGCACGGCTCACGCCTATTTTGACGTTGGGTTAGAGGCTGAGCTAGGCGTCACGGCTAAACCATTCAATGCATTGGCAGTGTTTGGGATGGCTGCAAGTGGTTTGCAAATATTGCGTGCGTTCCCAATTGTTCGCGCAAAGATTCCGAAAGAGTTCTGGTCTGTTGGCCGACGCTTGCGATTGGCGGTCGGCCGTGTACCGCAATGGCACTTAACACACAGGTGGATTTGCATCAGCACAGGCCTCCGCTATCTCGGCTTGGCACATTTTCAGCGGCAACTACAAGCAGGTTTTACTAATGTGGCGAGAGATGCTCGGAGTTTGGCCGATGGTTCGTCACTACTGGAAGATGGGTGCTTTCACTACGCCCGCCTATCGCACTTCATCATGTGGCGATGCTGGCGTTCATTTTCGATCAACTGGTAATGGTCGTCCTGCGGGCTAGAACAACTTTGTTTCGGTGCTCACGGGCTGCACAAACGACCCGGAATACCTTGCGAATAGCAGTCGTGGAAAAGAATAACTCTGAGTCGGCAGGGAGGGGTCAATGGCCGCCGGAACGGGACTGCTGGAGAGACCAGCGCAACTGGATTACGAACAACGGTTGATCCAACGAATCAGGGATGGCGAGCACGAGGCATTTGATGTATTGATACGACCGTATGAAAAACGCGTCTATGCAGCGGCATTAGCTTTGCTTCGGAATGAGGCGGATGCGGAAGATTGTGCTCAGGAGGCTGTGCTGAAGGCCTTCAAGAATATTCGACAGTTTCGTTCGGAAGCCAAGTTCAGTACTTGGCTCATCCAGATCGCCATCAACGAGGCACGTATGCGAAGGAGAAAACAACGCGTGGATCTGACCGAGCCAATCGAAACAGGCCGGAAGGAGGAGGGTACGTATGCTCCGCGGGAATTCGCTGATTGGCGCGAGATCCCGTCGGAAACTCTTGAACGAAAGGAAGTTCGCGAAAAACTGGCAGAGGCACTCTCTTCTGTTGGCCAAATGTATCGTGAAGTTTTTGTTTTGCGCGATATGGAGCAATTAAGCATTGAAGAAACCGCCCAAACTCTCGGAATTTCGATCGCCTCTGTAAAAACCAGGTTGTTGCGGGCACGCCTCATGTTGCGCGATTTGCTGGCGCCGGGACTCGCCGGGCCCTGGGGCCGAGACCTATCATTGGCTAAGGCAGTAAGGCAATCCTAATCAATTGTGAACAGGTATGGCGCGAGGTTTCCGATTATTTAGATGGCGAAGTGGATCCCGAACTCCGGGCCGTTATCGAAAAGCATGTTCAAGTATGCCAGCGGTGCAATGCTGTGCTGGACGGCATGTGCAATGTGGTTCGTTAGACAGGGATGAACGCATGATGGAAGTGCCACTCGGCTTCAACCGACGTTGCACAGCGATTCGAAGGCGACATGGCGCGAAGCAGGAGAGCCTTTTCTTGGTTGGGTGGTTGCGGCAGCCGAGTCCATTCTCCGCCGATGGCAGTATCGAAGTGGCCCGATCATCAGTGGTTAGCCCTCCAAGCGGCTCCGACCATGCTCGTGCCTCAATGGCGTGTCTTTGATGGTGATTATTGCCGAGGATGGAACGACGGTAAACGGTGAAACTGCACTGACCTGTGGCCAGAATGTTGCTGGCTGTAGTGGCGGCGGCACCGGAGACGAGGAGCCTTCGCTAATGAATCTCTGGACGAAAATGTCCGTCATTGTAGTGAGGAGCTGTGGCAGGCCATTAACTCTGGCTATGAGACGCAGCGATCTCTTTACCATGGGGCATAGCTACGGTGATCGGAATCTGAGAGTTCCTTTTTTAATGAGCACGCCCTCATGGGACGTTCCCTGCTGGACTACAGCCGAATATGCGTACAGCTGACCAGGACAAATGCCTATTGTTGTCTGGCACGAGCCCGTTGACGGGCCGCGTACGCTGCGACCTTAAGCCGATTTCCACACAGTTGCATGCTGCACCATTGGCGCGTCCCCTTTTTGCTTATGTCATAGAAGTGCAGCACGCATTGTCTACACTTGCGTACACGGTTTCGATCCACATCGGCGATGAACCTTGCCGCGCTGTGGGCTAGAGGAGCAAACAAGTCTTCGGGCTGGCCAGGAGCGAACCACAACTCGGTTGTGAATGTGCCGCCACTCGCATTCAGCCTAATCAGCATGGGATGGTCCGCCATTAAGTTGTTCAGTTCGTTTATGACGGCTCGATGAACTGTGCCACCACCTTCAACGGCAAAGACCGCCTTTCTAAGCCTTTCCCGCAGTTCGCGGATGGCTTCGACGACATGTTGAGCTCGAGCGGAGGCTCCCCACTTTTGCCGAAGACTGGCTGCCTCGCCAGAGGTAAGCAGGTCTGCGGCCCGAAACCAGCGCAAGAGAGCGTCGAAATCAGGCAGCAACTCAACAGCTTCACCCTTCTGGACTAGACAAGTGTTGAGAAAATCCAAAGCCAGATGGTTGCCGAGGAAGAGGAACCGGTCCCCCCAGTCGGAGTTTGGTCCCGCTGTAGGTCTGCCCATCGCCGTGCCTCCGCAGAAATTTATACACCAGTGATGGAACTTTTTATAGGTCAGTACAATCTGATGCTGTGAACGCCGAAGGATGCCGGTTCTCGAACTTCGACGTTTCCAAATCTCCAAGGAGACTGATTGTGACTACTTATCAACAAGCCGTTGTCGACGGTTCCAAAATCTTCTATCGCGAAGCAGGTCCCAAAAACCGTCCTACGATCCTGCTCTTACATGGTTTTCCCACATCGTCACACATGTTTCGCAACCTCATTCCAGCCCTCGCCGACCGCTATCACTTGGTTGCGCCCGATCTTCCTGGTTTCGGCTTTTCCGACGCGCCCGAGCGTAAACAGTTTCGCTACAGCTTTGAAAACTTGGCCAAGGTAATCGACCGGTTCACAGAAACGATCGGTATTGATCGATACGCGATCTACGTCTTCGATTACGGAGCTCCGGTAGGGCTTCGGCTCGCGTTGGCACATCCCGAGAGGATCACCGCAATTATCTCGCAGAACGGCAACGCCTATGAGGAAGGTCTGAGCCAAGGTTGGAATCCGATCCAGAAGTACTGGAAGGAGCCAACTGCCGAGAACCGGGCGGCCTTGCGCGAATTCCTGAAGCCGGAAGCCACCAAATGGCAATACGTCCATGGCGTCCAGGATGCAACCCTGGTTGCACCGGAAGCCTACGAACTTGACTCCGCCCTGTTGCGGAGGCCCGGCAATGATGAGATTCAGCTGGACCTGTTTCTGGATTACGCCAGCAACGTCGCGCTCTATCCCAAGTTCCAGGAATACTTTCGCAGCAAGCGCCCACCAACACTTGCCGTCTGGGGCAACGGCGATCCGTTCTTCTTGCCTCCTGGTGCAGATGCGTTCAAACGCGACAACCCAGGAGCCGAAGTGCATTTTTTGGAAACCGGCCACTTCGCCCTGGAAACGCACACTGAAGAAATTGCAGGTGCGATCCGCGATTTCCTCGGACGCAAGCTCGATGGCGTAAATGGGAGGAAAAAATGAACAACGCGATAGCTCTTTCTCGCAACCAGGCTTTTACGAACATGCAGGCGATCTTTTGGGGTGGACTGATGGCTGGAGTACTTGATGCGGTCAACGGCATAATTGCTTACGGCACGCAAGGTTTTAATCCCATTCAGGTGTTGCAGTACATCGCGAGCGGCGTTATGGGTAAATCGGCCTTCCAGGGCGGACTCGCAACGGCGGCCCTTGGCGCGGTGTTTCATTTCCTCATCGCGTGGGTTGCCGCGGCGTTATTCGTGCTTGCAAGCCGGCGGCTACAGGTTTTGAAAACACATGCTGTACCCGCCGGGCTGCTCTACGGTGTGGCAGTCTATTTTTTCATGAATTACTTTGTGCTGCCGCTATCGGCTGTTGCACCCGCTGCGTTCCAACTCGGCCTCTTTCTTAACGGGGTGATTGGGCACGCACTTTTTGTAGGTCTTCCTATCTCAGTTTTCGCAAGGAGGGCAGAATGACCGAAAGCAACCTTACAGTCCCTACCGTGGTCTTGGTGCATGCTGCATGGACGGATGCATCTAGTTGGAATAAGGTCATTCCGATGCTCCAGCGCAGAGGCATGCAAGTGGTGGCGGTACAGATTCCATTGACGTCGTTGTCCGATGACGCTGCAGCTCTGCGACGATCCCTCAAGAGGGTAAGCGGGCCGGTTGTATTGGTGGGTCACTCCTACGGCGGCGCGGTCATCACGGCCGGGGGAAGCGGGAACCAAGTCAAGGCTCTTGTTTATATCGCCGCGATGGCGCCTGACGAAGGCGAGACTGTCGGCGAACTCCTCCATCGTGCGGCCCCGCATCCGTATGCCCCGGCTCTTGTGCCTGACGAGGACGGGTTGCTCTGGATGTCAGCGAAAGGTTTTGCCGATGCGGTGGCTCACGAGAGCTCTTCGGATGATGCTCTGCTGATGGAGACAACTCAAAAGCCGATCGCGATTAAATGCGTCCAGGAGCAAATGATCAAACCGGCATGGAAAGAGAAACCGTCTTGGTTTTTGCAAGCCGGACTGGACCGCATGATCGCTCCCGAGACCCAGCGATTCATGGCTCACCGCACAGGCGGTCACGTCCATGCGGTGGAAGTGGATCACAATCCACTTGCCTCCGCACCGGATAAAGTCGTTGCGATCATCACAGAGGCAGTGGGTGATGTCGCCTAAGCCTTTGCGAATGGGACGGTGCGTATGAAGATAGTCTCTGTAAATGTTGGGTTACCGCGGGAGGTTGTCTGGAAAGGTATTACCGTCCTGACGGCCATTTTCAAGGACCCCGTGGCTGGCATGGTGGCCATCCGGCAACTAAACGTGGCTGGTGATCAGCAGGCGGACATCACCGTACATGGTGGAACCCAGAAGGCAGTTTACGCGTATCCGGTCGAGCACTACGAGTACTGGCGGAGGCAGTTGCCAAGTGCCGTTTTGTCATGGGGTGCATTCGGGGAGAACCTTACGACCGAGGGGTTGGGGGAAGATAAACTGTGCATTGGGGATCTTTTCAGGGTCGGCTCTGCCATCCTTCAGGTTACCCAACCCCGCATGCCTTGTTACAAACTTGAACTCAGATTCAACCGCGACGACATGATTAAGCGCTTCCTGGCGAGTGGCCGGAGCGGGTTCTATCTTTCGGTACTCGAGGCAGGCGATGTGGGCGCGGAATCAAGGATTAAGCTCTTAAACCGAGATCCCGAAGGTGTTACGATCAGCGATATTTTGCGCCTATACCTTGGCCAAACGCGCGATCCGGAACTTCTTCTGCGAGCCACGAACATCGGTTCATTGCCGGAGAACTGGAGAACTCAGCTCCTGCTGAGGGCGCAAAATTCAGTTTAGCGATCCGTGGTTCGTGTCGTCCAATTGCATCACACAAGCCGTTTGTCAGTAGTCTTGCGGTTGAGTGTCTACAGCGTATCGCGGATAGCAAAGTAGTTCCGTTGATTACGACGAATTTGAAGGGGCCGGTGTTCTTGATCGGTGTGTGCAGATTGTGCGACCGCGATCGGTCCAGTCAGGACTATGATGCCACTAGAAAAGACACAGCAAAACCGGACTAGAACATTTATGTTGTCATCTCGCAGTCAATGGTTCGGTCGTTCGCTGTTTCGAATGAAGGCAAAAGATTCCCAGAACGAGGGGGGCGCCGTCCGGCGACCGATGCACGAGTGAAGGACGTGCCGCACTCCGCGACGGATCGGCACAGTGTAGCGGCGAGCAAGTCAAACGGTATACCTGTTTTCGAGGAGATGTCGCGCAATTTTTGGTGGCTGCTGGCACTAACGTCATACCCTTGTCGCAGCGCCTTTATTCGGCTTCGCGCTCGGGATCGCCCGGAATCAGCGACCGGCGCTGGCTTGGTCGCACGGAACACGCGAACGTACTCGTCCACCGTTTGGAAGGCATCGGGTCAATGAAGCTGTCGATACGTAGTGCTCCGAAGAAACCAGTAGGTCAGGGAAAGCAATATCCCGGGATAAATATCCTGCTTCCGCTATTCGCAACAGAGAACCGCTGATATAGAACTGGTGAACGGTGTGCACGAAACCGCTCAGCGTCGCCATCGGGCCCCACAAGATTAGCATCCGTACAGTCCGAGATGCTGGCGCCAACCCTGTACAGGATCGGGTTGCTCGAGATCTCGAAAAACGAGCCAAGCGGACGACCTGCGGTGTTCCCTAAGGTCACATAGCTGCGCAGGCTTTCGGGTGCTCCGCGCGATAAGAGAAGGTTCCGCTTTTTTTCGCTTACAAGCTATGCCGTCAGAGACCTATTGGACCGAGTCGTGGCCCGAGAAGATCTGCCTCTGGTTGTCGGCAACCTTTGATCCAGTCACGCCGTTTCGGTCTGTGTTACTGGCTGAGACCCACCTTGCGCAGCAATACCACATAGCGGGGATCGTTGCGCAAGCTGTCGTAACAGGGGTCAAGCTTGAGATATGCAACATGGGGATCGTGATTGGCGTAGGCCTCGTCGAGGAACTGAAAGGAGCGATTGGAATCGCTGAGAGTGGCGTATAAACACGCCAGACTGCTGCGTGGCAGTGATGAGTTCTCGAGTTCCGACGCCAGCTCGCGTGCGGCCTGCATGCGGCCAGTTCCCGCATAAGCCTCGGCAATGTACAGCCGCCTGAGTTCAGGCATTCCCGGCTCCCTGCCAAAGTTTTCCGCGACGTTGAGGCATTCTCGATACATTCTCTTGGCCAGATAGGCCATGCACAGCACGATCTTCGCGGCGGGCATTTCCGGGTCTGCATGCAGCATGCTTTGCAGCTGTGTGATGGCGTTATCAAAGCGGCGTGAGTAATAGAAGTTTTCCGCCAGACCGTCGGCGATCATTGGCGAAGCAGGATCCAGTAGCCATGCTTTGCGGAATTCATCCTCCGCCTGGTCAAAGCGCCCGAGAATGGTGAGGTTAAGACCACGCCAGTGGCGGGCGACAGCATTATCTGGATTGAGTTCCAGCGCTCTTTGAAACTCGCTCTCGGCATCGTCGAATTTCCACTCCACCTGAGATTCTACGAGGCCGAGGGCCGCGTGCGGCTCCGCCAGAGTGGCGTCCATCGACAGGGCAGCCTTAGCGGCGATCTTTGCTCCGGGGGCAAACGCAGCGGCATTGTTGTTGACCGCCGCGACCGCGTAGGCATCTGCCAATCCCGCGTAAGCCAGGGCATAGTGCGGGTCCTTGTCGGTTGCGCGGGAAAATAACGCGATGCTTTGTTCGAGTTTGCTACCCCGGCTGCGCTGGTTCCATAGATAGCGGCCTTGAAGATAGAGGTCGTGGGATTCGGCGTCGACGGTATCGGGCTTGGTCAAGCGGGCTTGCTCGGCGGGGGTGAGCGGTACTTGCAAGGCATTTGCCACCTCTCTCACGATGGCTTCCTCGATGTCAAACAACTGATCGGGCTGGCAGTCATAGCTTGACGCCCAGAGATGGAAACCAGTGCGAGAACTGATGAGCTGGGCGGTGACATGCAATCCTTGTTGCGACCGCCCCACGCTACCCTCGAGCACGGCACCTGCTTTGAGACGGCGGCCGATCTCGCGCACATCCGTCGCCTTGCTCTGGAACTGGAAAGCCGAGGTCCGGGCGGCAACTCTCAGTGCGGGAATCTGCGCCAGCCTGGTTGTCAGCTCCTCAGCGATACCATCGCTTAAATACTGGCTCGAAAGCTCGGGAGAGAGATTCAGGAAAGGAAGTACTGCAATCGAGTGCCCCTGAGGTACTGAGCCAACGCGGGAGCGATATAGAAACAGGGCTGCCATGGTGAATAGTGCCAGGCTCACTATGGCCAGACCGCGCCACCACCGCCGCGTGACCCGCGTATCACCTTTTTCGGGCCGGTCGGAAAGACGAGGTCGCATCTCCAGCGGGTGAGGACCTGTTCCTCCTAGCGCGGCCGATTCCCAACGCTCCTGGACTTCGGTTACGAAACGATATCCGTGCCGCGGAATGGTTTCGATGTACTTCGTGCCATCGCTGCCGTTCGCCAGTGCTTTCCTGAGATTGTGGATGGCCAGAGTAAGATTCCCCTCCTCAACAGTTGTCTCGGGCCAGACACTCCTCATGAGCTCCTCTTTGGGTACCAGCCGACCGGAATTTCTCAGCAAAACCAGCAGGGTTTCAAAAGCTTTGGGAGAGAGCTCTACCGGTTGTCCCTCGCGGAGCAGCAGGCGCTCGGCGGCCTCCACTCGGAAGGAATCAAACTCGTAGAAGTGTCGTAATTCGTTTGACATACGAAGGAAAAGAAATTCCTAAGCAATCTCTAAGGACTGTCAAAGGACATGGCTGATAAAGGAGAGTTAAGGGAGAGAGCTTCTGGATTTTAGCGCGGTCCCAGTAGCGAGTGCAATGAGGTATCCCCTCCGTCCCGCAGAGGCCGGAAGACGAAGTTTCAAACGCTCGGATGATTGAGTTGCAACAGCTATGGCCAGATTGTTGAAGTTTCATCACGGATTTAGGTTAAGCAAAATTCTGGAGGACAAGGCACTTATGAATATGACATTCATTAAGACATTAAAAAACAAGCGAATAAGCGGGCTGGTCCTGCTGACGATGTTAACCCTTGTGCTTGCACCCTGCGAGGCACAGAGTCAATCTGGCATTCTACCCGGGCACTTTCGATTTACCACTTTTGCGGTTCCAAATCAGTTCGAATTGGGCGTCGAACAGATAAACAATTATGGGTTGATCGTAGGGCAATACCGCAGCACACTGGCACCGCTTGGTCCTTTTCGTGGTTTTGAGCGATTCCCGAATGGGAAGTTGCAGACATTGATCGATCCGCTGGATGTGGAGGGACCGACTGATCCATTCGGAGGGGATACGGAGGCGAACGGAGTAGATGACCGAGGCGTGATTGTAGGTCAGTATTGGGACACGGCTGCCCTCCACTACGCGGGTTTTTTTCTGTACAAGGGGAAGTACACCACCTACAACGTGCCCGGCTTCTTTAACACGACCGTCGATGCCATAAACGACGAGGTGACCGACTTTTGTGGGTTTGTTCAGGCTGGCCCGCCGAGCTTTTTTACGAGCGCGTTTGTCAGCGACCGAGGCACGGTAACCGTGTTCACGGTGCCGAACGCTACTCGCACGGAAGCACTCGCCATCAACAATTTTGACCAGGTCGTGGGTGTCTATACTGACGCCAGTGGCGTACTCCACGGCTTCACTCGCGATCGCGAGGGCCACCTCTTCTATCCCCTGGATGTTCCTGGAGCTACTACTGCCCCAAATTTCGGCACGTATCCTCTCGGCATAAATGACTTCGGATTTATCTCCGGCCATTTCTTTGATTCCTCAAATAACGAGCACGGATTCGTCCGCGCTCCCTGGGGACAGTTTTTCCAAATTGACGTTCCGGGCGCGGCACAAACCGCAGGCGGAGGTCTGAATGACTTGGGGACGGTTGTGGGGCACTGGGTAGATCAGAACGGTAACCAGATTGGCTATATCGCGACCCCGTCGTTCTAGTCACTCGTAGGGGTATACCCTAGGCGCCGCCCTGGCTTGCGCGTTCAGCATGTCCGTGAACTTGGGGCAGGGCGGGGCATCCTTCCGCGCCGAGAGCAGAATACCCCTCCTGGGGGGCATAATAGAGGCGCGCGGATCACCGGAGCTCGTGCCGTATTCCGCCGACCTCTCTTGTTGCGACCAACTCCGAAACCCATCGGCTCTTCCGCGTGAGGCATGCCATGCCTGCCTCACGACATCCGACACTCTCATCTCCAAGACATCGGTGGGAGCATAGGGAATTCAATTGCCTGATCACTCGTTCTTTTTCGGACGCGAGCGCGTTGACGCCCCTTTAGGCCACAGCCTAGCATGGGGCGAAAGGAGCCTTAGTGATCGATCAACGCCTCGGCCACTACCGTATTCTCGATGAAATCGGGCAAGGAGGCATGGGCATCGTCTATCGCGCCCACGACGAGGTCTTGCATCGCGATGTTGCATTGAAGGTAGTTAAGAAGACTTCCGTCCCGGACCAACCAGCGAGCCACAGCCTCCTCCGCGAAGCGCGTGCATCTTCTGCTCTTAATCATCCCAATATCTGCACCATCCATGAAGTTGCCGAGAGCGACGGAGAACTGTACATCGTAATGGAATTCGTCGAGGGCAAGTCTCTGCGCGCTCTGAGCGGAGACACAGGGCTGGGGCCGGAGTCAGTCCTGCGCTATGGGGTGCAAATCGCCAGCGCACTCACGCGTGCCCATGACCGGGGTATCGTTCATCGTGATCTAAAGAGCACGAATATCCTTGTGACTTCCGATGGTCTGATCAAGGTGCTCGACTTCGGCTTAGCCAGACAGATGGCAGGCAGCACACTTGAGGGCCCAACCAAATCGTTTCCAACCGTTCAGGAGCGATCGGGCGTCAGCGGCACGTTGCCTTACATGGCTCCTGAGATCTTGCGGGGTGACCCGGCGGATCATCGCAGCGATCTCTGGGCGCTCGGGGTCGTGCTTTATGAGATGGCTTCAGGTCGCCTGCCTTTCGAGGGGCGTACAGGCTTTGAAATCAGTACGGCAATCATGCGCGAGCTTCCTAACCCGCTCCCCCCTCCTGTTCCGCCCGGGCTGTGGTCGGTGATCCAACATTGCCTAGCCAAAGAACCCACGCAAAGATACCAGCGCGCCAGTGAAATTCAGGCCGCACTGGAGGTGCTTCAGTCGGCAGCCATCGTATCGACCGACCTCGGCGGAGACCGCAGCGGACCGAGGACTACGGTCTTGCATAGCGTGCGCCATCTCCGTGTGAGAAAGCGAGACTTTCTCCTGCTGGTAGGTACGACCAAGGGAGCCTTCATCCTGCGCTCGAATTTGGAGCGCCGGCGCTGGGAAGTAGGAGGACCGTTTTTTCACGGTCAGGCGGTTTACGCGCTCGCCTATGACGGGCGCGGCTCCCGAAGGCGGATATGGGTTTCGACGCAGAGCTACTGGGGTACCCTCCTGCGCTCCAGCGACGATTTCGGCAAGAGCTGGACCAATCCCCAGCAAGCCACCATCCGCTTTCCGGCAGACACGGGAGTTTCCCTCAAGAACGTCTGGCAGATAACCCCCGGACCGCCGGAGGAGCCCGATTTGCTCTACTGCGGGGTAGAACCGGCCGCCCTCTTTGAGAGCCGCGATGGCGGAGAAACATGGTCATTGGTGCGCGGCCTGTTTGATCACCCCCACCGCCCGCGCTGGATGCCGGGCAACGGAGGTCTGGCTCTTCATACTATTGTGCTCGACCCGACTGACCGTGGGCGGATTTATGTGGCTATTTCAGCCGGTGGAGTTTACCGCACGAGCGACGGCGGGCGGACCTGGACGGCACAAAATCACGGCATCCGGGCCATGTTCATGCCCAATAAGTATCCTGAGTTCGGGCAATGCGTTCACAAGATCGCCATGCATCCTAACCGCCCGTCGCGCCTCTTCCTGCAGAATCACTGGGGACTCTACCGGTCCGAAGACTGCGCCGAAACATGGACGGACATTGCGAATGGAGTGCCCTCGGATTTTGGTTTTGCCCTGATCGTGCACCCGCGCAATCCAGACTGGGTCTACATCGTTCCCGTTGAATCCGACGAGTTTCGATGTGCCTGCGATGGCCGGTTGCGGGTTTATCGGTCCCGCAATGGTGGCGCCTCATGGGAGCCGCTGATGCGCGGCCTGCCCCAAAAAGCCGCCTACGAAACCGTCCTGCGCGATGCCATGACCGCGGACTCGCTCGACCCCGTGGGCGTTTACTTGGGCACCCGCAGCGGGCAGCTGTTTGGCTCCCGTGATGAAGGCAAGACATGGCAAAAGATATTGGACGGGCTGCCATCGATAGTTTGCGTACGCCACGCGATGATTGATGACGCGCGAGAGTCGCCGGCCTCGCGGCCGCAAAGGTCCCGCAGCACCTCATCGGTGACAAGGCCGGGCATAAAGCGCAAGCCCCATCGAGGCCGAAAGAGGTGAGCATGTCCGTGACCTTTTCGATCCCCGGGGCCCTGCGGGATTTCACCGGGGGACGCAGCCGAGTGGACATCGAGGGCTCACCCGCGACTTTAGCCGATGCCCTCTCTTTGTTGTGGAACCTTTATCCTGGTATTCAAGATCGTGTCCTGACCGAACAAGGGGAACTGCGGCAGCACATCAACATCTTCATCGGGGAAGAAAATGTTCGATACACAGGCGGACTTGCCAGTCCAGTGTCTCCCGGCGCAGAGATTTCGATCGTACCCGCCGTTAGCGGCGGACTCAGTTTCTCTTGTTCCGTTCGGCTGGAGCAATACAGCTAAGCTGAGCGGCACGATTCAAGCTATTTTTGGAATGAAGCGCCCCTGCGGCCCGCCATAGCAGGAATCATCACCGCCTGTTGGGGGAAGTTTGGCGGGACGCGCTGGGCACTTCCGATGCGCGATCCAGACGGGCCGCAAAGGCGGGAAATTCCTCCGTTGGCCCTCGCCAACCTAACTGCTCCACATCTTCAAACAATGCGACATCGGTTCGCAACGTCGCGAGCGTCCGGAAAAGGATGGCGCGTTCCTGTTCCCGCCGGAGAGTGTCGGCAACGGCGCTTGCCCTCGAGACATTCACCGACCATTCGCGCCAATCGGCGGGAATTGACTCAAGATGCAGAAATCTGGCA
>JAFAWX010000143.1 GCA_019241535.1 Acidobacteriota bacterium | reverse complement strand
GCCGCTTCGTCGGGAGGCTTTTTTTCACTGCTGGACGCGAAAGGAAGCTCTAGTCAAGGCACAGGGTGATGGCCTGAGCTTCCCGCTCGAGCTTTTTGACGTCTCGATTGACGTTGATGAGCGCGAGGTAGCGCTCCAAACCCGGCCCGATCCGGCGAAGGCGGGCGAATGGCGCATTTTTCGCGTGCCCGTGCCTCAGGCATACGCGGCCGCGGTTGCGGTACGGCTTCCCGGGCGGGATACTGGCCAAGCGATTTTCTAGAGTTTTGTAGAGTGTGGTGGTTTACTTTCGATGCACTTACTGTGCGGCACAAGAAAAGAAGAGACCGGCTCGCTGAAATCGTCGGCTTGGGCGGGACATATTTGTCGTGCGCGCGGCCTCGGAGGTCATGCGAGCGCGTCTCCTGTCGTTCGGCATGCTCATTTTGAGGCGAGCATTGTCCCAGCCCGGCAGCTCCGGCGCTGGGCGTAATCATTCCAGCTTACCAGTGCTCCCCCCTGTCAGCTTGGAATCCGGCTTATGCGGCTTTGCGGCGGCTCGACTCTGGCCGGTGACTTGCAAGCTAACCGGCAGGAAGTCAAAAAATCGCGCCCGCACCCGGAGCCGGCGGGCGAGACGCGAACGAGTGAAATGAACACTTTGGTAAGATTCGGGGACGAAAATCCGCAGGTAGTTGCAACCTCAGTCCGGATCGCCTTTGTCCGTCGCTCCTTTTTTTTGCGCGTCTGCTTCGCGTGCTAGACGAGAGTTTTCCCACTTTATGGAGGTTTTTGCAATTCGATGACTTCAGCCACCCACCTCATCCCTGCTCATGGCGGCCGGTTAGTCGAGCTTGTGGCTTCCGACGAACGGAGTGCCGAACTCAAATCACACTCCCGCGACTGGCCATCCTGGGACTTGACGCCCCGCCAGCTGTGCGATCTCGAGCTTCTGCTGAGCGGGGGATTCTCTCCTCTGCGCGGCTTCATGAGCTCCCGCGATTACCAGTCAGTCTGCCACAATATGCATTTGTCGGACGGACTGGTGTGGCCGATGCCGATCACCCTCGATGTAACCGAGGAGTTTGCCAGGAAACTCACACCCGGCAGCAGCAAAGTGGCGCTTCGCGATGCCGAAGGAGTCATGCTCGCCGTCCTGAACGTAGAAGACGTGTGGCAGCCTGACCGTAACTGCGAAGCGCAGGCGGTTTTTGGCACCACCAGCCCGCTCCATCCCGGAGTCGATTATCTGCTGAACCATTCCCATCCCTACTACGTGGGAGGGCAGATCGAAGGCCTGCAGCTGCCTACGCATTACGATTTCAAGACTCTGCGGCTCACGCCCGCGGAATTGCGCGCCGAATTCGCCCGCATGGGATGGCGCCGAGTAGTCGCCTTTCAGACCCGCAACCCCATGCATCGCGCCCATGTCGAACTGACTTTCCGTGCAGCCAAGGCGGTTGAAGCCAACCTCTTGATTCATCCCTCGGTCGGAATGACCAAGCCCGGTGACGTGGACTATTTCACCCGCGTGCGCTGCTATCAGCTCCTGCTCTCGAAATATCCTCCGGGCACCGTGAAGCTCTCGCTGCTGCCACTGGCCATGCGCATGGGAGGTCCGCGGGAGGCCATCTGGCATGCCCTGATTCGCAAAAACCACGGAGTGACTCATCTGATCGTAGGCCGCGACCATGCCGGCCCCGGCAAAGACGCCGATAACAAACCTTTCTATGGCCCGTACGAGGCACAGGAAGTGTTCAAAAAGTACGAGAAGGAAATCGGCGTCACCATGGTTCCCTTCAGCATGATGGTATATCTCGAGGATCAGGACCAATATGTCCCCGACGATGAAATACCGGAAGGCACGCGGGTCTTGAACATCTCGGGCACGGAGCTGCGCCAGCGCTTGAATGAAGGCCGGGAGATTCCTGCCTGGTTCACCTATCCCGAGGTGGTGCGGGAGCTGCGTCGCAGCTTTCCTCCGCGCCACGAGCAGGGAGTTACGATTTTCTTCACCGGGTTGTCCGGATCAGGAAAATCCACCATCGCCAACGTGCTGCGCACCAAGTTCCTCGAGATGGGCGGCCGTCCGGTAACCATCCTGGATGGCGACCTAGTGCGCAAGCACCTGTCTTCCGAGCTTGGTTTCTCGAAGGAACACCGCGACATTAACATCCGCCGCATCGGCTATGTCGCCTCCGAGATCACAAAAAACGGCGGGATCGCGATCTGTGCTCCCATCGCCCCCTACGACGCTGTCCGCAAGCAGATACGGCAGATGATCGAACCCTGCGGCGGTTTCGTACTGGTTCATGTCGCGACGTCGCTTGAAACCTGTGAGCAACGCGACCGCAAAGGCCTCTATGCCAAGGCTCGAGCCGGAATCGTGAAGGAATTTACCGGCATCTCCGATCCCTACGAGTCCCCGGCCGATGCCGAGGTCGTAATCGATACCGCGGATCTCAGCGCCGAGGAAGCCGCGCAGGAAGTCATTTTGCATCTGGAGCAGCAAGGATTCATCGGCGTAAGTCCTGCCGCTCCCATTTCGCCGGCCCAGGCTGGCAGTCGATGAATATGGAATTCACCAGAATATTGATCGGGCTGTCCGTAGGAACGTTGATCGGCATGACCGGCCTCGGCGGGGGCGTCCTGCTCCTGCCCGTGCTGATCTTCGGGCTCAGAGTGCCTCCGATCATTGCCGTCGGCTCCGACGCGTTGTTTAACTTTCTCACCAAGATTCCTTCGAGCGGGGTTCACCTGCTGAAGGGGACGGTGCGGCGCAAAGTGGTGGTGGCTCTAGCCGTGGGCAGCGTGCCTGGATCTATCGCCGGCGTGCGCTTTCTGCAGCACCTGCGGCTGCTCTACGGTGTCGGGGTTAACGACTTCATTAAAACCGCGGTAGGAATTCTTCTGATCGTGATCCCGGCCTTGCTGCTGCTACAGCGGCGAATCGAAGAACAAGTGGCAAACCGCCCGCCTACGGCAAGATCCTTCGCCGGCATGGCGCTAATCGGGCTGGTGGCGGGGTTTCTCGTGGGCACCACCTCGGTCGGCTCGGGTAGCATCATCATGATGCTGTTGCTGCTTTTCTACAGCTATCCGCCCAAGGTCATGGTCGGCACCGATATCGTTCATGCCGTGGTGCTCACTGGAGTAACCAGCCTCCTGCATCTCCGGCTGGGCAATGTCGACCTCGGTCTAGTGAAATGGCTGCTGGTCGGTTCTATTCCCGGCGGCCTGATCGGTTCCTACATCAGCACGCGCGTCCCGGTGCTGTGGCTGCGCCGCATTCTTTGTGCCGTTCTGCTGGTCACCGGGGCGCGTATGCTGCTTGCCCCGCCGGTGCACTGAATATGGGCTCCTCGTCTGATCAGGACATTGTGGGGCGCATCCGCTGCGCACTGGAGGCGGCGAGCGAAATTTTCACCCGCTACACGTCCGGAAAGATCGCGGCCGAATATAAGTCTGGACACGACCCGGTAACCGCCGCCGACCGCGAGATCGATGCCCTCCTCGCAAAGAAGCTACTGCGCGAAGGCGAAGGCTGGCTTTCTGAAGAGAGCGTGGACGATGATCGCCGACTGCCGTGCGCGCGAGTATGGGTGGTCGACCCCCTCGACGGTACTCGTGAGTTTGTGGCCGGAATTCCCGAGTTCTCGGTGTCGATCGCGCTCGTCGAGCAGGGCCTTCCGGTTGCCGGAGGAATCCTGAATCCGGCGACGGGGGAGACCTTTCTCGGCTCGGTCGGCTCCGGGGTCACCTATAATGGCTCTCCGGCAAGCGCCAGCCGGCGCACCCGGCTCGAAGGCGCCCTGGTTTTAGCCAGTCGCAGCGAGGTCGCACGCGGGGAATGGCAGCGCTTTCAGAATGCGCCCTTCAAGATTCAAGCCATGGGCTCGGTCGCCTACAAGCTAGCCCGCGTCGCAGCAGGCCTGGCGGATGTTACCTTCACGCTGACTCCCAAGCATGAGTGGGACGTGGCGGCCGGTGCCGCCCTGCTCCTGAGCGCCGGTGGATTTGTCGAGAGCCTCGAAGGCCCGCTCGCCTGGAACCAGAAGCGCCCGAAGATCTCCGGGCTCATTGCCGGGGGTCCGCTTCTGAGGGATGAACTGTCCGGGTTTCTGCGTCCACATATGTCGGTGGTCGGGAAATGACGCGGCCGGCAACAATCTTTCTCCTCTACCATGAGCTCGCGCTTCCCGGCCGGGAACTCTGCCAGGCAGTCGCCGGCTACGTGCGTTACGTGCTCGACGCCCCGGAGTTCGAAGCCCATATGCTCGCCATCCGGCAGGCAAGTCTCGCCGGAGTCAGCGTAAGCCACGCAGTCGAGTTCCCCGGGCGCTCGATAGCCATTACGTTTGACGACGGTTGCGAAACCGACTGGCTCGTCGCCGCTCCCACTCTCAAAAGACTCGGCTTTGGCGCGACCTTTTATGTCACCTTTGCGCATGTCGGTCAGAAAGGCTACCTGAGCGTCTCTCAGCTGCGCGAACTCTCATCTGCGGGCTTTGAAATCGGCAGCCACTCGCTCACCCACTCCTACCTGCCGGATCTTGAGGACGGCAGATTGCGTAGCGAAATTTTCGATTCGAAGTTGCGGCTCGAGCAAACGATCGGAAAAACGGTCGAGCATTTCTCCTGCCCCGGCGGACGCTACGACATCCGGGTTGTTCAATTGGCTAGAGAAGCGGGTTATCGCACGGTCGCTACCAGTGTTCCCCGCACGAACTCCGCTCGCAGCGATTGCTTTCTTCTGGGCCGCGTAGCCATGACCCGCGGTTTCAAACCAGACACTTTTGAAAGGTTCTGCCGGGGAGAAATAGGCTGGAGGTTCGCGCTCAATGCGCGGCTGCGAGACCGCGCCAAACGGCTACTGGGCAATGCTGCCTACGATCGCGTACGCGACATGATTTTGGGACAGTAAGCGGCCGACTCAGAAGTTCAGAACGCCCGCAGAGCCATCGCAGCGCCGCCAACAATGGCGGCAGTTCCTGCAAATCTCGCAACCCACTCTCCCCAAGGCAGCATTTTCTCGAGCGCAATTATGACTGCGATCGAGATCATGGCTGCCAGATTCATGACTCCAAGAACGAGCTGAATCAGCATTAAAGCCCAGCAGCAGGCGGCGCAGAACGCACCGTGATGAATGCCCAGACGCAGCGCCGCAAATTGGCCCCCGTCCACGTGATGAGCAATCAGCGTCAGGGGGTCGCGGCAGTGTCTCAGACAGGCTAATTTCCACGGCGTGAGCTGGTAGACGCCGGCCAGGCAGAGCGCCAGACCACCCGCCCGGGGCAATGCGCGGCTGAACGTTTCCGACCGCATAG
The DNA here is from genome assembly GCA_019241535.1 of Acidobacteriota bacterium. Lineage (GTDB taxonomy): Bacteria > Acidobacteriota > Terriglobia > Terriglobales > Acidobacteriaceae > Gp1-AA145. The sequence continues at coordinate 24,811 of JAFAWX010000143.1, read as the reverse complement.
CAGCGTTGGCAAGAAGCGCGCCAAGCGTGTAGGCCACGACTCCAAAAAGAGTCCAGACGAAAAAGTAGCCAGAGGCGAGAAGGAAAGTGGCGGTTCGAACCCGGGAGCCTCGAGGAGTGCTCTCGGCTGTTTTCGCTCGGTTTGCGCGAAAGGCAACGACGCGCCGGTAGAGCAGTAGCATAGGCATGGTTGAAGGGAGCATCATGGCGATCATCATGGCCAGCCACATGCCGGTAAAGATCGCGGCCGAGCTCAGCCGTCCGCCCATGGGCATCCACATCATGCTCATCATCCAGTCGCCGGGCATCGGCATGCCGCCAGACATTGTGCGACCCAAATACAGGGTTAGCACAACCAGCGGCAAATACCAGAGATGCTGCAGCGTAAGCCGGGAGCTCGCTGCGACTTGTGCGGGCAGCGGGCTGAACGCCGGGCGCTGACCGCCAGGAAGGACCAGCTGACATTTGCTTCAGGCGATCAGGGCTTTGTCAGTATGTTCGACGATCGCCATAGAACTGTGCGAGCCGGACAAATCAAATTTAAGCGCGCCGCTTGATCGGACAATTGCCGCCGTGGCGATCTCGGGATGCCTGTACTCCATCCCGCTCGGCATATCAACCAGGATGCGGTGCTCGTCGCCGGTGGCGACATTTTTGATCGGCTGGGTCCTGGTCTCCATCTCATCGCCGAATTTTACCGTCGCGCGGCGCGCCTTCAAATCGAAACTGAATTCGATAGGAACGAACTTCGGCTCGAGTACCGTCGATACAACACTGGCCAGTACCTCAAACCAGGTTCCCCCGGCTTTGCCGCTCATGATCGTGAGCAGCGCATCGCGCTGCCCGGCTGACGTATTGTCGGACAAGAAGGGCTGAATGGTTCCGCCGCCCAGGTGCAACGGGCCGTCCCAGTGGTAAGTTGCACCGGCGATTGCTCCATCCAGCTTGGTATCGGCAAAATTACCATTAAGAATGTTGAACGCCATCATGCCTTCGCACTTATAGTGCGTCGGAGAGGCCCAGAAATCGCAAGGACACCCTGGTGCACAATTACAGTTCTTGATGTACTCAGCTTTGAATCGCCACTCTCTCGACATACTTCATCTCCGGGGATCGAACGGATGGTACCACGAAGGCGGGCCCTCAATTTTCATGTCTGCCCCCGAAAGATTTCGGTTTCTTAGCCCCTGTTCGAGGCCGAGAGTTGAGCGATTCAGAAATCTTGCCGGTCTCAAAGGCCGCGCCGGCGCGCCTGTAAGCGGCAAATCAGAGTGCCGGCAACACTGCCATCAGGCCGCTGCACTACGGTGCCGATACTCCCGTTATCTCTCTATCTCAAGCAAACTTTCGTTAGAGTGCCCAACAGTAACCTCGGCGGGAACGATCCCCCGATATTCCGTTCGCGAGGTAGCTTTATGGCACTCCACCGCGTTGGCTCGCCTGCCCGAGGCGCCCTTGAGGGCGTGTTCTTTTCGAGCACCCGAGTAATTCGACTTGTATTTTTGTTGCTGCTGGCTCTCTCCGCATCGCTAAGCATTCCTCAGGCGATTGCGGGTGATGCGATCCCGAAAATTGCGAAATTCGGGAGACTGAATTTATCCGCAAGTCTGCCTTCTGCGACCGTAGGCCTTCCCTATTCGGGACAGATCAGGGTGCAGGGCGGCACTGCTCCCTATAAGTTTTCGCTCGTCGACGGTTCGGCGCCGGCGGGACTGCTCCTCAATTCTGCAAACGGAGCAGTGACCGGCACACCTAAAGCGGCGGGAACCACCTATTTCTGGGTGAAAGCAAGCGATGCATACGGAGCCGCCGGCAAACGACGCGTGCACATCAGCGTGCAAACGTCTTCCGGGCCGGGTTCCGGACCGGGCGTCAGTCTGGCGATTTCACCGACCGGCGCGAGTCTTACGTCAGGGGCAAGCCAGCAGTTCAGCGCCACCGTTCAGGGTACGGGGAATACCGCCGTCAGCTGGTCGGCCAGCGCAGGCAACATTTCCAGCACAGGCATGTTTACCGCTCCCGTTGTCAGTAACAACACGAACGTGAGCGTGACCGCCACAAGTGTGGCCGACACGACCAAAAATGCGAGCGCAAGCGTTACGGTTACGCCGGCCGGCGCGGTAAGTGTATCGGTTTCCCCTGCTTCTGCCACCCTGGCCGCAGGCGGGCGTCAGCAATTCACGGCCACCGTTCAGGGCACTACCAATAGCGCAGTCAGCTGGTCGGTGAGCGCGGGCACGATTACAAGCGTCGGTCTGTTTACCGCACCCCAAGTTTCAAGCGCCACGACGGTCAGCGTTGTCGCAACCAGCGCTGCCGATACCACCAAACAAGCTTCGGCCAGCGTTGCCGTCAGCCCGGCCTCCGCCTCCGGACTTGCTATTTCCACCTCATCCCTTCCCGGTATGCAGGCGGGTGTCGCCTACGCATACACGCTGCTGGCTAGCGGTGGAACCACGCCGTATAAGTGGAATATGCTCTCCGGAAGCCTGCCACAGGGGCTGACTCTCAATGCATCCGGTCAGCTGGCCGGCTCCTCCACTCAGACTGGGCAATATCCCTTCACCGTCCAAGTAACGGATGCGGCGAATAGCACCGTCAGCAAGGCGCTCGCGTTGTCGGTGTTAGCGCCGCCGCCGCCCCCGCCGCCGCCGTCGTCCTCGGGCGGTTTTGATGGGCCGGCCGAGCTGCCACGAACCTCTGTACAGACCGCTATGGCGAATACTCCCGCCCCGGGCTCGACGGTTCTGGTCAACTCCGGCGGCAGCCTACAGAACGCTCTGAACAGCGCCAATTGCGGCGACACGATCGAGCTCGCAGCCGGGGCGAGCTTCACTGGCCCCTTCACCCTGCCGGCAAAGTCCTGCGACGACCAGCACTGGATCATTGTGCGCACGAGCGCACCCGATGCCAGCCTGCCGCCTGAGGGAACTCGCATTACCCCCTGTTATGCCGGGGTGGCGTCGTTGCCCGGACGTCCGGCTTTTCATTGCCCAAGCAATCAGAATGTCCTGGCCCAGATAATTGAGCCACAAAGCGCTTCCGGACCCATCCTGATCGCATCCGGCGCCAATCACTACCGCCTCCTGGGTCTCGAAATTACTCGGCCTGTGGGCACAGGGATTGTCTATGACATGGTTTCGGTGCCAACCGGCGCAGCCGACAAGATCATCCTCGATCGAGTTTGGCTCCATGGGGTGGCATCTGACGAAACGAAAAACGGATTCGCTTTGAGCGGCCTCACCAACGCTGCTTTGATCGATTCCTACGCCAATGACTTTCATTGCACGTCGATTGTGGGCACCTGTACGGACGCCCAAGTTATCGGCGGAGGTAACAGTACGGTTCCGGGAGGGCCCTACAAGATCTCGAACAACTTCCTCGAAGCTTCCGGCGAAGCCATTCTCTTCGGCGGAGGAGGAGGAACGACAACTCCGACCGATATCGAAATCCGCCACAACCATTTCTTCAAGCCGCTTACCTGGCTCTCCGGCCAGCCCGGGTTCGTAGGCGGGGCTTCCGGACATCCGTTCATGGTAAAGAACGCTCTGGAGCTGAAGAACGCGCAGCGCGTGCTGATCGAAGGAAATATCTTCGAGTACAGCTGGGGAGGTTTCAGCCAGGTCGGATTCCTGATTCTCCTGACTCCCAAAAATCAGGGTGGCCAGTGCTCGGTTTGCCAGGTTACGGATGTAACCATCCGCTACAACACCCTGAGCCACAGCGGGACGGGAATTTCGATCGCCGATGCAACCTCGGATTCGGGCGCCAGCGGCACAGCCGGAGAACGCTACAGCATCCACGACATCACCATCGACGATATCAATATGAGCTTGTATAACGGCGGCGGGGCTGCCTTCCAGGTCATAAACGCCTGGCCGGCAACGCCGTTAAACAACGTCGTAATCAACCACGTGACTGCTTTCCCCGACCCGATGAGTAAAATCATCAGCCTGGGTAACGACAGCACCAACCAGACTATGTACGGGTTCACGTTTACCAACAACATGATCGGAACGGCCCGATTTCCGATCTGGAGTTCGGGGGGGCAGCTGAACTGCGCGATCTCGAGCGTGCCCTTGACTGCCCTGAACGCCTGCTTTCCGCAAGGTTACACATTTTCAAACAACGCCTTGATCGCCGTGAACGGCAACTACCCGCCCTCCACCTGGCCGGGGAATAACCTTTTCCCCTCGAGTGCCGGCGCGGTGCAGTTTGCAAACTTTAATAATGGGATCGGCGGAGACTACACCCTGCTCTCCTCGAGCCCGTACAAAAATGCCGGCACTGACGGCAAGGACTTGGGCGCGGATATCAGCGCAATCCAAAGCGCCATTGCGGGCGTCTACTAGGGAGGCGGATACCGCAACCGAGAATCCGGTCCGCCTCTTATCATCGATACTGATCGCAGCCGGCGAAGTCGCCGGCTGCTACCCTGGCCCGGAGAGCTAAACCAGTCCGGCCTGGGGAACCGGCTCTAGCGCCTGCCGGCCCCGTCAAACGTTCCCTCTCTGCTATCATCGCGTCCCCCTCATCGAATGGAAACCGCGTGCCCGGTGTGGCAAGCTGTTGCAGTGGGATCTTCAGCCCCGGATCGCGGAATCGTCTATGGTCAAGAGCGCCCTTAAAAAACTCCTGCTGGCTAGCGGGGTCTTGCGTCTGGGCGGGAAGCTGGCGGGTGGGGGAGTCGCAATTCTTATGTACCACTCGGTGCGGGAGGATCCGTCGGTCGATTGCGATGTACTCGGCGGCATTATCCACTCTGCTCCCGTATTCCGCGGACAGATGGAGCTGATCGCTCGCCATTTCAAACCCGTAAGCCTGGACGATGTCTTGGACTATCTAAGGGGCGGGAAAGAGCTTGGGACACCGTCGGTCGCGGTCACATTCGACGACGGCTATGCGGACAATTACCTTGTGGCCAAGCCGATCCTCGACCAGCTAGGTATTCCTGCGATCTTCTATGTCGCAGTCGATAGCATCGAGAGTCAGACCCTTCCCTGGCCAGGCCAATTGCGGCATGCATTCCTCACCGGCCGCGCGGCTTCGTGGACCGCAGCCGACGGAAATGTCTGGCGTCTCGACGGGCGCGCTGAACGGCTGCGGGCTTTCGAGGCGGCTTCGGCCCGCTGCGCGAAGCTTTGCGGAAAGGCGCAAAAGACTTTCCTCGATCGCACACGAGAGGATTTAAGGGCGGAGCCGGTCGCTCTCAAGGAGCGCCCCATGATGACTTGGGATGAAGTGCGCTCGCTGGTTCGGGGAGAACATCTGGTAGGGTCGCACACTATGACTCACCCCAACATGGCACAGCTTTCAGAAACCGAGGCGCGGGCGGAATTCTCTGAGTCAAAGGAGCGCCTCTCGCAACAGCTGGGCAAACCGGTAGTGCATTTTTCCTATCCCTGTCCGGCCTTGCAACCCCACTGGGCCGACCGTACAGTTGATCTCAGCCGCCAGCTGGGCTACGAAACGGGCGTGACCACCGATGGGGGGCTTGTGCGCAAGGGCGACAATTCCCTCCGCCTGCACCGTATCCGGCCAACCAGAACTGTCCAGGGGATACATTGGAATCTGGAGTACACCTTTATGGGAGGCATCGCCTAGCAACAGTGGGCTATCGTTCGTCCTCGAGGTCCTTGCATAATTCACGCCGGGGACGAATGACAGACCATTGCGATCTCCTTCGACCCCCACAAGTGTCATTTCATCGCCCTAATGATGGGAAGCATCACGTCGACCGCCCGAGGGAGATTCTGTGGGCCAACCATGTTGGTTTGATCCGTCAGCAACCGAGGCAACCGAGACTGATGGACCCTAAATCCGCGAAAGATGTTGGGAATGTTGGCGCACAGAATTTCACCCGCCGCCTTGGCCATCGCATACTCGGTTAGTTCTTTGGGACGGTCCGTAACGAACACTGACGACGGCCAAAACAGGACCGCTCGGTTGACGCCGCTCTCCCTTAGACCTCGGCAGAGGTCATAAAAACCATTCACATAGAACATTAGGAACCGCTCCAAGAGCGAGGGCGAAAATGCCGCAGATCTGGCTTGAGAAATGCGAAACGTGGCAAAGTAGTAGACGTGACTGGGCGTGTTCTCAGCGAGCCATGCAAATTGCCTCGGCGCCGATTGGGTGACATCGTATGGGAAAATTTGTGCATACCCACCAAAGCCTCTGATTTCCTCGGCTACAGCGGCGGCTTCATCCTTACCTACCACGTAGGTAATTAGGAGGCGCCCCCCTCCGGCAGCAATTGCCTTTGCCGTCAGCTCTCCTAATCCTCTGGAACCACCGATCACCAGCGCGGTCTGATGCTTGAATTCATCGTTTCGAACCAACTCTGCTAGTTCGGCGATTGCTGGTTGCCGCGGCGGCGCGGGTGGACAAAATGCCGTTATGTTGCCAGACGTGGCTTCCGACTCCACGCGCATTCTTACCAGGCTGAAGCGTGGGTCGGTTTCCTCTACGACATACCGTAAGTGAGAGGAAGCGTCCCACGTTGACCACTCCAAACTTAGCTCCGCAAACACCGACTGCAGCCCAGGGCACACCATCCCGACCAGCCGGGAACAAGCAGCAGTTTCGCGGAGCCGTTCAGCCCCGATCAGTTTTGCAGCAGACGGAAAGGCCGCCACGAACTCGGCAGCGTGCGCAACAAAACCTACCGTTCCTGTCATTCCAGCAAGATCCTCAAATGATTGCAGCGCTGGCTCTCCAACCGGCAGCAGGGGAGCGGAGTCACACAGCGGCTCGGAAGGCCGGAGTGTGGTAGCACTGTCAGAGCGAAGTCCGAGCCGGATGATTGCCACTTTCCTCTTGCCAGTTACCGCCATGAGCTCGAACTCATCAGCATTACTTCTCTGGAGAAGAAGCTCAATCTCTTCGCCTAGGAAGAGTGGTTCAGGGAAGATAACATTGAGCGAGTTAACGACGGCCACGCAGGTCACAGCCCGCGCAAAAGTATCCAAACTCCAAAGGAGGACGTGGACCCCGTGCACCACAACCCCACCAGCGAGAGAACGCCGGGCAGCCAAAGGGTCCATGTGAATCGGATTGAAGTCGCCTGCGAGCCGAGCGAATAAGTCCTGGTCCCCGGCCGAGAACAGGCGTTTGCCAAGCACTTGAACGGAGCTATTGGGCATAGGAGCCCGACAGTCTTAATCGAGTGCTGACCGAATCCGGAACTCTGAAGTAAGCAGAGAACGGATACACAGATGCGATGGGCGTCGATGAACTATCAAACAAAAGCGAACTTCGGAAATGGCAACTTCGATGAAAACTGGAGGACGACTGCATAGCTTTACTTGCGGCCTCCAAGTGAAGTGGCAATATACGCGGTTCCGCCATTATGGGGAGTATACCTCCCCGTAGGCTTTGCGCCGCTGCTCGCAAGTGTCGAAAAATGCTATGTAAAGCTGTGGTGCCCGGACTCGAGCGGCATTTGCAGCGTTCGTAACAACGCGGACGTGCTCGTCCACACACACAAGTACCTAGAAAAGGTACTGGTCTGGCGTTCTCTCGCTTTAGAGCAACTTGATATGTCAGCCACTAACTCCGCGTCTTCTGATGCACGATGCCGTCAAGATCTCCCACGTTCTTCAGTTCCATAATCTCGCTGGTCGTAAAACGAATCTTGAATTCTTTCTCAACGGCGGCGACGAGATTGATATGAGAAAGCGAATCCCAATTTTCGACATCAGCGGACGTCATTTCAGGCTGAATTATCAGGTCGGGCTCACGGAAAACGGAGCGGAAAACCCTAGTCAGGCGCTCGGTAATTTCATCGTCATTGGAATTCATTCTTTCTCCCCAAATCTCATTTCTGTAGTGATATAGGTGGGCTGCTCTAGGTAATGCGCCGGCTCATGCTGCCAGCGGGTAATTCCTTGTTCGTAGCCTTGTTCCGGAATAGGTTGAAATCCGAATTTGGCGAAAAAATCCCGCACCATTCCGTTTTTTGTAGTGGGAATGTATTCGCCGATCACGCGTGAAACCTTGAGCTTCCGGGCGATCGCAAACACCTGGTTCATCATTTGCTGCTCGACGCCCCGCGCCAGCACTCGGCAGCTCATCAGCCAGTCGCGGATCGCTAAATCACTTCCGGTAACTTCCAGAACTACGATGGCGATCAGGCCGTGCTTTCCCAAACGGTCTGAAAGCTTGGCATAGAGCGGGATCAGTTCTGGGCTACGCATCATCGATCTACAGGCAGCCTCGGTGTGCCGTTGCGTAGTCAAATTGAACTGATTACTACGTTGGAATAATTGAGCGATCCGGCGAAGGTGAAATTCGTCGAACTTAGCGATCTCGAGAACCATATTAAGCGAGCGCATAAAGTCTTCCACGCAGCCGTAGCCAGCTGCCGCCTGCCTCCGCTCTGCCTCGCGCGTGTACAAGTCAGAGCGCTCTAGGTCTTCAGCGGAAAAGGACGAGACTTCAAGCAGGTTCAGTTCCGATAGAAATCGAACGTATTCCGACGGATCATCGGGAAGTTCGGGGACGAGAATATCGGGCACGGTTGCCCGCACTAAGTTCCGCTCGAAAGGATTGTCGTCAAGCAACACCATGGAATCAAGTCCGATATTGAGTTCCTGCTGGATGGCCTGAATGTTGCTGGTCTTGTCATTCCAATTGGCAACAAACGCGACAAAATCGCTGAGCTTGAGAATACAATCTGGGTGCTCAAGAAAAGGTGCTTTCGCATTACTTTCTTCGTTCTTGCTGCAAACCGCAAGCAATATACCGCGCCGGCGCAACTCCTTGAGGAACAGTTGCAAACGATAGAACGCTTCTCCTTCGCCGTGGGCATTCAACTTGATTCCGTCGACGCCATCATCTCCTATTACTCCCCCCCACATAGTATTGTCGAGATCGCAAATCACGCATTTGACTGACCGCCCGAACTGCGCGACCAAGATATCTACAATGTTCTGTACAACTCGGGGTAAGTGCTCGAGAGCGCAAAAGCTTTTCCACAGATCCCAATAGCGATCGTCAAAGAAGAATCTTTTACCCGTCCACGACGCGACATACTCGACGTCGTTGATCAGCACACCGGGGCGATCTCGCGCGGCTTCGGCAATTCGCATATTAAGAGAAGACACGATAGCGTAGAAAGATTGTGGCACCTTTAAATCGAGGTTACCAAAAGTCCGCTCGTAAGGAAGGGCAAATGTGCTTTGAATGATTGCGGCTTGAGAGTGCGTTTGAAGTTGCTTCCAAACACCGGTGACTCTGTTGAGGCTTTCATTCACGAACTGATCCGGAGAATTCTTCCTTGTACCGAATCGCGATCGCAGAGCCTGGACGCAGTTCAAAATTATTACCACTTCCGGATCGAACCGGTACAGACCCGAATCCGGATTGTAGGCTTCGATCTCTATTGCATCGAATCCACCTTCGTAGATCTGCGCGCGGATCGCTGCACGTGCTAACAGGGTTGTCAAAATCGGGACAAACTGTTGTGTTGCTGCGTCGCTCAGCAAGGCGATGCGAAGAGTCCGGCTCAGAGTTCCCGGATCAGGAAGATCGCATGCGATCAAGTCCGAATAATCCAGTTCAGGAAATGAGGAAGTAAGCATGATTCCTCACCGTCTTCGAATTAAAGAAGTTACGTTAACGGTTGATGTCCAATGATTGTTTGCTTGATTCAATCCCGTGGCGGCTCTACGGAACCAGTAATCTTCGCATTATAGGTGGGTGGCACTCTCGACGTCTATGTCTGGGTCTTGCACCTCGACTTTGCGACACGATGTGATCGCATTCTATCCTGAACCAGGAAACGTTGGGGGCTGACTTAATACATAATGTTCATCTTACGCGACGTATCAAAATCTCGCGATTAAACCCTGCCCTACTTGCAGCAGCACTCAGTCACATCAGCCGTGGACAGCGGCATTACATCAACGAACGAATGAGTCATTCAATGCGAGACCTGAGCCACGACCAATGGGACTGTCATACGTTGATTCCCAAGCCGAAACGCCTAATTGATCGCCGCGGGTGTCCTTGGAAGAGCTGCCGATCAGTCTTCTGAACCGCATTCTGTGGGTGCTACGCACGCCGCTCGTTTTAGACCTTTTGGGCATTTATATCAGGCAGGATGTACGCGACTTGCGCTCACCAAGACATGTAGGGATGCCGGGGATTGTATAAGAACGAAAAATCGTTATCGATGAGACTAAGATCGAACTCTACGCCTGCCGGAAGTCGATTGCCCGGGTCTAAATAGTAGATAGGTTCCACTCTGCGCCGCCAAAAGCCTATCTGCTTAAAGCTTTCGCGTATCTCGGCTCTCGATGTCCCGACGATCACCTCCGCGGTCCGGGGGTCTTGACTGGCCGTGTGGGCGGCGAGTAGAGATATGGCGCGCCAGTCGTCCGGACGGTCGGCCCCGGTCCGTAGATCGAGATCTACGATCCTTGCTTGCCCGCCCACTCTCGCCAGCATGAAATAGCCACGCAACTGGTTCGATTCGGAGACAACAAATCCGCTGAATTCTGCCGCCGGACACTGCAGCATGTAGTTGAGGACTGCCGCGGTTTTGACGGAACGGACACGTAAAGCCGTACTCTTTTCGTCGAATACTTGCTCGAGCGACGGCTCAAACTGTGACACCCTCGTTGCTTGCCAGCGCGCGGGGATCGGGGGCAGCCCTTTGATACGAGGCGCAGTATTGCGCAGAAAACGCAGGGGCGTTTTCCAGTCATAGTGCCCGCAGGTGCGCAACTGACGCCACGGGCGCGCCACGTACACGTGGCGCTCGAACTCACCGCCCGTTTTGAAGCCGATTTTTGGGAGTATCCCCCGGGTATCGCTGGATCCCCCGACGGCTATCAGAAGATCGGCCATCGCGGCCATGCGCATAAGAATCTGAATGCCGGCCCCGGGAAGCGGTGTTCTGGTGGCGGCCCAGTCGAGCGGATGAATGGTTTTCAGCTCAAGTCCATTGGTCACAAGTCGAATGGGCCAGACGCTCGCATGGGCGGCGATTTCCTGATCGGCTTTCAGGACGAAGCTGCGAGAACCATTCCAGTCCGGATGCGGAGTGAAGTATTTCCATTCCAACACCTCCGGGCGAAAACTATTCAGGGTTGGACCGGCGTTGAAGATTGCGAGCAGGAAATTCAAAAGCGCCGACTGCTCCGACGGCTGTGCTGGGCCGAACTGAAGGGCCATACTCCTCGATATTACCCGCGGAACTGCGATTTCGAAACATCCGAGAATCTGCTCCGGCAAGCCGACAAATCCACCCGGCGGCACGCGCCTGTAGCTATGTTATGATCGCCTATCTGTTGAGCGCGCAGGGTCCGGTTTTGGGGCGGTACTACGAGCCGCAACTTCGTGGTGCGAGAAGTTGCGACACATTCAACCTTCGGGTCGGCGTGCACTGACGTTCCCTTTTGCGGGGCATTCGTCTACTGCGGAATATGGGCTTAACCCTTCTGTTTTGGCGCGTTTATATCCATATGGTCTCCTACCGTTGGCAAGCTCCAATGCTTTCCCTCTTCATACTTGCTGCGGCCGTCATGTCCTGTTCCGGCCGCCCTTCGGCGGTTGATGCGCCTCAGACATCCACGTATTCCTCGCAATTTGATGGGCCGGCGGAATTGCCTCGCTTTCACGTCACAAGCACGCTCGCCAGCACTCCCGCTCCCGGACGGGTCGTTCTGGTGCGCGATAGCGGCAGCCTGCAGGAGGCGCTCAGTGATGCCAGTTGCGGCGAGACAATCCAGTTACAGGCCGGTGTGACGTTTGCCGGGTATTTCATCTTTCCCGAGAAGTCCTGCGATGACAGCCACTGGATTGTCCTTCGTAGCAGCGCGCGGGACGACGAACTTCCTCCCGAGGGCACCAGGCTGACTCCATGCTTTGCCGGCGTTCAGTCCCTTCCCGGGCGCCCGGATTTCCGTTGCAAATCGGTACACAATGTACTGGCGAAACTGGAGTTCGACGGCCGCACGGGCTCGGGCCCGCTCATCTTCCGGCCCGGGGCAAATCACTACCGCTTAATCGGACTGGAAATAACCCGCAGAACACGGGGAGCCTCGGTCGCAAGGTTGGCTTTTGTCAAGGGTGAAGGCGGTGGCGAAGAGGAAGGCAATGGGACCGCTCATCACCTGATCTTCGACCGCATGTGGTTTCATGGAACGGCTCAGGACGAAACAACGGTTGGCGTTTCTCTGGTCAATACCACCCAGGTAGCGGTAGTCGATTCCTTCTTCACCGATTTCCATTGTGTGGCGATGACTGGGGCCTGCACCGATGCCCAGGCACTCGCCAGCACCGGCGGCCATAGCGCAGGAGGCCCATACAAGATAGAGAATAACTTTATCGAAGCCTCAGGCGAGAACATCTTGTTCGGCGGAGGAGGCGCAACCCGCACCCCCAGCGATATTGAAATTCGCAAAAACTATTTATTTAAGCCCATGATCTGGAAGCCCGGCACACCGGGATTTGTGGGTGGCCTGTCCGGCAGGCCCTTCATCGTGAAGAACCATTTTGAGCTCAAGAACGCCCAGCGGGTCTTGTTTGAGCAGAATCTGCTCGAAAACGTCTGGGGTGGCTTCTCCCAAGCCGGCTTTTCTATACTGCTTACCCCCAAAAACCAGAACAACCGTTGTCCATCCTGCATGGTGAGCGATGTCACCATCCGTTACAACAAGGTCAAAAACGTCGGTGACGTCCTGCAGATCGCCAATGTGGCATCGGATGCGGGTGGCGCGAGCCAGGGAGGTGGCCGCTACAGTATCCACGACCTGCTGGTTGAAGCTGTACATCGTGACGATTTTGAGGGTTTCGGCCTGTTTGCCATGATTGCTTCGGTGGTCCCCCCGCTGCACGACGTCAAGATCGAACATGTCACGGCCTTTGTTCCGGGCGCAGTGCTCTCGATCATGAACCCGGGAGGACGGCTCTCGAATTTCAGCATGGTGAACAACATCTTCGCTCCCGGCCCGCGGCAGATTGCCAGTGCCGGAGGAGGGACTCGCAACTGCGCCCATGAAGCTGACGTGATCGGGCCGGCCGGGGTGGTGAAGAACTGCTTCGGCGGCTCCAGTGTCACTCATAACCTTATTATTGGGGGCTCCGATTGGCCGGCGGGAAATGTAAATGCCAAGGACCCGAGTGCAGCCGGGATACGCCAGATTGTAGAACCGGGAGCTGCCCCCTATGCCCTGTGCCGCGCCCGAGACGATAGCGTCCGTTGCAAGAAGGCTTCTCCGGCGCTCGGAACCGCCACCGACGGCAGAGATCTCGGTGCGGATGTGATGACGATCGAAAAGGCCCTAGCGGGTGTGAGCTGAAAGAGCGCTAAAGATATTCTGCCCATACCGTGCTGGCAAAGCGCAAACCCCGATAAGTTAAGCAACCTTTGTCTTCGCCTCTAACTCCGTCGCTTCAAGCCCTGCATTTGATTCGCGATTGCGAATAGGCTTCGAATGTGCAGCGGCTGGCAGTCTCTAGAATTTGTTCGTCTCCTGGATCTTGGTCAGTCTGCGGACCAAACGAGGTCGTGTCCACCACCCTGCGGACCAAACGAGGTCGTGTCCACCACCCTGAATTGTCGCGCCCTCTGTTCTACCACTAGCACAAGCATCGAAGAGAAACATCGCCTGGCCTTAATCGAGACCGGCTCAATGCGTTCGTGGATTCAGGGTAGTGCACTCGAGGAGCTTAGTTTCCCACAACTAGAAGTTGCGCGGCAATCCATCGCCGTCAGCCCGGGTGATATGCAGGCGCAGCTTACGCTCCTCAAACGGCTGGAGCAGTTCGGCCAATGGTTTCGAGGCTGCGAAGATAAAGTTCGACTTGCCGGGAAAAAAGCCTGCAGCCCGAAAAGCGCTCGACCACGCGGCATGGCTCTGATTGGTCACGATCAGGTCCATTCCCAGCTTTTCAAGCGTGAGGGTAGCGGCCTTTACGACTGGAAGCGCGTTTTCCGGTAAGGCCCAGCAGTCGACCACCGAGCCCACTCGCAGCGACCCGTATTTGGCATCTTTCCTCCGTTCGCCGACCACCGCCCAGCCGATCGTCTCTTTTCCGCGACGGACGCGAATGCGTCGGAGATGAGAAGAGTTCGCCGGATAGAGGATCGCCAGCGTCTGTGAATCGCGTACGGCCGTCATTGAACAGGAACCTTTAGCCTGCTCCCATAGTCGGTCTGCCCAGTCGGAGAACTCTTCGACCACGATCTCATCGACACCCTTCGCCGGGCTGCGAAGCCGCACGGCCATTCGATGGCACTTGGCCACTGCCCATCCCACACCGCTGAAGGCGAGCGTGTCCATAGCGACTTTTCCCAGGAAACCAGAGCGTAGGGCCTGCATCTGGCGCAGAAAGCGGTAGGGACGCACGACCCGAAAGTAGAACGGCAGCGCCCGATGGCTCCAGCCAAGGCTCACAAGCATTTTGGGGAGCGGGCGGTTGTAGCCTCCCATTCCCAGACAATAGACGAGCGGCGATCGCTTCATCGCGTCGCGCAACAGAAGACTGCCGACGAGGGCATACGATCTGTCGATGATTCCTTCTGACAACGGGTGGTGATAATAAGCGATCGAACGGACTTTGCCGTCCTCGAACCAGAAATCCTGCCGTTTTAGGGCATAGGCGCCACGCACCACCCCCTTATCCAGGGCCACGAAATATTGGTTGAATAGTGATTTTCCGTCGGGAGGGAGCCACCCCGGCAGGGCACGCTCGTAGAATACGAGGTCCTCGTCTGCACCACCCAACTGAAGCCGGCGGTTAAACTCCGCCACCGCAGTCTCGTGCTCTTGCCCATAAGGCTTGACAGCGATTGACAAGGCTAATCCGGTGTGCGCTGCAGTTTTGCTTGCAGCTTCGCCTCGACCAGCTTCGCAATCTCTCCGACGCTGGTCATCTGCTCCATCTCCTCGGGTGAGAGTTCGACGGCAAATTTCTCTTCGAGCGCCAGCACGATATTCAGATGTTGGATCGAGTCCCAGGCCTCGATGGATTGCGGCGTCGAGGCGGCATTGATGCGCTCCGGGGCAATTCGAAAAAGATCGGATGCGATTGTTCGGATCTGCTCAAACACGTTCGATGTCAAGCTCTTCCTCCGTCTTATACGTTACTTTAACCCACGCGGGAAAGGTAACTTCTTGGCGCGTAAGATCGAGCGACCAGAGTGATCCCTCGCCGTTTTGCTTGGCCAGCTCAAATCCATGTTGCGGATAGAAGTTGCGGGCAGGGGCATTTTTCTTGGTGGGCAAAAACCATCCCGTGAGTCGCTTGCGGCCGCGCCGGCGGGCACTTTGGGCTAGATGGGAGAGGAGCGCGGTTTCGACTGTTCTGCCGATGACGCGGCAACTCAGCAGGAAGCTGTCGATCTCGCACACCTCTTCGTGATCGTGGACGATTGCCACCCCCACCAGTCCATGGTCTCCGAAACGATCGCGCACACGAATGGAAAGCACCTGCCAACCCGGGCGGGCTCTAATCTGTTCGATCTGTTGCTCGGCGTATCGCCGGGTAGTCACATTGAACTGGTTGGTTTTCTGAGTAAGCTGGGAAATACGCGCTACTGTCCCCGGCTGAGCGGAAGCGATTTCGGCTTCCTGCTCGAGAAAGCGGTAAAAATCTTCCTTCGTGTGGAAATTCTGCTCGGCGCGGGCACGCTCCCCTTGCTCGACGTAAAACGCCGCCCGCTGCTGATCTTCCTCGGAGAGGCTTAAGCGCTCGAAAACCGCTTGCTCTCGGACGACACGCGCATAGTCGAGAGGATCAGGGGGCAGATCGATAACCGTCACCTCGGGCAGCATCGCTCGAACCTGCTCTCGCTCAAAGGCATTGTCGTCGAGAAAAGCCAAGCTGTCGACGCCGATATTGAGCTCGGAAGCGATCTCGCGCAAACCCTGGACCTTGTCATTCCAGCTGATCCGCATGGCAGCGAAGTGTTTCGGACGAAGAAGCATTCCCGGATGTTTTTCCAGCACCTCCATGGCATCCGCGCGATTGTTCTTGCTGCAGATGGCTAGCAGAATCCCCTTGCGGGTGAGGTCTAACAGAGCACGCTGCAGCGCCTGAAACCCGGCGCCAGGATATTCCGCACTCAGCTTGATTCCGTCAAAGCCGTCCTCCCCGATTACCCCGCCCCAGAGAGTGTTATCGAGATCGACGATGAGGGCCTTTGCCGATTTGCCAGCGAGGGGAGCAAGAAAGCGCAGCCACTCCCGCGCCAGGTGGATAAGCTGGTCGGCTCGGATCGGCAGGCGTGCCAGCAGGGTTTTGCGCTCGTCATGCCAACGCGCTCGACCATGCCGGGCGACCATGGCGTCATACTCGAGGACATAGACGCCGCGCAACTGCCGTGCCACGCGCCGGAACTCCTCGTTGATGCGCTCGAGCGCGGCTGCCTGGCTTGCCTCCCGTTGCCCATCAAGGACACCGAGTGCGGGCAAGTATGGCTGCTCAAGACTGTGGACTATCAGAGCCGCCTGGCTGCGCCGGCGAAACTCCCGCATCCATTGCGCAATGCTACCGGAGACACGCTCTATGCCCGCTGCGACATTTGTTTGGTCGAGATCGGCGTAATCCCGCCACAGGTCGGGAGCAATATCTGCGGCCTGCACTGCCAAGACAGCGGCATTCGGCCGAAACCGGTAAAGCTCGCTTTCGCTGTCGAGAATCTCCTGGGCATAAGCGTTGAAGTCGCCCAGGTGGAGAGACAAATTGATGCCGGCGCAGAATGCCTCCGCGCGCAGTAAAGGCACGAGGGGTTCAACCGTGAAGGAGCGGAGGACTGCGAGGCGGAAATCAACCAGCTGCAGGCGGTCGCGAAGCTCCTCGAAGCGGGAAACGACAAATGCTGCCGTGGCTGAGCCAGGCTCGGCGTGCCATAGTTCCCGCAGCCGCGCTGCGGCCATCACCGACTGTCCTTGAGTTATCAAGGCATCGACTTCGCGGCGCAGATCCGCACCAACCTCTTTCCCCATCGCTCTAACGCTCCAGGTATTCGATCAAAAGTTTGTTTCTCGTGTACACCCAGGCAATGCGCCGCCCGCCGAAGGCGGCTGCCGGAGTCGATCGTCGCACAAGCAAAGCGCGTTGCGAACGGCATCTTTCAAGCTGCGCATCCAGACAATCCACGAGGTAGCAGACATGGTGGACGCCCCCTCCACGCTCGGCAGCCAGGTGGACGGGCGAATCTTCCGCGGCCGGCTCGATCAGTTCGAACAGCGGATCCCCGCGGTTGCCGCTCTCAAGGAAGGTCACCCGGACCTTTTGCGTGGGATCATGGACGATGACCCCGTCCCAACGGGCATCGAGCGACGTCGCCATTCCCTTGACGGTTTTGTCGATCGAGCTCACGACAAAGCCGATATGGTGGAAATTACCCTGAGGCGCCCAGGTGGCGGCAATTGAGTCCTTAATCTGCATCGGCGTCGGCAAGCCTTCGACCCGCTATGTACGGGCTATTCCCCGGCATTCTCCAGAACACGGGGGGCCGCATTTCGTTCGTCTCGCTCGCCTTTCAGCCAGCCTAAGAAGCGCTGTTTACGGGCAAACATGTTCCTGGCTTCATTGCGCAGAGTGGAAACGATCTGGTAGCGCGATTTGGTAAACCAGGGAACGCGGTGCACGGTGCAGCCATACTTCTCTTTGTAAACTCCCTCGCCACCCCAATCGTAGATCTGGGCTCCGCGGCTTTTCCAGTAGCGCATGACATACCACTGAATGGCTTCATTGGGACGCAGAATCTGGCTCGATCGATAGCTGGCGTTTCCCCAGAACTCGGCAATTTTGTTGAAGCCGGGAAAAATTCCGGTCGCGATGGAGTTGCCCCGCGGGTCTCGGGCGCGCACGAAAAGTACGCGGCCGGTCGCGCCCAGATGGCGGACCAGGGCGCGCACGCGTTCGAGGTTATAGGTGGGTACCAGGCCTTGTTTGGCAAAAACGTCCTTCAGTTGATCGTAATAGTCTTCGGCGAAGGATTCATCATGCGCCTCTTCGATAACTACTCCGCTCTTTTCCGCCTTGCGAACACAACGGCGGCAAGCGCTATCCATGTTCTTAAAAAGCTGTTCTTCTGACTGCGTCAAATCCGTGCGGTAGGAGGTGTAAAACTCGCAGGTAAAACCGAGCGCCTGTCCATCTTCGACCTTGAACGCGGGGTCGGAAACCTCCATGTGCAAGCATTTCAGATCATCCCAGGCCATTCTTTCGACCGCCCCGAGCGCCTCGGCGCGGGATATGCCTGGAAGCAGATTGAAGCCTATGTAAGGCGTGGTCCAACCGGGAAACGAGCTGCCCAGGATCTTGATTCCCAGCCGGGAAAACGTCAGCCCGGAAAAAAAACCCACGACCGTTCCCTGCTGCTCGAGCTGCGCAATGACCGGAGTAGCCTGCTGGGTCTCGGCGATGAACTCGAGCCACTGGCGCGTCTGGAAGACCGTACGATCGGCAAAGCTGTCGAGCAGTTCCCAATTCACATCTGTCGGGTTGACTAGTGTGCATCTCATTTGCGGGCGAAACATTCCTTAAAAATTTTCTACCAGCAGACGCCTTCGTAGGAAGCCTCAGTTGTCGGACGGCGCGAGCGGGCGAGGTTCACCAGGTCGATCACCATCTGTCCGGGGCGGAGCTGCTCAGCCAGCTCTCGACTGTCGAGCGCCCTCGTGCCCACAATAACCACTTCAGCATTCGCGAGCGCCTCTTTGAGATCGGTGGTCAAAAGCGCCCCGATGTGGGGGATCACTTCCTCGATGTACTGGCGGTTCGACCCTGCCAGGCGGCCCAGGCGAACATCCTCGTCCCAGACGCGAACTTCGCAACCTTCCCCGAGCAGTCGCTTAACCAGCTCCACCTGCGGGCTCTCGCGTAAATCGTCAGTTCCGGCTTTGAAACTTAAACCCAGCTGCGCGATCTTCCTCTTGCCGGTCCGCAGGACGGCTTCCAGGGCACGGTCCACGTGTTCGCGGTTGCTGGGCAGCAGGGATTCAAGAAGCGGCAAGCGCAGATCGAGCTCTTTGGCTCGATATGTAACGGCGCGGAGGTCTTTCGGAAGACAGGAACCACCGAACGCAAATCCAGGAGACAGGTAGGCAGGAGAGATGTTCAGCCGGGTGTCGGAAAGAAAAATTTCGGTCACCGCTTCCGTATCTACTCCGAGGTGCTTGGCCAGGGTTCCGACTTCATTGGCAAATGCCACTTTGACGGCATGGAAGGCGTTCGACAGGTACTTCACCATTTCTGCCACGGAGATCGTGGTTTCAAAGACTCTGCCCGAAGTTTTCCCGTACAGCTCACGCAAGGGCTTGAGCTGCTTCGGGTCCCGGGAACCGAGAATAGTGTAGGGAGGCTCGAGAAAGTCGGCTACGGCGCTGCCTTCCCGCATGAACTCCGGATTGAAGCACAAGGAGAAATCCGTGCCTGCACGCTTTCCGCTTTCTGCCTCAAGAACGGGCAAAAGCAGGGATTCGGTAGTTCCCGGGAGCACCGTGCTGCGCAAAACCACCAGGTGATGGGTGTTTTTCTTTTTCAGAGCCGCGCCGATTTCGCGCCCAACTTTCTCCACGTGGGTCAAATCCAGCTTGCCGTTGCGCAGGCTGGGCGTGCCGACGCAGATGAACGAAATATCCGACTGGAGAACGGCGGCGGTCGCGTCGCTGGTTGCGTGCAAGCGGCAGGATCTGCTCGCTTCGCTCACAAGCTCGTTCATGCGGGCTTCAACGATCGGGCTGGAGCCGGACTGAAGCATTTCCACCTTCCCCGGGTTTACGTCGACTCCGATGACCCGGTTGCCCATGGAAGCAAAACATGCGGCGGAGACCGACCCCACGTATCCCAAGCCAAATATGCTGATCGACTGGCTCAAGCCTTAACTCCTGGTTCCAGGTGGTTTGCGGGACAATGCACCGCCAATAGGGTGCAATCGAGGCTCCACTGGTCCCGTAGGTGGAGCTCGCGGATCTCGCCTTTTTGCTTTCAAGAGCTTAGCGCGAAAGCGGTCCGCAACGCGAGCGGGTCCTGCGCCCGCTCGAGGCAAAATGGGCAAATATTTTCCCTTCCTGGGAACTCCCCACCCCAGGAGGGAGATACCCGGACCGGTATACCACTAAGCAGCTGAAAACGAGATACTTACACGGCAATAGGGTTTCAGCTAGTGGCACTCCGGGTGCTCCAACCGAGCTTATCGCAAGCCTCCCGTGTGTAAGATAAAAGGACTCGTGATCTCTAGCTGGCGTAGAACCTGCGCGCGTTTGTCCCAGATGAGCGGGGACGAAATTTCGACCCGCCTCCGTCAGGCGGTGATGAAGCCCCTCGATCTGATGGCGGCAAAGCTTGGCCATGATTTTTCCCGCGTGGGATCGGGCAGCAAAACCCGGGGCAAATTTTTCTTTAAGCCTGAAGAATTAAGCGATCGCATTCGACTGCTTAAAGAGCTGGTTCCCCAGGAGGTCGCGCTTACCGTCTGTGCAGCCGAAGAAGTTTGCCGCCACCGCTTGCAGCTGCTCGGATACACGATCGATTACGGGTCTGAAATCGATTGGCACACCGACGCGGTCCATGGCAAACGGGCGCCGCTCAAACCGGCCTATAAAATTCGTTACCTCGATTTCGACGAAGTTGGCGACCATAAAGTCACCTGGGAACTGAATCGTCACCAGCATCTGGTCACCCTAGCCAAGGCATGGCGGTTCGCTGACGAGCGGCGGTTTCTCTCTGAACTGCTGAACCAGTGGTATAGCTGGCAGCGCTCTAACCCCTATCCGCTCGGCATCAACTGGAGCAGTTCGCTCGAAGTGGCGCTCCGCAGCCTCTCCTGGTTGTGGGTCGCGAACCTGCTCGCCCCAAGTGATCCAGTTCCGGAAAATTTTCGCTCTGACCTCGTCGCCGGCCTTGGGTTGCACGGCCGCCATATCGAATGCTACCTTTCCCGCTATTTCTCCCCCAACACGCATCTCCTGGGCGAGGCGGTGGCATTGCTTTTTATTGGGGCGGGATGTCCCGAACTGGAGCCCGCGGAGCGCTGGAAGATAACTGGCTGGGAGCTCGTTCTTGAAGCGGCCGAAAGGCAGGTGCGCAGCGACGGCGTCTACTTCGAGCAGGCTCTGCACTACCACGTGTACGCCGTCGACCTTTTTCTGCACGCCCGCATACTGGCTGCGAACGCTGGATTGGCCATCCCTTTAGCTTTCGACGCGGTCATTGAAAGGATGCTGGAAGTTATCGAGAGCATTTCGCAGGCCGGCCCGGCCGAGGGCTTCGGCGATGACGATGGCGGACGCCTATTCAATCCCCAACGCAATCGCAGCGAGCACATGACCGATCCACTGGCTCTCGGAGCAGCTCTATATGGGCGTGCACAGATTTCCTCGGCTGCCCCTTTGACGGAAGAATCCATCTGGCTGCTAGGCAAGCGTGCAACCGAACCAGTGGCCGAGCACAAACGGCCGCTCGGCTCGAAGGCTTTCGAGGCTGGTGGAATCTATGTGATGGTGAGCCCGTCGCCGTCGCCGCAACTGATGGCAATCGACGCCGGTCCGCAGGGCATTGGCCGTTGTGGCCATGGACACGCGGACGCACTGAGCGTCCGGCTGAGTGTCTCTGGACATCGCTGCCTGATTGATTCCGGGACTGGCGCCTATGTTTGTGACACCGGCGACCGCAACTTGTTTCGCGGAACGGCGGCCCACAACACCCTGCGAGTCGACGGTCAGGACCAGGCCGTCGCCGATGGCTACTTCGCTTGGCGCGAGCCCGCCCATGCAGAATGCGAACGCTGGGTCAAGGGCGATTCCTTTGATTTTCTGGCCGCAAACCACAGAGGGTACCGCCGCCTCGTCGATCCGGTCCTCCACCGCCGCTTCATCTTCAACGGAAAAGATGGCCTCTGGCTGGTGCGCGATGCCTGCGAAGGACACGCCCTCCATCGGCTGGAAACATTCTGGCACTTTGCCGAGGAAATATCACTCGTGCAGGATGACGACGCCGTGGTGGCCGTCTGCGACTCAGCTATTTTTCTGGTTCTCTACTGCGCCCCAGCCCGCCTGTGGCAGAAGCAGATTGCTTCAAGCTTTGTTTCTCCCGCCTACGGCCAGAAGAACATTGCTCCGCTCCTTACGACCTCCGCCAGCCTACATCTACCGGTTGAATGCGGAACCTTGCTGGTAACTGGGCAACCAGACTCCCGCGGCCGCTTCTCCGCGGCCGGTGGTCAGCAGAGCAGGAACGTTAGCGCCTACAGGTACGAGACGGGAACGGCAGATCACCTCTTCTTTTTTGCGCAGCAGCCGGGGACCTGGAGCCTCGAACCGTGGTCGAGCGACGCGGAATTCATGTATTGCCGTTCGGAAGGCGGCCAGATTACAAGGCTGATACTGGTTGCTGGCCGGTGGGCGAAGATGTCCGACACTGTTCTGGTATCGCACAGCCGCTCGGTAGAACGCTGGGAATGGGCCCGCCGCGCGGGAGCGGTAACTACATCATCTTCCGACCAGGAAGCGCTTGAGCATCTCCTCGGGAACGAACACGAGGCGCTGGGCCGCATCGGGTGATGGGGCTCGATCGCACGCAGAGCCAGTGGCATGGAGCAGGTGAATGTGTGGAATAGCTGGAATTCTCGAGTTTAAAGACGACAACGCTGCCGACCGTGCGCTTGTGGCCCGCATGTGCAAGGTCATGGCGCATCGCGGTCCTGACGACCAGGGCGTATATGCCGAGGGCAGGATCGCCGTTGGCATGCGGCGACTCAGCATCGTGGATCTTGCCGGAGGCCATCAACCGATCACAAACGAAGACGGCTCTGTCTGGATCGTATTCAACGGAGAAATCTACAACCATGGCGAGCTTCGTGAGGAGCTCATTCGGCGCGGCCATTCCTATCGCAGCCGCAGCGACACCGAGACCATCGTGCATCTGTACGAGGAATACGGCGCGGCTGCGGTCACTCACCTGCGCGGCATGTTCGCCTTTGCCATCTGGGACAGCAAGCAAAAGCGTTTATTCATCGCCCGCGATCGCCTCGGCATCAAGCCGCTCTATTACACCGCGACCGCCGATCGCTTCCTGTTCGGCTCGGAAATCAAGGTCTTATTGGAGCATCCGGATGTCCGGCCCGAATTCAATCGGGCGGCGCTTCCGGAATATCTTGCCTTCGGATATCTGTCGGGAACCGACACCATGTATCAGGGCATTCGCAAGCTCATGCCCGGACACTGGCTGGAAATATCAGAACGCGGCGAACTCAAGATCGAGCAGTATTGGGATCTCGAGACGGCCGCGGACAAGCCGGCTCATGCCGAGGCCTACTATGTAAATTCCTACCGCGAGCTGCTGGAAGAAGCCGTGCAGAGCCACCTGATGAGCGATGTCCCCCTTGGCGTGTTTTTGAGCGGGGGAGTGGACTCGAGCGCGGTTGCCGCCCTGGCCACCAGGATCCGCCGCGAACCGGTCGAGACCTTCTCGGTCGGCTATGCGGAGCAAGACTACAGCGAACTTCCCTACGCGCGCACGGTCGCTGGGCATCTCCATTCCCTGCACCATGAGGTACTTATCAGCAGCCAGGATTTTTTTGCCGCCTTGCCCAAGCTGATCTGGCATGAGGACGAGCCCATCGTCTGGCCCTCAAGCGTGTCGCTTTACTTTGTCGCGCAACTCGCCCGCGAGCGCGTCAAGGTAGTGCTAACCGGAGAAGGCAGCGATGAGACCCTGGCCGGCTATACCCGCTACGCATGGACCCTAAAAAACCGCGCTTTCGACCGCGTTTATCGCGGCGTGGTTCCAAAGTCGATGCGTGCGGGCATCCGCCGCTTTATCTCCGGATCGCCGTGGATCCAGGCAAGCGCGCGACGCAAGCTCTCGCACAGCTTTCTGGGTGCAGACGGCGATGCTTGGGCGGAGTTCTATTTCGATAACTTTTTCTCTGCATTCAGCGAGCGCGATCAGTCGAATTTGCTGACCGAAGAAGCCATGCGTCAGCTCGAGTCCGGCGCCGCGTACCGCCATGTCCTTGAATATTGGGAACGCTCGTCGGGCGAACTGCTGGGAAGGCTTTTGTACACCGACATCAAGACCTACCTGGTCGAGTTGCTGATGAAGCAGGACAATATGAGCATGGCAGCTTCGATCGAGAGTCGGGTGCCGTTTTTAGACCACGTGCTCGTCGAGTGGGCTATGCGTGTACCCGCAGCCATCCAAATTCATGGTCTGGCCGGCAAGCGCATCTTGAAGAAAGCCATGCGGGGCCTGCTGCCCGACAGCATTCTCTATCGCCCCAAGCTGGGCTTTCCTACGCCTTGGAGCGGCTGGCTTCGCGGGCCGGAAATGGATCGCGTCGAGCGTACACTCCTAGAGTCCCGCTGCCTCGAACGGCGTCTATTTCGGCGTTCGGCCGTCGAGCGCCTCTTCCGCGAGCACCGCGCCGGCTATCGCGACCATTATGACCGTATCTGGCGCCTGCTGAATCTCGAGCTCTGGATGCGCGTTTGTCTGGAAGACGAATCGCCGGAGGCGGGCGAGGAACCTCGAGCAAGGCTAACGACTGTCGGTTAAGGGGCGCTTTCCGTCTCCGCGGTGCAGAGCACATACTACGTGCGTCGCGGCTTTTCCAGCGTTATGCGTTGCTCAGCATGATGCTGCCGACAATCACTCCCAAGACATACTTAAGTACACGTGTACACCTGATTTCCTCATCTGTTTGCTTTGACGGGGGAGAGGGACGAAAAGCCGAGGAGTATGCCGAGGCGCTACAGGAATTTGCAGGAAGAGTATTTTAGGAGTGTAGGCTGGCTGTTGTACGAGTTATCGGAAGGTAGGACACCGCTATTGGTGTGCAATGTGAG
>JAFAWX010000362.1 GCA_019241535.1 Acidobacteriota bacterium | reverse complement strand
GTGCAGGCTAGGATCTAGAGCGCGTGCCACATTCTGGCCTCGGGCAGCATTTCGGTCCCGGGCCAGGTTTCGCGGCGGCGGCGCGCTTCTTTCGGCGACGGGATTTACGACTGCCGCGGGCGGCGGGGCGGCAGCACTGGAAGAGCCCATTGTGAACGATCCGATGAAGCGGGTAATCACCAGTATCAGGACCACAATCCCCAGCCCAATGGCGGCTACCAGCTGAGTGCGATTTTCTGCTCCTACGTTCACTACGCCGTCCTCAAATAGGTTTCGACCTTAATCTGAAGCTTCACTATTCCACTCTGTTGCCCCCCGAGCTGGACATCGTCGATGATGAAAAACAGCCGGCTACGCTCGAGCGCGTTGATGAAGCGCACCAGCTGCAAATAGTCCCCGGATAGATCCGCTTCCACCTCGATGCGCTCGAGCCCGGGGATTGCCGCGTCTTTTTGTGAATATTTTTCCGCGGTCATTTTTACGCCGCTTTCTGACGCCACCCGGTCAAGATCCATGGAGATTGCCGAATATCCCGAGGCAAAGCGGTCGCGGTAAAAATCCTCGATTTCGCGCTCCACCATAGGCATTTTCTTGTCCAGCCCGCGCCAGGGGGCGGACTGGCGAGCCTTGAGCTCGAGCCAGAGCTGCCTCAGCTGCTGCTGGCGGGATGATTCGGACCCGGCAAGCGGCGTTAGCAGCATGGCGACGGCCGCAGTGTCGATCAGGGCGAGCACTGCGACCATAACTGCCAGGCGCTTTCGGGTTCGCTTCAGGTCCGGCATCAGTTCACGCCCCCACTGACCGCCCCGGCTTCTGCCGAGGGACTGTACAGAGCGGTAATGTCAAACTGCACCCGATCGCCCGTATTCCCCTGTTCGGTTGCGAACTTTACCTGGTCGATGCGGGTTTGCTTAAAGCGCCTCGATTCTTCCATCTTGCGGATCAAGTCCAGGGCCTGCTCACGGGAATTTCCACCCACCACCAGCTTGAGTGCCAGCCCGTTTTCAGACGACATGTCGGGGTGGATAGAGACCACATGCAGATGCGCTGGCATAACCCGTTCCAGATCTTCAAAGACACGTGTCCAGGAGAACGCTTTGCGCTCAAACAGCTCATTCAGGAATCTCGACCGGTCACGTATCAGGCGGTTCTCCGGCCGATTCAGCAGGGCTTCGGCCCGGGTCTTTTCCTGGTCATAGGCGGTAATCTCCGCGCGCAGGCGCGAGATCTGCCGGCGGTCAACACCGGCGCGCATGAAGCCGGTCACGGCCAGGAAGACCAAGAGCAGGGTGGCAAGCGCCAGCAGCACAAGTCCCGTACCCCAGTAGGTCCAGAAGCGGCGTGAATCCTCATAGGGACGGCTTGCGAGATTGATCTCGATGCGCATATTTCAGTTGGCCGAAAGCAGGGCGCCCACTACACCTGCCATCCTCCATTTGGGAATCGAGCCGCCTCCGAGCCCCAGTTGCGAGGCCCTAACCAGCTCGGTTACCTCGGCTCCGGTTTGCGAGTGCAATGCGGGAGCGGCGGCGCTGACGTCAGAAATACCGGCGACAAAAATCTGCTGAATGCTGGTTGTATAGGTGTCCTGAAAAAACACGATTGAGGGATAAACGTCTTCGGCCAGCTGCTCGCCACTGATAAGCAGCCCACGGGTATTTTCGAGCGTGCGAAAGAGCAGAAGCTGCTCGGCGTCGAGAATAGCGATGCTCGTCGTCTGGGCATCCACCTTGACCACCAGCGTGGGGCGATGCGCCGGAGCGCCTCCTAAAGCGGCCAGCATTGAGGGCAGGACCACACCCGGGCTGAAGCCTGCCTCGAGAAAGGCGGCTTCATAGTCCTTGATGACGCTGTTCAGGGCTACGGCGGCCACCAGCCGTACCCCGGCCGCAGTTGTCTGTGCCTGGTAGGACAGTTTCGCTTTGTCAACGTCGAAAGGCAGAGACTTGCGCAGGCGGAAGCGTACCACGCCTTCAGCTTCCTGGCGGTTGTCGGGCAGCGTCTCGAAGTCAAGCAGCACAACGCGCACCGCCGCATCGGGAAGAACCGCGATCACATCCCGTGAGCGCGAGGCCACGCTTCCCAGTGCCTCCCGCAGGGCGGGGACAAGCATCTTCGGCTCGAGCAGATTGCTCTCCGTCAGATCCGGCAGCACGCACCCAGCGGGAAGCTCGCTCGTCGAGCAGAGCTCCAGCACCTGCCCGGAATCCGAGGCGCGGGCGGCAATGACGCGATCCGGAGCAATTTCGCAGGCCAGCTTCGGCCTGGCTGAATGGTAATTGCGGCTCATTGTGCGTGAATCTATTTAATCAAAACTTGCAGGGCAGGCAAAATGAAGAACCAGGCTCGCCATTGTCCGGCTCCGGCCTCGAGCCGCCTTTCACCGCATCGTCTCGATGAACGTAACCTTATTGATCTCCTTCAATGTGGTGACTCCGGCACGTACTTTGTCGAGCGCCGATTCGCGCAGGAAGCGCATACCTTCTTCGCGCGCGGCGCGGCGAATCTCCGAGGTCGGTTTCTTGGCCAGAATCATCTCGCGAATGCGGTCGCTCAGGTCCAGCAATTCGTGGATGGCAGTGCGCCCGCGGAAGCCGGTACCCGCACACTCGATACAGCCCTGCCCTTCGTAGAAGGGAACTTTTGACCACTGTTCGGAATCGAGCCCACTGGACTCGAGGACATCCGGAGGATAATGCACCACCGTGCGGCAGGAGTTGCAGATCAGCCGCACCAGCCGCTGTGCCAGAATGCAGTTGAGCGCGGAGACAAAGTTATAGGGTTCGACGCCCATGTTGAGAAACCGGCCGATAACATCGACTACGTTATTGGCGTGTACGGTGGTGAAAACCAGGTGGCCGGTGAGCGCCGACTGGATGGCTATCTGGGCGGTTTCGGTGTCGCGGATCTCCCCTACCATGATCTTGTCCGGGTCGTGGCGCAAGATCGAGCGCAGGCCGCGGGCAAATGTCAGGCCTTTCTTCTCGTTTACAGGAATCTGTGTAATCCCGCGTATCTGGTATTCGACCGGATCTTCGATGGTAATGATCTTGTCTTCCTCGGTCTTGATCTCGTTCACCGCGGCATAGAGTGTCGTGGTCTTGCCGCTGCCGGTAGGTCCGGTGACCAGCACCATGCCGTAAGGTTCTTTGATGTAGCGGCGGAATTTCCGCAAATCGTCTTCGTCAAAGCCGACCACGTCGAGAGTGAGGGAGCGGAACTTCTCGCTCATCGACTCCTTATCGAGCACCCGCAGTACGGCATCTTCGCCGTGGATCGAGGGCATGATGGAGACGCGAAAGTCGATGGGCCGCTCCGGACGGCCGTATTTAACCCGGAAGCGCCCGTCCTGGGGAACTCGGCGCTCGGAGATATCCAGCTCGCTCATGACCTTTATGCGGGAAATAATGGTCGAGTGGTGCTCCTTGGCGATAGGGTTCATGGCCTGGGTCAGCACCCCGTCAATGCGGAATTTAATGACTACGGAATCATCGCGGGTTTCAATGTGAATGTCGCTCGCGCGCCGCTGCAGGGCGGTGAAAATCGTGGTATCTACCAGGCGGATGATCGGGCTCATGTCGCCCTGGGCGGTGAGCCGATCGATGGTGATGGTCTCGTCGCCGCCTTCCTCCTCGTGCACCACGTTGAGAGTGAACACTTCGCTGGCGTCTTCGAGAACGCGCTTTGATTGCTCGGTCTTCTTGAGGATTTCGATGATCTGGGCGAGCGTGGCGACCTTGGTTACGATGCGCTTTCCGAGCAGCAGACTGATCTCATCGATCATCATCAGCTGGCTGGGATCGGCGATGGCAATGGCCAGCTTGCCCTCCCCGGTCTCTTCCAGGGGCACGAAGTTGTAGCGGAACATCAGGCGGGGATCGATCTTGGCAAACAGATCATGGTGGAGCTGAAAGTCGTGCAGATCGACAAACTCGCAGCGATAGCGCCGCGCCACATCCTGAGCGCGCGCCAGTTCTTCGGTATGGGCCGGAACTGCCTGGCCGTTACCACCATTTACAAATACCGACTTCTTGTCCGCCATACTTTCCAGTCCAGTCTGTCCCCGTTCTAATGGATGCTCGACCCCAAACTGAAGATCGGCAAATAAAGGGAGATCAGGATGCCCCCTACCACAACGGCCATGAACACCAGAATGACCGGCTCGATCAATGCCATGGCCGCCGCCAGAGCCGTCTGCACATCTTCCTCGTAAAACTCCGCCACCGAGTTCAGCATTGAGGGCAGCGCGCCAGTCGATTCTCCCACCTCGATCATCTCCACGCTCAACTCCGGGAAGAGCTTCTGTTCTTCCAGGCTGCGGGCGAGCGACTGGCCTTCCCGCACCCGCACGGCGGCATCATGAACCCCGTTTAGAACCTGGCGGCTGGTCATCGACGCCCCGGCGGTTTCAAGCGAGGGCACCAGAGGCATGCCCCCGGTGAGCAAGGTGGACAGCATACGCGAAAATGTTGCCACCTGGTACTTGAGCAGGATGTCACCGACCAGAGGCAGCCTGAGGATGGCACGATCAATCTGCACCGCTCCCCGGTCGGTGGCCCTCCATCGCCAGAGGAGCAGGCCGAGAATTACCAGCCCCAGCAGGGTTGCCGGAGCATAACGCTGAGTGTGAGTGCCTACTTCCAGCATGAACACCGTTATCGCGGGCAGCTGCGCCTGCAGGTCCTGGTAGAGAAGGGCAAACTGCGGGACCACGTAGGTCACCAGGAAAACCAGCATACAAATAACAACCGATACCAGCAGCGCGGGGTAAACGAGGGAAACCGCCAGTTTCTTTTTAAAGCTCAGCGCCAGGCGCTGGAAATTGATGTAGCGCGAGAGTACCTCTTCGAGATTTCCGCTCTTCTCGCCAGCCATCAGCGTGGTCGTGTAGATCTTGGGAAAGACCTTCTGCGCCGCAAATGCCTCTGACAGCAGTTCGCCGCCCTTCACCCGTTCACGGACGTTTTGCAGCAGCGAGCGGAAGTAGTCGTTCTTCTGGCGCTTGATCAGAAGATCAAGCGAGCCAAGGATGGGAACGCCCGCCTTCAACAGGGTCAGCATTTGCTGGTTGAATACCAGGAAGATGGTAGCCTT
Organism: Acidobacteriota bacterium; assembly: GCA_019241535.1. Classification (GTDB taxonomy): domain Bacteria; phylum Acidobacteriota; class Terriglobia; order Terriglobales; family Acidobacteriaceae; genus Gp1-AA145. The sequence goes on along the minus strand of JAFAWX010000362.1, from coordinate 32,978 downwards.
GACCTTCCTGTGCCCCTTTCCCGGGCTGCCGAGCAGCCCCTTGGGCTTGACCCAGTAAACCAGGAAGCCCTGCTGGGTGAAGCGCTCTCTGACCTCGGCCTCGGAGTAGCCGATTTCGACCTGCTGGGACAGATGTCCACGCTCGTCGGCGACTTTGACCAGAAACTCAGCCATTTTTCCTCAAAAACCGCAGTGGCTACTCCCAGTTTAGCACCCGAAACTATTGCCTTATCGCCACTTAGGGCCCTCCGTGTACCCAGCGGTAACCGGGTAAGCCGGAGACCCGCTAGTTACCTACTTCACCCTCGACCAGTTCGCTTCCCGGCGGAAGGGTGAAGCGGAACTTGGCCTCCGGCAGGGCAAGGTCCTCCTTCTGATTGCTGAACCTGTACTCGGTAAAGGAATCATCCACGGCGTGGATCAGGATGCGGGCGATCTGGTGTTCGGGGGTTACTTCCACCAGCACCTCCTGAACGCGGCTTTCCATTCCACGCGGAAGGCCGCGCATGACCGAGTCCTCGCTCTTCCAGGCGCGCACCTCGGGTGCGAACGAGAGTCCTTGCAACTGTTTCTCCAGCTTCGTTTTACCAAGAAGAAAGGCCAGGGGAGAGCGCAGGTCTTCAAGCTTTGCCAGAGAAAACCTGTGCACCTGCTTTTCAGCAGGGAGGTAGAACCACCCATTCCGCCCATCGCCGACAAACAGCTTCTCTTCGGGAGAACGGTATTCCCAGCGCATCTTGCCCGGTTTTTTCAACCACAAGATGCCGGACTCGTTGCGCTCGATCCCGGCGCCCTGGTAGATCTCGACGAAATCGGCTTGGAGCGACTGCAGGCGGTTGTAATGCTCATCAACTGCCTGGGCTACGAGCCGCACATTCGGCAAAGCCCAGCCGATCGAGGCGGCCGCGAACCATAACCCCGTCAGGAAAACGAACTGCCTGGATCGAGACGCAAAGGACATGGAATGAACACGAAGAAACAGGAAACCTGCACAGTTAGATGCCGCCCGGCTCGGGTGATGATCAACCCCGTCGCCCGGCGGACTTAGTCCAGCCAGACCGATTGTAACTGGCGCGGCTAGCGGGTGTGCGTAAATGTCGACTAAGCGGCTGAATAGCAGAGTCCCACTGAAGAAAGTTCAGCTAACGCTTGAAGTCGGCGAAGCCCCTCCCTGGTCGTTCGTGAAAAGGGAATATTGATGCGTTCCCCCGATTTTTCGTAACCGCCGGAAGCTGGCAAGCAGGGTTTCAAAGAGCGGATTGGCATAGATCACATACAGCGGGCGAGGGTGGGCTAGCAGAGATCTTTGAAGATTGTCCACCAGTTGCGCAAGGCCGGCCCGGGGCAAAGGATGAAAGAGGAAGACCACCAATGGGTCTCGGGGAAAAATGAGTTCCGCTGCATCTCCGCAGACGCTTTCGAGTTTGCCGCATAGGCCGGTGCCCGCATGGGCTATATTTTGCTCCGCAATGTGGTGTAACTCCGGCAAGAGCTCAATTCCCAAAACGTGCTGAAACGGGTACGCCGAGGCCAGCAGAAGCGCGCGACCTTTCCCCGAGCCGACGTCGACAAATGTGAACCCGGTGAAGTCGATCTTGAGCTCGTTCATTATTTCGTGGAACAGCCGGGGCTCAACCGGCTGATACGGCGAGTGAAAAAGCCCCAGCAGTCGCGTCCGCCAGCTGACGGTCGCGCTGCACGTGTCGACGCGGCATTCCCAGTCAAAATCAGCATCTCCGTAGCGCTGTTCTCGCCGATCCGGCATCGACTCGCGCACAAATGCAGAAGCGATTCCCACTAATTCTCGAACTGACGCTAGAACGCCCGAGTGCTGACGCTGCCCACGCCACCAGTTCCTCACAGACGAAAGGAGGCTGACTGAGGGAGGCTGCGATCGAAACTCACCGCATCCGGCCACTTTGGACGAGATCTGATTATCGCCGTCGCTCCTCAAATTAAAGGACCAGCCGTTGGAGGAGAATAACGAACCAAATTAACAGAAAGAGTCGAGCGTTGACGGCCTCAGCGAGTTACGCAAGAGAACTCAGCTATCTCGCCAACCGGTAGAAGCATCTTTTCCGGCTCGCGGCGCATGCGGGGAATCTCTCGCCGGCCCAATTACCTGCGCGCGCTGACCGTGGCCGCGATTGCCAGCTGACACGCGCAGCGGCTCGCGACATCACTGCCCGCCGATCTTGGGAAGGGCACGCGGCGTGTAGCCGGACGGCAATCCCGCGGACAGGAAGGGCAGGTTGTCTGGATCCGTAACCACTACCCTTCCCGATGGTTCCAGTCTGTACGGATGTCCCAGCGGATCGAGCGGAATCGCCCGCAACCAGCCGGCCTCGACCAGCTCGCCAAGGGCGCGCGGCAGATGGCCTCTGCGTTGCCGATAGGCTTCGACTATCTTCTCGAGTTCGAGGACGTCTTCGTCGGTGCGCAGCGCCCGCAAATGGGCCAGGGCGTTGGCTCGTACATTCTGCTCGGGTGTGGTCTGGTAGGTTGCGGTCCACAGCATACGCGCGGTTTCAATGTCGCCGCCATGTTCCGCCATGCGAGCTGCGAGGAGTTGCAGGAAGGGATGTGCCCGCGGGACTCGCATTCCCCGTTCAAAGGCGCTCGCGGCAGCGCGATACTCTTTCATTTCGTAATAGATAAATCCTAGATCGTAATAGAGATGCCAGTCGCCGGGATTGTTGCGAATTCCCCATTCGACGAGCTCGATGGCTTCATGCGACAGGCCGGCGCCGATCGGCGGAGCCGCCGACAGAAAGGTTCCACCGAATTCATAAGCCGGAATCAAATGGGGATCGAGCTGGGTGGTGATATTCAGCAGCGGCCAGAGCAGGTCGTACCGCTCTGCCCCGGCATGATGCCTGGCGCCGTAGTACTGCACGGCGCGTGTCCAATAGATGTCGGCGAGAAGTCCCTCGTAGCCAAGGCTGAATCGCTTCAAAAGCTTGGGAGAGGATATATAAAGCACCTCTTCCAGGGTGGCGCCGGTGCGCAGCCGGTCCAGTTCGCGGAGAAGCAGAATCGACGCTGCGAGCGAAATGATCAGCAGCGCGGAAAAAAAGACGGTCACCGTTGAGCGGCGACCAAAGCCGCCGGTACCGGCCGAGACGGTGGTATTTGACTTTGCTCGTGCGGATGACATCAGAGTCGATCGGACTCGCTCAACGCGGAAGTCCCTCCTCGATCATTTCAGATTCCGGCGCTCGAAAACCACGACTGCGGCGCTCACAACCGCGAGGGTATAGACGAGCGCATAGGCGCTGTTAAAAAGAATCAACCCGGCACCTACGCCTTGGCCATGTCCGGCCTGATTGACGATATTCAACGCCGAGAGGTTAGGGACGAGGTAGGCCGCTCCGGTCGCGAGCCAGCGCGCGATGCCATGGGTCATGCCGGCAAAGCCGCGCAGGTCTTCGGCAAAACTGCCGATCACAAACAAAGCAAAAGCAAAAATGGCCGAGAGCAGGGGCGAGGAGAAGGAGGAGAAAAAAAGCGCCAGGGCCGTGATGATCAAAAACTGCAGGACGATAAAGTACACGGCAACGAGAACCGCGAAGTCGAAGCTATTTAGGTGATGGGAGACATAGGCAAGGGCGAGGAAGACGCCTATCGCCATGAAGAAGGTATTCACCACGAGTGTACCCGTCAGCCCGCAGAACTTGCCGGCAATAAACTCCCAGCGCCGTACCGGCCGGGAAAGCACGGTATACAACGTGCGTTTTTCGATCTCCTTCGATACCAGGCCGATGCCGATAAAAATTGCGATCACCGTCCCGAAGAACGAGATGGCCGTCAGCCCAAGATGGACAACCACCAGGCGTTCGATGTTGATGGAAATCATGCCAACCAGCACCGCCGCCGCCGACATCAGCAGGGCAAAGGCAATGAGGTTGTAAAGCACACGATCACGTACCGCTTCGCGGAAAGTGTTGACGGCGATGTGCAGCACGCGGGAATTCATAGTCTTGCTCTGCCTACTGGCTCAGAATCGCTGGCCGGCTCCGGTATGCTCCGGAGCGGCTGTCCGAAAGCCGAGTCGCCTTTACCTGTCGACACCGGTTCTCCCAGTTGTGCCACGAAGTAATCTTCGAGAGACATTCGCACCGGAGTCAACGATATGACGCGCAGGTGTTCGCGGATAAGCGCCTCGAGAACGAAATCCTGATGCTCTTCCGGCAATACCGCCCGCATCGTGTCTCCGGCCGTGCGGCAGTCGATTCCGAGGGCCTGAACTGCCGCTGGGACGGAATTGCCCTGCCAGACGATCTCCACTTTCGCTTGCATGCCGGCAGCGAGTTCCTCCACCGCCGCGACACCGCGCAACTCGCCCAGATGCAGGACGGCGACCCGGTCGCACAGCGCCTCGGCGTCAGAAAGGATATGGGTCGAGAAAAAGACGGTTTTCCCCTCGCTCTTCAGTTCCTCGATCAAGCTGCGGACCTCGAACCGTCCCATGGGGTCGAGTCCCGACATCGGTTCGTCCAGAAAGACGACCCTGGGCTCGTGGAGGATGGCCTGCGCAATTCCCACCCGCTGCAGCATTCCTTTAGAGAACTTCCTCAGCTCAACCCCGCCTGCCTCCTGAAGCCCTACGCGCTCGAGAACTCGGTCGACCCGGCGGCCGAGCTGCCTGGCTTCTACTCCCGAGAGCTGTCCGAAATAGCGCAGCAGCTCGCGCGCCGTCAAATGGTCATAAAAATATGGTTGCTCAGGTAGAAAGCCGATCTGCGCCTTCATTCGCCGGTCATCGAGTTCCATTCCCAGGATGCGCGCCGTGCCTGCAGAGGGGAATACCAGGCCCATCAGGAGCTTTAAGGTCGTAGTCTTGCCCGCGCCGTTGGGCCCCAGGAAACCGAAAATCTGGCCTTCCTCGACGGTTAAAAACAGCGGCCGCAGCGCTTGCTTCGGGCGCTTGCGCCAGAAACCGACCCTGTAGGTCTTTTCCAGGCCAAGAATTTCAATGGCGTGCACAGAAAAATTATATCTATCGCCTGCCCGGAAGGAATCGGCGTCGTGATTACGATAGTGACTTACCGCTGCCGGCAGCCCTATGCACCTGCCGAATCACTGGAGAACCGGCATGGCGGCGCACTGCGCCGGTGTCTCGGCGGGAGCTGAATTTCTACCCGGATCGCGGTAGCGGACAACCCCGTCCTCCTGGGAGCAGAAGTCGCGCAAGCCTGTTTTTTTGTAGAGGGTGGCCGCCGTTCCAGCCACGTACTCCGACACCGCCCCGTGCCGGTCGCGGCCGGCCGCCGAGACTCGGAACCAGTACCCATTCCTTGCCCGGCCGGGGACATCGGCGCGGGCAAGTCCCTCCTCGATCAGGCAGGCATGGCTCAGCGTCGGCGCTTGGCAGGTATCGCCGGGCCCGTTTGGCCCCAGGGTTTCGAGCGAACTGGCGAAGCCGATCGTGGGATTTGCCGTTTGATAAGACACTTCAGCCCGGTTGATCGAAGCGATCGAGCCTACGGCTGAAGCTTCGTTGGCCGAGACCTCGGAGCGCATCACATTGGGCAGGACGATCGCGGCCAGGAGTACGACCAGCGCGACGGCGATCAACAACTCGGCAAGCGTGACCTGCTTTCTTGGTTGTTCCATGGGAAGAGGGGAATGCCGCGAGATGCGATTATAAATGCCTACTTTTGAAGCAGCTGGTTAACCACGTTCTCAGTGGCTTCCCAGTCCGGGGAAAGCTGCCGCGCGCGCTCGTAAGCCGACTGAGCGTCTGCCTTCCGCGCCGTAGCGCTGAGCGATCGGGCGAGCAGCAAATAGGTGGAATCCGATGGCTCGAGGGCCACGGCCCGCGAGAAATATTCGGCGGCATGCGTCGGGTCGCCTGTTTTCTCCTCTAAGACTCCCATTCCAATGAGGGCAAATATGTTGTCCGGCTCGAGGCGCAATGCCGACGCATAGTTCTCGCGGGCCGCGGGGTAGTCTTTCTGGGTGCGGTAGATGGACCCCAGATTGCTGAATGCCGTAGCCCGCAGGGAGCTTTCTTTCGAGAGTTCAAGTGCGGCTTGATAGTGTTTTATGGCCGCCGGGAAATTGCCCAGCCGCTTCTCGCACACCCCAAGATCCAGCTCACTGAAGGGATCGCGGGGATCGATGGCGGCAGCGGCCTTGAAGTGCTCAATGGCTTCTCCTACTCTGCCTTCATTGATAAGCTCCGCGCCCAGGCTGTCATGAGCCATGGAATTGTTGTCGGTTACGGCAAGCGCATGCGACCAAAGGGAAAAATTATCGTGCCAGTAGCCGATCTGGGCGCGATCGACGATTGAGAAGGTAACTATGATGAAGGTAGCAGCCACAGCCAGAAACCAAGCGGGCAGGTGCCGCGCGCGAGCCCAGTCCGCAAGCGCCCACACCGCGCTGATAAAAATGCCTATAAGAGGAATGTAGCCGTAGCGGTCTGCCCTGACCTGATCTCCCGCCTGGACCAGCCCGATCACCGGCACCAGGGTTCCGAGATACCAGAACCAGCCTGCGGCCAAATAGGGCTTCTGCCGCAACCGCAGGACCAAGGCGCTGGTTAATGCCAGCAGGCCCGCCGACACTACAACCAGCCATACGGGCGCCAGATCGTGCGGGTAGGGATAAAAGACGGCAAGGCGCGACGGCCACACCGCCTTGCCCAAATACGCCCAGTAAGAAAGTACGGCGTTCTCGAGCCTTACCGAGAACGGATATTGAGTGTGTATCGCTCCCCCCGCCTTCTGCACTACGACGGTGACTACCGCGCTTGCCAGCGATAGTGCGAACAGAGGAAGCTTTTCGATGACTAGCCGCCCGTATCCCTTGCCGGATGGCTCGACCCTTCCTAGTGGCCAGTAATCCAGTATCAGCAGCACAAACGGCAAAGTTATGACGATAGGCTTCGCCATCAGCCCCAAAATGAAAAGCGCTGCCACGGCCAGATAGCGTCCTATCTTGGGGCTTTCGACGTACCACCGGTATTGCAGGACAGCCAGGGCAAATAGCAGAGTCGATAGAACATTCTTCCGTTCCGCTATCCAGGCCACCGACTGCACGTTCATCGGGTGCAGGGCGAAAAGCGCGGCCACCATCGCGCTACGCCAAAGCATCCCGGTCATTCGCTCGAGCAGGAGGAAAAAAATCAGCGCGCAGGCTGCGTGCAGGAGAACATTAACGAAGTGATGTCCATCGGGATTGAGGCGGAAAAGCTCGAAATCGAGAGCATGCGACAGCCAGGTTAGAGGATGCCAGTTCGCATGTTCGGTGGTTGTGAACGCCCACTTCACGGTTGTCCAGCTCAAAACTGAGCGGACGTGCGGGTTGGCGGTCACATATGCGGGATCGTCGAAACCGACGAATCCGTTGCCGGTGACCGGGTTGTAAACCACAAGGGTGAGAAGCAGGAGAGACAGCGACAGCAGCACCTTGCGATTGTGTGGAGAACTAAAAAGCCGCTCCGGGGCCTCGGGATTCCTCGCCAATTTGGTTGCCGCGGTAGACATGCCTGGGATTGAGAGGAGCGCGAGCGCTCATCGCTTTTAAGAATAAAGGATTTCAGGGGTGGGGGGCGGTCGGCTGAAGCCGGAACTTGTTCCAAAAGTAATAAAGGGAGCAGTGGTTGACCACCGCTCCCCGCCCTCTGTCCTCCCCCGAGACTTCAGGCCAACTCAATTGCCGAGTGCCGCAAGGGCGCCGCAGGTATCGTGCGTGGAATCGTTAGCGCCGGCTGAGTCCTTGCGAACCACGGCATCTTCAATCGCGCAGAAGCTGTTGATACCGGTGTTGCCTACGGCGATTGGATAGGCAGTCGCATCGTACTGCGTGTTGCTGTTGCTCAAAGTCACAGTGACGTTGTAGCCGTTCTTACCGTTTCCTGCGTAGTTGGTGGCCAGGGAATTGTCAACCAGACAGGCAGTCGTAGAAGACGCGGTGCAGGGAACAGCCCCGCCCAGAGCCGCCAGCGTACCGTAGCCGGCGCGCGGATAGGCGGTCACGTAACTGACCTGAGCTGTGTTCAGCGTACGAATCTGGCTGGCAGCGGCCGATTCATTCGAAGCGATACGTGCGCGCAACAGGTTGGGGATGGCGATGGCCGCGATGATCAGGATGATCGCAACCACGATCAGCAACTCAATTAAGGAAAAACCCTTTTGCTTCCGCATTTCGATTTGCCTCGACCCAAATGTCGATGTGCGTGATCTGGAGATGAATATTCGCACTTTGGACACCACTCGGCGGCCGGGCAGGACCTTCGGATTGTTGCAGCATTTTCAAGGGTTTGTAGGCGCAGAGCTAACCCTGCTTGAGGGGCGACCGGAGCCAGATGTCACCCGGTGTCAGTACCTCATGACAAAATTTGTCAGGTGAAGCACGGGTAGGCTTTTCTAAAGGAAGTCAGCTGCGCATTACCGCAACATGTTGAATACCCGGGCGTGCCGGCAGGCGGCGCGAATGCCAGGGTATGAATCCGGCCCGTGGCAGGTTAGACCAGAAATACAAAAAGGGAGCAGTGGTTGACCACTGCTCCCCGCCCTCTGTCCCTCCCCCGAGACTTCAGGCCAAGTTGATGTTAGTTGCCGAGCGCTGCGAGACCGCCGCAGGTGTCGTGCGTGGAATCGTTGGCGCCGGTCGAATCCTTGCGAACAACCGCGTCTTCGATGGCGCAGAAGCTGTTGTTGCCGGTGGTGCCAACCGCGATCGGGTAAGCAGTCACGTCATACTGCGCGTTGCTGTTGCTCAACGTGTTGGTGAACATGTACCCGCTCTTGCCTTTACCGTTGTAGTTGGTGGCCAGCGAGTTGTCGACCAGACACGAAGTCGTAGAAGACGCCGTGCACGGAACAGCCCCGCCGAGAGCGGCGAGAGTACCGTAGCCGGCTGACGGATACGCGGTAACGTAGCTGACCTGCGCCGTGTTCAGAGTACGGAGCTGGCTAGCAGCCGCCGACTCGTTCGATGCGATACGTGCCCGCATCAAGTTCGGAATAGCAATCGCGGCGATGATCAGGATGATCGCGACCACGATCAGCAACTCAATTAACGAAAAGCCCTTCTGTTTCCTCATTGTTGTATTTTTTCCTCTTCTGGTCTTAGCCCTGAATTTGAAATTGATCTTAGCGACCCAGCGCCCATAAGCATCGCACTTGCCTGGCCATTCAAAATCCGGCACGCCGTCCTAGCGTTTTCAACCATTTATCCCGCCGTTCATCCCCCAATCGCCGATCACTACAATTGCAGGTTGCCGAAATTTGTCAGCCATGCGACAGATTTTGTCAGTTCGGCGATTTATGAATCGCGAGCCCATAGACGGGAACGGCTACCCGGACATTTCTTCCAAGGAAAAAGTCGAGGACGTTCAACTCGCAGGCAAAAACGGTAGAGCGCAGGCCGGCACTTACTTACATCATGACGACGGGTTCGATTGAACCTTAGCAGATCTGGTTACGCGCTGCGCCTGAGCACCAGTGCCGAGTTCTTCGAGCCAAACGCGATGCAGTTGCATACCGCGTACTCGATGGTTTTCTTTCTGCCTGGCTCGGGCACATAGTCGAGATCGCACTCGACATCCGGATTGTCCAGGTTGATCGTAGGCGGGAGCTGCTCTGTTTCGATCGCCACAAGCGTGGCCGCCACGCCAGCCGCGCCGCAGGCCCCCTGAGGGTGGCCGATCTGGGACTTTAACGCCGACATTGGCACTTGCCTAGCCTGATCTTCGCCGAGCGCCAGCTTTAAAGCGCGGGTTTCGATGCGATCGTTCAACTGGGTTGACGTTCCGTGCAGGTTGACGTAGGCGACGTCCTCGGCGGCGATTCCCGCCTCCGCCATCGCCAAGCGAATGGCCCGGGCCGGTTCCTCGCCGCATTCCATCAGACGCACGCGATGATAGGCCTCGCAGGTAGAGCCATATCCGCTGACTTCCCCAAGTATCCGGGCGCCGCGCGCCAAGGCGTGCTGGTACTCTTCGAGCACGAATATCCAGGCCCCCTCGGCAAGGACGAAGCCGTCCCGGTCAGAAGAAAACGGACGCGATCCTTTTTGGGGCGCATGGTTCCAGCGCTCGGTAAGGATCTTCATCAGGATGAACCCTCGCACGGTGCCAAGCGAAATCGGGGCATCGGCGCCGCCGGTGAGCACCCAGTCCAGCCGTCCTGACTCAATTTGGCGCCGGGCGTAGGCAATCGCGTCGGTCGACGAGGTGCAGCCCGTGGTAACCACGTGGCTGGGACCCTTAAGGGCAAAGCGCACGTTCAATTCGCTCGAGAGCGATCCCATGACCCCGGTGGGAACGCAGAACAGGCTCATCTTGCTGACTTGCCCCTGGAAGTAGAGGCGGTACTGTTCCTCGGTAAACTCCTGCGATCCTCCCCCCGTGCCCAGAATCACGCCAAAACGCCGCCGCTCCTCAAGGGGAAGCGAGGCGGTGTGAATTCCGGCACTATCGAGTGCTTCCGTGGCGGCGCACAGGGCCAGGGGAAGCACCCGGGAGACATGCTTGCGCTCTTTCTTCTCGACCCAGGCAAGCTCGTCGAAGTCGACCACCTCACCGGCGATCTGGACCTCGATAGCGGAGGAATCAAAGCGGGAAATGCGTCGCACGCCGCTGCTACCTTGAAGAACGGCACGGGAGAAAGCGGCAGCCCCAATCGCGTTCGGACTGACCACTCCCATTCCGGTAATAACGCAACGCCGCTTCATCGTCTTGAAGCAGGGAGCAAATCCCCTGTCCTTCATGAGCTCATTGGAAACATAGCAGGAATCCTGCCATCCCGGGCGACCCTTTATGACGAGCAGAGGTCAAAAGATCGTCACAATCTAGTCGCCCGGCTAATGACCATCCCAGAGAACCGCGGTCAAGGCGACAGAAGGTTGAAGAAATTGAAAGGACTGGACAGGACCCTGCTCCTCACCCAGATCTCTGAAACGGTTATGAATAGCATCACGCTGCCCAGGAGAAATAAGGGGTGGATGCGCGGGCGAATACGGGCGGCCAGAGCCTCGAGCCCTCCCGCATAGATCATCACGAATGGCAAAAGAGCGCCCGAAATGATTCGTCCGGAAACGAAATATGGTCGCTCCCTGGAGGGATAAACGCAGCCGTCAAAATCGAATAAAAGCGAAATTGCAGCCATAAATAAAACCGAGCCCGCAATAAGAACAAGTGCCTGCCAGCCTACCAGTAACTGCTGTCGCGGGAGGCTTTTTTGCCGTCTTAAGAAACTGACTACGAAGATCAGGACGAATAAGCCGGAAGACAACACATAGAACCAGTCGGCGGGCGAGGTGCGCATGGCTTGGCCGTGCCATACGTATTCGCCTCGCCAAAAAGTGCGCGTGAGCGACAGGAGAAAGTACGATAGGCCGCTGAAGGAGAAAAACGGATGGTGGAGCAGGCCGGAGACGGGCTTCAGTGTCCAGCCGAGGTAGGCGATTTTTGCGCGAGAGCCGGTTGGATCTCCGAGTACCAGGTAGTTGTAGAAGATCCAGGCTGATGGGAGGGCAATTGCCGTCAGCACGGCCGCGCTCGCAAGCGCGGTTTTGCGGGCGCGCGATTCGCTCGATGAGCGCAGCCAAAACCAGAGGGCGACAGCGAGGGCGGCAAGGGCCACCCAGTTCGAAAGATTTACCAGGAAAGTCAGGCCGACGGCGAAGGCGCCGAGAAATATTGCCCAGTGGCGACTCCCCCTCCCATCCGCTGCTTTCATTAAGAACAATAGGGCGACGGCCGTCAGCGGCGCAGACAGGACATCTCGGTTGATTCCGAAAAAGACGTCCTGCGGAAAAACCGCAACGAGCGCCGGTATAGACAGGAAAAGAAAGCTATTCGCCGGGAATGCCGCGCGCGCGAACCGGTACGAGATCCAGACCAGAAGTGTGTAAAGAACGATGTTGAGAAATCTGATCCAGTACGCAAGCCCCCAGTCTGTGATCCCGGCAGACGCTGCCAGGCGATACCAGCCGGCAGCCAGCAGATAGTAGAGGGGAGGCGCTTGCGCTTCAAAGTTCACGTGGCGCGACCAGTAGGCAAACTCCGAATGGAAGCGCGTTTCCCGGCGGCCAGGCGGCAGGCTGGTAATGGGAACGTTCTGACCGGTGCGCACCAGAAGGTCCTCAGGGTTGAGGTACTCCCCGGATGAATAGATGCTCGCGATCCTGGCCGATACGGGATCAAATGGCGGCAGCTTTTTTCCCGGAAACCGTCCTTCGACAAACATCTCGACGCAGGCAAAATGAGACTGCTCGTCAATGTTATTGAATAGGGGAAAGGCTGCCGCAAAGAACCAGATGCGGAACGCCGCATAGATACAAAGCAGGACGGCGATCTTATCGGCATTATTCCGAAGGAATTCGTCCCCCGCGGACCTCGCCAGAGGCGATTTTTCCCCGAGCGTTGGCTGGTCGGATAACGGTAAGTTGGTGACCAACGGAGATGGCATCGACCTTATCCGGGCGTGATCTGAGGCGAAAGAACTCTGTACTATTCTCGGCTTACAGGTCCGCCGTTGGCGAGGAGTTTAGCCGCCATTTCCGGAAGAGGTACCTAGTTCAAAACCGGTGTTTCGGTCAGCGTTCAATGCAGAAGGAAGCGACGCCGCCCTTGGGCGAGCCGGCATCTCCCGCGAGTTTCCCTCAGCCGAGCCCGAGCTCTTTGGCCAGCATTTGCCAGCGCGCGTCGACCAGGGCCTTGGTTTGCTGGTCCATCAGGATTTCATCCGGCCAGGGCCTGGCGAAGCCCTCGCTTGCCCACTTCCGGGTGGCATCGATTCCCATCTTGGAGCCGAAATTGGGCAGGCGGGATGCGTGGTCAAGAGAATCCACCGGGCCGAGGGTAAATTGAATATCTCGCTCTGGATCGATGTGGTTGAGGACTTTCAGGGTGACGTCGGCAATATCCTGCACATCAACGTCTTCATCCACCACGATAATGCATTTCGTGAACATGGCCTGTCCGAGTGACCAGATCGCGTTCATCACCTTGCGGGCCTGTGCGGGATAAGACTTGCGAATCGAAACGATCATGAGGTTGTGGAATACGCCTTCGATCGGCAGATTGATGTCGACGATTTCGGGAACGGTCAGTCTCATGAGTGGCAGAAAGATGCGCTCGACCGCCTTGCCCATGTAAGCATCTTCCTGCGGAGGCTTGCCTACGATGGTGGTGGCATAAACGGGATTGTTCCGATGAGTGGCGCAGGTAATGTGAAACACGGGATAGAGATCGGCCAGGGAGTAGAAGCCGGTATGATCCCCGAACGGGCCCTCGCTGCGTAGTTCGTCGAGATTGACATAGCCTTCGAGCACGATTTCAGACGATGCCGGAACTTCAAGGTCGACGGTTTCGCACTTTACCAGTTCTACCGGCCTTCCTCGCAGGAAGCCGGCGATCAAGTATTCTTCGACATCCGGCGGGGCAGGAACAATGGCCGAGAACGTGACCGCGGGATCGGTTCCGATAGCGACAGCGACCTCCATTTTGCCGGCGGGGAGTTGGCCATCGGGCTTCTGCGATCCTCCCCCGGTACGGGCCATGATGTCGACCTGCGCCTCAGAGCCGCCAGCTTGTACGCTCCGCCGCAGCGACTCCCGATAGTGCTCGGCCCCTACTTTTTGCCGTTGCCAGTGCATTCCCGCCGTAGCGCCGTCGAACACCTGCATGCGATACATTCCCACGTTGCGCTTGCCAGTTCTGGGATCGCGGGTGATTACACAGGGAAGGGTAATAAATCTGCCAGCATCCTTAGGCCAGCACTGCAGAACCGGCAGACGGTTCAAGTCCCAGCCATGGTGGTGAACATTTTCTTTACAGGGTCCGGTAGACACCGTTTTCGGAAAGAATTTACCCATTTCGGCCAGCATGGGAAGCATCTTGACCTTGTCGAGGAATCCCTGCGGTGACTTCATGTCGGTGAACTGCCGGATGCGCTCGGCAACTTCGTCTAACGAGTCCACTTCGAGCGCCAGGCGCATGCGGCGTTCCGAACCGAACTGATTGATGAGAACGGGGATGTTGCTGGCCTTGGGATTTTCAAACAGCAATGCCGGCCCGCCCAGTCTGCCCTGGCGGTCTCGGCTCTTCGAGACCCGGTCGGTAATCTCGGCAATTTCAAGCACCGTGTCAACCGGGATTTTGATCCGTTTCAGCTCGCCCGCACGCTCAAGCGCAGCCATCCACTCGCGAAGGTCGCTGTAAGCCAAGTCTTCTCCCTGGCGAAACGCCGATGATTATAAATGGATGAAATGTAAGCGATGAATTGGAGCCAGAGACTTACGCCGGCTTGTGTTGCGCCGCGACTTGCAGATTCTCCAGCTGGCGAAGGTGATTGATATCATGTCCCGCGTTGGTCTCGATCAGCGTCCGGAAACTATGATCTCCGCGTTCGGGATGGTTCAGCGTGCGCCCCATCTGCTCCGGCGTAAGCGAGCGTATCAGGGCCAGATTCCACTGGCGCAAGGCGGAATAGGTCCGCAAAGCTTCCCGGCCGGCATAGGCTCCGTAGCACTGAGCCCATTTTTCCTGGTTGAAGGGTTGTATCACGTGGTGGTCTTCGGCGAGCCCCTGGCGATAGCGGAAGGCAAAGGCGACTTCGCAATCGGCCAGATGGATCAAAATCTCTCGCGCACTCCATTTGCCGGGGATGAGCCTCTGGTTGACACCCGACTCGCCAAGCGAGGCAGCAATTTCCTCAAGCCGCGAAGGAGTGGTCGATAGTACATGGATAGGATCTTGTGTTCCCAGATAAGAGGCGTAGGGGTTCATCTTAGAAAGGTAGATTGGAACCCTGAGGCTGTCAATTGCCCACCATTCGCCGCCCGCCCATTGGTCCTAATGCGGTCAGGGCAACGTTCCCAGACGGCGAATTCCTGATTTATATTATTGCTGGTTTTTGATGAGGGAAAAACATGGCTGAACCAACTTATGAAGAACTTAAGGCGCGTTTGGCAGAACTAGAAAAACAGCAAGGGACCCGCCGCACCGGCAGCCTGGAATTCCGGGTCGGTGAAAAGGGCGGCGTCAGCGTGTACGGACTCGGACGCTTCCCGGTTACCCTTTATTACGAGCAGTGGATCCGGCTGCTTGACTCCTGCGACAGACTGCGACAATTTCTTGAAGAGAATAAGTCGAAGCTGAAGTTAAAAGGGGTCGCATAAGACGAACCTGCTCGTTCGAGCCCGTCCCCGCTCCGCTGGCTCACGCCGTCATGGCTGGTTCTTCAAAACAGCCTCATCTGTCGATCGCTCGGGACGGTGTTCTGGTCGCTCCAGCGTGACTCGGCCACAATTCCATACTTAGCGCGCAAACGTGCCATCATCAGGGAAATGC
The DNA here is from genome assembly GCA_019241535.1 of Acidobacteriota bacterium. GTDB lineage: Bacteria > Acidobacteriota > Terriglobia > Terriglobales > Acidobacteriaceae > Gp1-AA145. Next base: position 17,668 of record JAFAWX010000362.1, on the reverse strand, counting down.
GTTTGCGGTAAGCTGGCGAGAGAAACGCTCGTTCTTTGAAGCGTTTTTCGTAATTTGCGACCAGCTGGGGAAAGTGTGCTTCGAGAAAGGGCAGGAACACTGCCGCCGAGCACGGTTTCAGGAAAAGCGCATTCGCAAATATATGCGTGGCCTTCGCGTCCGCCGCAGCGCGCACGACGCGCTCGAGCTGGGCAGGTGAATCGGTAATTCCGGGGAGTACCGGGGCGCAATTAACGCCTGCGGGAATGCCGGCGGCGCGCAGTTTACCCAGAGCCTCAAGCCGCAGATCCGGTCGCGGGGCTCGCGGTTCAAGAAGGCGCGCCAATTGAGCATCCGTCGTGGTGACGGTAAAGCTGACGGAAATACGGTTACGCTCTGAAATCGCGCGCAGCAGATCGATATCGCGGACCACCATGGCGGATTTGGTCACCATTCCCAGCTCCAGCCCCGAGTGCCGCGCCAACTCTTCGAGAATCGTGCGGGTAATTTCGAGTTTTTGCTCAATTGGCTGGTAAGGGTCGGTGGCGGTGCCGATGGCGATATCCTCGCCTGGCTTGACCTTGCCGAGTTCCTGACCGAGGAGCGCGGCGGCGTGCTCCTTAATATAGATTTTGCGCTCGAAGTCGGCCGGTTCGCGCAGTTCCATGAATTCGTGGGTATAGCGCGCGTAACAGTACTTGCAGGCGAATTCACAACCGCGGTAGGGGTTAATGGTCCAAGTGAAAGGCATTCGCATCCCGGTTGCCCGGTTCAGGAGGGATCGCACCGGGAGCGTGAAATATTCGACCGCATGGCCCTGGCGCACGCTCTCGCTGTGAGAAGCAAGCCGGGCAATGCCTACCAGTCTCGGACCGGAATTAGGTAGCAGGGGAAGAGATGACATATATTCGCCTTTTGTTCGCCATTGATTATAGCACTGGGACCCTCACCGCCGCTACGAGATCGGCAGCGGCCGCGGTTGATAAAACTGTGTGATTGGGCTGAAAACTGCTATCGAGAGAGTTCAATCGGCGGTTTCCTCGGGAGAACCCCTCCCTCGGGTCTAGGGCATGACGCGATTTCAAAATCTCTGGTGCGATCCTCCTTTTGCTCCGACGAGTTACCTGTGTAGAATGCGTCGGCCATACAATCGAGCGCCGAACGAGTAGTTAAAAAAGGAGGAGGACGTGATGAAACGATCACTGTTAATAACGGGAGTGGCTCTATTGCTGATTGCAGCCTGGTCAATCGCGCGTTTGCAGGGGCAAAACCATACCGATGAAGTCATCTTTGTTTCCGCGAGTAAGGCGAAGTTCAGTGAAATGCCAGGCGGGAAAGGCGGTGTCTCCATGGCGCCCATTTGGGGAGACAACAACGTCGGCGCACACGCAACTTTCACCAAGTTCGTGCCCGGGTATGACGCCGGCCTGCACACGCACACCAACGACGTTTGGATTACGGGAATCAAGGGCGCCTATCTTTACAAAGACGACGCCGGGGAGAAGCGCGTTGGTCCGGGTGACTTTCTGCGAGTGCCGGGAGGACACAAACATTGGAGCGGCGGCGATGAGAAGGAAGGAGCGCTGTTTTATGAAGAGTCGTCCGGCAAGTTTGATTTGATTCCAGCAAAGTAGAGCCGACTGGCGCAGCTGCGACTTTGAGAGACAGCATGATTTGGGCTGTCTGGCCGACCCCTGACGCTGGGCATTCACGCTTTGTACGCGTAGAGCTTGCGAAAGAATGTGCGCGGGACGAGAAGGGGCAATGCCACCTGCGACACTGGTGTGCCAGTGACGCGGTCGCGAGTCAAGGAATAGGGGGCAGCCCAGATCCTTTGTTGCTGAATCGAAACCTTGTGCATGCCTTAGAAGCTACTGCAGCCGCTCGACAGCCTGATGGAATGAAAAGTGGGAAGCGCTGCGGTCATAAATGCTGATCGTTTTTATTGGGGCGAAACAATCCCGGCAGTTTTATGAAACCAACACGGGATTCCGGCTAAACTGGGACTTTGAGCGGTTGAGAGTTGGTATGCCGGCAACGACCAGGAGAACCGTCGATCTATCTAAATATCCAAATCTGGTAGTGATCTACCTGGGAATGCGTGTCAACGCCCTTACCGGTATCAAAACTCTGTTCGGGTTCGGTCCACGGATTTCGAATGCCGTGGCTGCAAAACCTGACGGGCTGCTGTGCCATGAACAGATCTATTACTCGCTTTTCCCTGTGCACGTGGGCATGCGTCAGTACTGGCGGGATTTCCAGTCGCTTGAAACCTGGTCGCGCTCGGAACCTCACAAGATATGGTGGCGGAACTTCCTGCGTGACTCGGGCGGCACAGGGTTTTGGCACGAGACCTATTTCCTTGGCGGCGGCTTCGAAGCGATTTATGACGATGTCCCAGCGCCGCTTGGACTGTCCCAATTTGCACCCGTCATTCAAGCCCAGGGTTCCATGTTTTCTGCGCGCAGGCGCTTGAAGGTCGAGGGAGAGCCGGGATTGCCCGCCCCGGTTCCCGAAGAGAGCACTTCGAGCACTCAGCCTTGACGCAGACCGGCTTAGGCCAGCAGGAATGATTACGGTCTGACATTCCATCCTTTTTCACCTTGACTGGCCCCGTTCACCTCGTGCGGAGGGTTTTTGGCTGTATGCCTTCCTCCCGCGGTAAATTGCCTGAGGCAGGCCTCAGGAGCAAAAGTGGAAGAAAGCCCGCTAGGCGGCAATTGCGTGCGGGACCTCTTGCTGCAGGCGTGCGGGCGCATGGCGCCAGACTTCGACGGTCAGTACGGCAGCCGTCGCGAGCAGCAGAGCGCCAACCGCCACGTGAGCGACGGTCGAGAACACCATCGCCGCAGTAGCCTGGATGGTCTCGGGCCCTGCAGAAACTCGCGTCCAGAAGGCGGCGAATCCGAGGAACAGCTGAATTACCAGCAAAACCAGTAACAGCACCGCCGCGCGCCGTATGGCATCGATCCGGGGAAATTGCAGCAGTGCCCGTATTGCCGTCCAGGTAAGTACCAGCGCGACCGACAAGGAATTCACCACGTGCGGCCACCAGGGCATGCCATGATGGCGGAACATGGCCCCGAAAATAAGCTGAATGTAGAGGAAGAGAATCGAATACAGGCAGAGAACGAGTAGTTTGGGATGTCCCTTGTCAGCTACAGGGGAAACATCGCCCTCAACCCACTGGCGGCCAGTGAACACGGCTATGGCCACAGCGATGGCGAAGAAGGTCTGGGCAACGGTGGCGTGCGCTGTAGAAATTGCGGGCGGAAGAAGGTGCAGCACGGTTATGCCGCCAAGCACACCCTGGGCAACGATCGTCGCCAGAGCGCCGAAGGCAAGCGCTTTCATCCAGCGACGGCGGTCCACGAACCACGTCCAGAAGGCGATCACAATCGTCGACAGCCCGGTAAAGGCGGCGATCATGCGATGACTGTGCTCGTAAACAACGCCCCCGACCCAAGGCGGCAGCTTAAGATAGTGGCCATAGGAAGTCGGCCAGTCAGGCACGGATAGTCCGGCATCTTCGCTGGTTACCAGAGCCCCGGCAATGATGGTTATGAAGGTAAAAACCGCGATGAAGATGGCGATCCGGTGGTGGGCTGGGTTATAAGGGGTAGATTCAGACCTCAAGAAGCCTCCGGGAACTGGTCATTGTAGCAAGGAACCAATGCCTGAGCGTCCGCACTGGCCCGCGGCTCAATCCCGCTTTCACAGAACCAGCACCGGTGACGGTGTCTCTACACAATTTACGGCGTGAGTCTGCCGGTGAGCAGATAATCCTGCGACGGAATCCCGAAGGCATCGGCCACACGGTTAAAGAAGGCAAACAGGGCGATGATGTAAACAGCCTCGGAGATCTGATCTTCTGTCCATCCAGCATTTCGTAATTTCTGGACATCTTCCGCCCTAGAGCTATGAGCGGCGCGGGTGATGAGTTCGGCATAATCGAGCAGGTCCCGCTCGGCGGGGTTCAGACCCGCCTCATCAAGTCGGCCCGCCATAATGGCCTGAACACATTGTTCGGTGGCTCCCTGAACACGCAGGAAGTAGGCGTGGCTGTCTACTCAATAAGGGCAGTGGTTCAGGTAGGAGACATAGGTAGCGATCATTTCCTTGTGGCGCCGCGACAGGTGACCTTCGGAAAAATGCGCGGTATTAGAAAACTGGATCACCTGGCGCAGAAAATCCGGTCGGGCGCCGAAACATTTGATGATACCCGGCACCTGTCTTCGGCCAGAACCCGCACGCCAGTAGTCATAGGCGGCAGCCGTTTCGCCACTTGCTTCGCTATCTTCGACAATGCGGATTTTAGTCACAGGCGGGTCTTGCTGAGGATGGTCTGACATGGATTACGTGCTCCCGTGGAGGCTCTCGAAAAACTACCATTTCCGGCTTACGGTTTCCAGATCCTGAGTCGTTAACCGTCGTGGACGGGACTTGGCGCGGCTCGAACGCTCGCCCGCGTGCGGCGGCCAAATAAGGCGAATGCCGGCACGCCGGCAAGAACCACTGCTGCCCCAAGCATGGCCTGGCGGGGGCTGCGTAATCCGAGCAGCACAAGAAGCATGCCCACAAGGACGACGAAAGCAAGTGGGGGAAGCGGATACGCGGGGGCGAGGAAGACCGGCACTTGCCCAAGCTGGCGTCGCCGCGCGATGAATAAACCGACGGCCGCTAGTCCGAGAAACACTACCGCAGCGAAAATGAAGTAGGCGATGATCTGCTGAAAACTGCCGGTAACCACCAGCAGGGATGCAATTGCAGCCTGAATAAGAATGGCTCGAACAGGGGTCGCGAACCTCGGGTGAATTCGGGCAACGGAATGGAAAAAAAGGCCGTCGGCAGCCATAGCGTAATAGACACGCGGGGCCGAGAGAACGATCGCTGCCAGGCTGCCGAGCACACAAACGGCCACGATGGCGGCGAATACGACAGCGCCGGCGTGGCCGAAAAGGACTTCCCCTGCCCCGGCTACAAAGGCTTCATCGCTTGTAACCTTCTCGAGCGGCATCAGGTAGAGAAAAACCGCGCTGACCGCTACATAAGCGACCGTGACTATAAGCACGCCCCACTGCATGGCGCGGGGCAGGTTTCGGCCGGGGTCGCGCACCTCCCCGGAAATTTTGCTGACATCCCACCATCCGCCAAAAGAAAAGAAGGCGAGAACCAGGCCTGCACCCAGAGCTTCTGCCAAAGGCAGCGAGCCCGGGCGTTGTTCGACAAAGGGAATAAAATTCGACCAGGAACCCAGCCGAAAGGCGAGCGCCCACCCTACCAGCAACGCGAGCACTCCCAGTTTGAGCACGGTGGTCCAGCGCAACAGCCCCGCGCTGATCGGAACACTCAATATATTCAGGATGGCGAGGGCCCATATGACGGCTGCGGCGGCAAACTTAATCATCAGGGGAGATAAAGGCAATATGTAGGCAGCATAGGTTGCAAATCCCACCGCCAGAGCGGCCGTCAGCCCCGGATCGAGAACCAGCAGGCACATCCACCCATAGAGGAACCCAATCCTTTGGCCGAAGGTCTCGAATAGATATACGTAAAGCCCGCCGTCGCGCGGGAACCGCGCCGCCAGTTCCCCATAGGTGAGCGAGCCGCTGATCGTGATTATGCCAACGATGATCCACACCAGGAGCAGCCAGAACGGGGAACCTAGAGCTTTCGCCATTCCCGCCGGGGTAAGAAAGATTCCCACCGCGATCGATTCGCCTGCGACCGCGGCAATCGCCGAGGCGAGGCCTAACTGTCGGCGAGGTGTTTGGCTATCAGGAGGGGCAGATCTGTCCGCTTCTGTCAGATTGTTCATCCTGCCAAGCGATACGACCCAAAATCGCAAACACTACGAGACTTGTATTAAGCGAGCAATAGTAAAAAAAAACTAGGCCGGAGTGCCTGGTCTACTACTTTCGAATTATTGATGGCTATCTGATGCTGGCCAATAATCGGGGGCAAATTTCGTGGGGCAAAAGAGCTGTTGCGCGGATTCGTTCCTGATGCCTGCCGCGAAGATCATCGTCATCGAGGGAGGAATTTCGTGTCCAGAAATACGACTTGGCTTTTTGTCGCGATACTCACGTGCATCCCAGCCTGCGCACAGCAGATTACGGGTAATATTCGCGGCAGCGTCACTGACCCGAGCGGGGCAGTGATAGAAAACGCCAGCGTGAATGCGCAGCAGACCGAAACTGGCCTGATCAGGACTACCAGAACAGATCGCGCGGGAAATTATGTCTTGCTCGAACTGCCGCCGGGACACTACCGCCTCGAAATCCTGGCCCCGCACTTCCAGAAATACGAGCAGCAGGGGATAGCGCTTAATGTGAACGAGACCGCAGTGGTTGCGGCGCGCCTGACGGTAGGCTCGGAAAAACAGGTTGTTCAGGTCGCCGCCGATGCGGCATTGATCCAGCCAACCGTTACCAGCCTGGGAAAAGTCGTGCTTGAGCGCGAACTCGTGGATCTTCCCCTCGAGGGTCGGGATTTTGCTCAGCTCGGGCTGCTGCAACCAGGGGTTGTGCCTCTTACCCCGGGTCTTTTGGAGGCGGGCGGCTCCTTGCGCGAGCAGCAGGGATATGCGGTCAACGGTCAGCGTCCGGAGTCGAACAATTTCCTCATTGATGGCGCAAACAACTTCAATGGCGTGGACGGCGGATTCGTGCTGCAGCCGCCGATTGATGCCATTGAGGAGTTCAGAATCCTTACCCACAACTCCAGTGCCGAATTCGGGCACAATCTGGGCTCGACCACCAACATCATCACCCGGTCAGGATCGAACAATTTCCATGGAGCGCTTTGGGAATTCCTGCGCAATGACGCTCTCGATGCAACTCCCTTTCCGGATACGAAGGTTGAGCCTCTGAAACAAAATCAGTTTGGCGGGAGCATAGGCGGACCGGTACGCCGAGAGAAGACGTTCTTCTTCGGATTTTATGAGGGGTTCCGCAACCGCACGGGCACCAGTTTCATCAGCACCGTCCCTTCAATAGCTGAGCGCCAAGGCGATTTCTCCGCCATGTGCACGGAGGGAATTGACCCCACGACCGGCTTCTGTCCCAACCCAGCTCATCAGCTCTTCAATGTGTTTTTCCGCCAACCCTACCCATTCAACCGCATGCCGGCACCGAACCCGGCTAATCCCCTGGCCCAGAATGCATTGTCAGCAAGTCTACTCAGTTTGTTCCCGGTGCCCGATCTCGGCACAAATGGATTTCTCTCGACGGGAACTCGACGCGATGACCGCAATCAGTTCGGTCTGCGAGTTGACCACTACCTGAGCTCGGCGGATACCCTCAACTTCCGCTACATGTTCAACAACGTCAACCGCTTCGACCCGCTATCCACGGCAGGGGCAAGCGTTCCCGGCTATCCCGTCGGAGAAGACCATCGCGCGCAGAACTTTGTCGGGCAGGAGACGCACATTTTTTCTCCGGTCGTGATCGGTGTTTTTCGCGTCTCGTATTTGCGCAACAAGTTCCTATTTGACGAGCACCTCAATCACACCTCTCTTCAAAGCCTTGGATTCACCTATTCACCCAGCCTGGCCAGTGCCGCAGGACCACCATTCATTCAAGTAAACGGCTATACCAGTGTCGGCGATCCGATTACCGGCCCGCGCGACACCTATGAGAACGTCTTCGATTATTCCGGCGCGCTCAGCTGGGTGCACGGTGCCCATGAGTTTAAATTCGGCGGGGGATATCAGCATCTCGAGGTTAGTGCCTTGCAAGGCATTGCCACCAATGGATTCTTTGTGTTTGTGCCATTTCCCGTGACCAATTCGTTTGCCAGCTTCTTGTGGGGAGTGCCGGTTGTATTTCTTCAGGGCCGGGGCGATTTCAGCCGGGGTATTCGCGGCAATGCCCTCAACGGATATGCGCAAGATACATACAAGCTCAATCGACGACTCACGCTGAACGCAGGATTGCGTTACGAATTGCCATTCCCCTACACGGAGATTCACAATCGCCAAACTTTGTGGATTCCCGGGCGGCAGTCAACGGTTGTGCCCAACGCCCCGACAGGCCTGCTCTATCCCGGTGACAAAGGCGTGCCGGCTGGCTTGATTCCCACATTCAAGAAGGGATTCGCGCCGCGCGTTGGTATCGCCTGGGATCCCACCGGCGCGGCGAAGTGGCTGGTGACTTCCGCTTACGGAATTTACTACGAGCCCTACTACACCGGACAGGGCGGGCCTCTGCAATCTCCGATCAGTGCGCCTCCCTACCTGCAGACTCCCCAGCTCGGGCCGTCGCCGTTCTTCAACTTTTCCGACCCTTTTAACGGCAATCCGCCGATTGCCGGCCAGTTTGCCGAACCTCTGACGAATCTTACCGTCACCCCGAACCTGCCCCTGCCCTATACCCAGGATTGGGACCTGAACATTCAGCGATCGTTCGGCTCCGATGTCCTGCTCGAAGTTGGGTATGTAGGCACGAAGGGAACCAAGCTACCCCGATTCATCGAAGGCAACCCGGCGATCTACGTTCCTGGCTTTGATCCGGCGACTGGCCAGCCGAACTCGACCTCGGGCAATGCGGATCAACGCCGGTTGTACTCGGGGTGTACGCTGGCGGCAAACAGCCCTCCCTGCGTGTACTCTTCTATGGGATTAATCGCAGGCATCGCGAATTCAGCCTACAATGCGCTTGAAACGAGCCTGCGCAAGCGATTCAGCCACGGCGTATCTTTTCTGGCGTCGTACACCTTTTCAAAGACGATCGACGACGCCTCGTCCTTCAATATGACCGGATCGGCGGCGAAGCCGGTGGCCGGCGAGAATGACCTGGCCCAGAATCCGTTTAATCTGGCGGCGGAGCGCGGACTTTCACTTTTCGATGCGCGTCATCGTTTCGTGTTCAGCTACCAGTGGGAGCTGCCTTTCTGGAAGCATTCAGAAGGTTGGCATCAGAAACTTCTCGGCGGCTGGCAGTTGAACGGAATCGCCAGCGTGATGAGCGGTACACCATTTACGGTGTTTGATTCCCATGACGTTTCCGTGCAAGGCGGCGCGCCCGAAATCACGGGGTTTTCTGCTAATCGCCCCAACCTGGTTCCCGGCCAGAACCCGAACGCCGGACCGCGCTCGGCAAACGCATGGCTCAACGCAGCCGCATTTCAGGCTATCACCCAAGACCCGAATTCTCCGGTGCAGCAATTCGGCACGGCAGGCCGCAACATCGCTATTGGACCTGGGTACGCAGACTGGGACTTCTCCGCATTCAGAAACATTCGCGTGGCTGAAGGCAAGCAATTGCAGTTCCGCGCCGAGTTATTCAACCTGCTAAATCACACGAATTTCCGACTGCCGGATAGCGACATCAGTTCTCCCACCTTCAACCAAATTCAGGCAGCCCTGCCGCCACGGCTGGTGCAGTTTGCTTTGAAGTTTCTGTACTGATCTGCACGAGCGGCGACGGCCCTAGATTTTTTAGGGGCCGTGGCTAGCTGCAGGAAGGAAGCTGGCGATCGAAATTGCCGGGGCCACGGGGAGGTTACTCGACCGTCGATCCGCTTTGCATGGTCTGAATAACCGCATCGGCAAACTCTGAAGTACCGGCTTTCCCGCCAACATCCCGGGTTAACTGGTCACGGTGGCGGTAGATCTCTTCGAGAGCACTTTGAATATTGTTGGCAGCGTCTGGCTCCCCAATGTGGTTCAGCATCAAGAGCGCCGAACGCAACAGGGCGGTCGGGTTCGCCAGATTCCTGCCCGCAATGTCCGGGGCAGAGCCGTGAACGGCTTCGAAGATCGCGCCCTGATCGCCCAGATTGGCGCTCGGCACCAGACCCAGGCCGCCTACCAGTCCGGCGCACAGGTCGGAAATGATGTCACCGTAAAGGTTCTCCATCACCAACATGTCATACTGGTAAGGGTTCATGACCAGCTGCATGCAGGTATTGTCGACGATGTGCTCCCCATAGGTGATCTCGGGATACTCCTTGGCCACGTTGCGCGAGCAGCGCAGAAAGAGGCCGTCGGATAGCTTCATGATATTGGCCTTGTGGACGGCGTGAACTTTCTTGCGCTGCTTGCGGCGCGCATATTCAAAGGCAAAGCGCGCGATGCGCGTGCACGCCTTCTCGGTCATGACCTTGAGGCTCTCGACCACGCCGGGTACAACTTCATGCTCGAGACCAGAATAAAGGCCCTCGGTATTTTCCCGAATAACGACTAAATCGATATCCGGATACCGGGTCGGGATGTGCGGCAGGTTGCTGACCGGGCGAAAATTCGCGTATAGATCGAACTGCTTTCTGAGCTGCACGTTGATGCTGGCAAAACCGCCGCCTATGGGGGTGGTAATCGGGCCCTTAAGTGCCACGCGCGTGCGCTCGACAGACTCGGTGAGTGCTTTGGGTACGTATTCGCGATATTTCTCATATGCTTCAGCCCCGGCCAGCACCGTTTCCCACTCGAACTTCACTCCGCTCGCGTCCAGGATGCGAGTTACCGCGTTCATTACCTCCGGCCCAATCCCGTCGCCGGGAATAAGTGTAATTTTGTGAGTCATTCGGATGGCTGCTGGAAGCTCGAGCCGCCGGCCCGCTTTACATCGGCTTGGCCGCGCCTTTTGTCTGGGTCTCTGCTGGCTCCTTCGTCTTCAGCAAGTCTTTCAATTCGGTCATGAACTCCTGAACATCTTTGAAGTCCAGATACACCGAGGCGAACCTCACGTATGCCACCTTGTCATAGCGGCGCAACCGGTTCATGATGAGCTCCCCGACTTCGCTGGTCTTGCGCTCGCGTTCCGGAGACTCGATGACAAAAGTTTCCGCTTCGTTGACGATCTGCTCGAGTTTGCTGATCGGCACAGGACGTTTTTCGCAGGCCCGCAGTAATCCATTCAAGACCTTCTGGCGGTCGAATTTCTCCCGTCTCCCATCTTTTTTGACCACCATGTAAGGAATCTCATCAATCCGTTCGTAGGTTGTAAAGCGCTTTTCACACTTCAGGCACTCACGCCTTCGGCGAATGGAATCGGCCTCCTTGCTCTCGCGCGAATCCACTACTTTGTCGTTGGCATGGCCGCAAAATGGGCACTTCATGGGCTTTGGGGGAACCGACGGCAATTGTAGCAGTTAAGAATGAGTCTCAGGATTCTGCTCATTGATGCGGTTCTGCACGCCTCGCGCGGCTTGGCACTCGAACAGGGCGGAACCGGGTATTCGATTTCACATCCTCGCCCCAAACCGGCGATCAGGCGCCGGCTCTCCGACCTGTTCCTAGGTTCAACCAGCGTCGGACTTGAGTTTGCGGAGGACGCTCATGACTTCTTCAAGGGCTGCTCGATCTGTCTGGCTCGCTCCCCGATAGATGAATTCGATTCGCTGGTCTTGAGTGATGACCAGGGTTGCCGGATAGGCGATTTTGAAGGCGTCATGCGCCAGCCGGTGATAAAGACCATACGCCTTAGCGACGGAACGATCTTCGTCGAGCAGGAATGGAAACGACACAGGGTGGGCGCGAAGGTATTTCTCAGGCTTCCATATGCCGTTTCTTTTTTCTGCGGCGATGTACACGAGCTGTCCACCGAGTTGTCGGATTTCGTCTTTTCGTGACTCAACCTGAGCCATGCGCTTGCGGCAGTTGGGTCACCAGGTGCCGCGTAGGAACTCTACGATCAGCGGACCGCAGGAGATCAGCTGCGAGAGCGACAGCCGGTCATAACTGTTAGCTGCGCCCAGCTGGAACGCGGGTGCGGTTGAGCCAATGACGAGTGTGTCGGTTGTGTTCTTCATGACTCGCTCAGAGTCGCGGATGGCTCATCGTTTATAATCCGACGTTTCAAATAGGTTCCCAACCGCTGCCGGGCAACGAGACGGCTGACGCGTGTGGTTATTAGAACCGAGCGGGTCCAGCGGTCATCGAGCATGGTTTCAAAATACCGTAGGAGAGGCATTTATCCATGAGCAAAATTTGCGGAATTCACGCGCGCCAGGTTCTCGACTCCCGCGGCAACCCGACGGTCGAGGCCGAAGTATGCCTGGAGGACGGCTCGCTCGGCCGCGCGATCGTGCCCAGCGGGGCATCGACCGGCGAGCACGAGGCGGTTGAGCTTCGCGACGGGGAGAAAGGAAAGTATCTCGGCAAGAGCGTGCTGAAGGCGGTTGCAAACGTGAACGGGGAAATAGCCCGTGCCCTGGCCAATTATCCTGCCGCCGAACAGCGCACGCTCGATGAAAAGCTGATCGCTCTAGATGGAACCGAGAACAAAGGCAGGCTGGGCGCCAATGCCATCTTGGCCGTGTCGATGGCTGCAGCCCGCGCCGCAGCCGGCTTTTACGGACTTCCTCTCTACCGCTACCTCGGCGGAGCAGGGGCGAACGTACTGCCCACCCCCATGATGAACATCCTGAATGGGGGAGCGCACGCCGACAACAACGTCGATTTTCAGGAGTTCATGGTCATGCCCGTCGGCGCGCCCTCTTTTTCCGAGGCTTTGCGCTGGGGTGTGGAGGTTTTCCACACTTTGAAAGGCGTGCTCAAGAAACGCGGCTACAACACCGCCGTAGGCGACGAAGGAGGGTTCGCGCCTTCGCTGAAATCCAACGTGGAGGCGATTGAACTGGTGCTAGAAGCCATTCGCCAGGCGGGGTACAAACCCGGAGAAGAGATTAGCGTTGCCCTCGATCCGGCCGCGAGCGAGTTCTACCAGGGTGGGAAATACGTTTTTAAAAAGTCCGACAAGTCTGCGAAGAGTTCCGAAGAGATGGTACGGTACTGGGCACAATGGGCGAAAGATTATCCGATTGTATCGCTCGAAGACGGACTGGCGGAGGATGACTGGCAGGGCTGGGCGCAGTTAACGGGTGAACTTGGCTCAAAGATTCAGCTCGTTGGCGACGACCTTTTTGTTACCAATGTGCGGCGGCTGGAGCAGGGAATCGAACGCCATGTGGCAAATTCAATCCTCATCAAAGTGAACCAGATCGGTACGGTCAGCGAGACTCTTGATGCGGTCGATCTCGCCCGCAGGAACCGATACACGTCGGTGATCTCACACCGCTCGGGGGAGACGGAGGACACCTTTATCGCCGACCTGGCGGTCGCGACCGGAGCGGGACAGATCAAGACCGGGTCCGCCTCGCGTACCGACCGTGTTGCCAAGTACAACCAGTTGTTGCGAATCGAAGAAGAGTTAGGCGCCGGGGCCGCATTTTTGGGCTTCAGGGCGCTCAACTACATCCCTGATTTGAGCAGGTCAAGGTCGGCCTGAGCCGAACTACGCCGATAAACAGCCTTTTGCCGAAGGCCAGGAGATTCTCTCAATCGAAGCTGGAGACAGCAGGATTTCCACTACTGAGCAGAGGAGATCGATCTTGTCTCGCCCTAAACCGGTGGTTCTGATCATTCTCGACGGCTGGGGCTATCGCCCCGAGACCCAGGCTAATGCCATTGCATTGGCGCGCAAGCCGACCTATGACCGCCTGTTGCGCGACCACCCCAACACGCTCATTCACACCAGCGGACCGTATGTGGGCCTGCCTGAAGGGCAAATGGGCAATAGCGAAGTTGGACACCTGAATATCGGCGCCGGCCGCATCGTGCACATGGATTCAACCCGCATCGAGCAGATGATCACGAGCGGTGAGTTCTTTCGAAATCCGGTACTGCTGAGTGCCATCAAGAACGCCCGCCAGGGCGACAGGCAGCTGCACTTATTAGGCCTGGTTTCTGACGGAGGCGTCCACTCCTATCAGAGCCATCTGCACGCGCTGATCGAGATGGCAAGGCAAAACCAGGTCGAGAGGGTGTTCGTGCATGCTTTCATGGACGGGCGCGACACGTTGCCCACAAACGGAGCCGGATATCTTGAGCAGCTTCAGGCGGTGATGCGCCAGTACAACACGGGGAAAATCGCCACCGTGAACGGCCGCTACTACGCCATGGACCGTGACCGCCGCTGGGAGCGCATTGCCAAAGCCTACGGTGCCATGGTTTTCGGCGAAGCCGAAGGAGGGAAATACCGCGATCCAGTTCAGGGAGTGAAGGAGTTCTACAACAAGGGGGTCACGGATGAGTTCATCGTGCCGTTTGTATTGACCGACGTCAATGGCCGCCCGGTAGGTCCCATTCGGGACGACGATTCCTGCATTTGCTTCAATTTCCGGGCGGATCGGGTTCGCCAGATAACTCGTGCGCTCACCCGCAACAGCGGCTTGAATGAACATCAGGGAAGCGACTTGCCGGGCGCGGCCGATCTTGACGCGATGATAACGCGCGATCGCGTGCCGCGGAACCTGGGTTACGTTTGCATGACGCAATATGACAAGAAATTCGCCTTACCGGTGGTCATCCCCCCGGAGTCGCTCGAAAATATCCTGGCCAACGTGATCGGGGGGATGAATATGCGCAATTTGCGGGTTGCCGAAACCGAGAAGTATGCACACGTTACCTACTTCTTTAATGGAGGAGTGGAGCAGCCTTTTCCGGGAGAAGAGCGGGTACTGGTGCCCTCGCCGAAAGTGACGACCTACGACTTGAAGCCGGAAATGAGCGCCTCAGGCATCACCGATACAGTGGTCAAAGCAGTCGGCGACAGTGCCTTTGATCTCATCATCGTGAATTTCGCCAATGCCGACATGGTCGGGCATTCCGGGAAGATCGAGCCAACCGTCAAAGCGGTTGAAACCGTTGATGCCTGCCTGGCCCGCATCGAGCAGGCAGTTCGCTCCTGCGGCGGAGCCATGCTGATCACCGCCGATCATGGCAATGCCGAGATGATGATCGATCCTGTAACCGGCGGTCCCCATACGGCACACACCACCAATCCCGTGCCTTTTATCGTGGTGGCCGAGAATTCGCGCCAGTTCACTCTGAAGCCTGGCGGGTCGCTGAGGGATATTTCCCCTACCATCCTCGCCATGCTCGGTATTCCGGAGCCCAATGAAATGACGGGCAGCGACCTGCTTGTGAAAACGAGTAGCTAAGAATACCTCGGGCCGTGGCGCATCATTCTGCCGCCTGTGGAGAGAGGCGAGCCAGGTACGCTGTAGTGTTGGCTGCCGCTCAGATTTCTCCGGCGGGCGAAGTCTACCTTTACCTGATCAGCTCATGACTGGACTTTCGAAGGAAAGCGTAAAGAAGCTCCTGGTTGTCACCTACCACAGACTGGACCTCTGGATTGCCCCGGAGTGGTTTGGCGACCGTATCCGCGCAAACTTCCCGCAACTTGAGGTTGTGCGCCTCACCGGTTATGACGGCCTCGAAAAGGAACTACCCGATGCGGACATTGCCTTCACGTTGTCGCTTCGTCCGGAGCAGTTTCGCCAGGCGCGCCGGCTACGCTGGATCCATTCTCCGGCTGCCGCCGTCCATCAGCTCATGTTTCCTGAACTGGTCGACAGTGATGTGATCGTCACGAACGCCCGCGATGTCCATGGCCCGGTAGTGGCTGAGCACGTGCTGGGGCTGATTTTAGCTTTGGCCAAAAAGATTCCCGAGGCTGTCCGCTATCAGCAAAAACACGTTTGGGCACAAGAGATCCTATGGGCCGAGGCTCCCGGCCCACGAGAGATCGCCGGAGCCACTCTCGGCTTGGTAGGCCTGGGAAGCATTGGAACCAACGTGGCAAAACGCGCCTTTGCCATGGGCATGCAGGTTGTAGCCGTTCGCGAGCATCCAGGGAGAGAAAAGCCCGAATACGTCGAGCAAGTGCTGCCCTCTTCGCAGCTTGATGCTATGCTCGCCCGTTCGGACTACGTGGTCTTGTCGCCGCCGCTCACTCCCCGGACGAACCGACTGATAGGCGTCGAGCAGCTCTCAAAGATGAAGGCCTGGGCCTGTCTTATCAACGTTGGCCGCGGGCCACTTATCGATGATGCCGCTCTGATCGACGCTCTCAGCAAGCGCAGGATCGCTGCTGCGGCGCTCGATGTCTTTGAAAGCGAACCCCTGCCGGCAAATTCGCCGCTCTGGGAGTTGAACAATCTTCTCATTACACCTCACATTGCCGGCATGACCGAAAGACTTTGGGAGCGGCACTACTCGCTGTTTTCAGAAAACCTGCGGCGTTTCCTGAACGGGCAGCCCATGCTCGCCGTCATCGACAAGCACCAGGGCTATTGAGCCCGCCATTCCGTTTCGCCGGCTGGGTACGGCGAATTTTCCGACGTGTCTCGTAGGCGCGATTACAATAGGGGCAATGTCTGCCGCTGGTCGCGACCTCGTTCCCGTCTCGGTCTCCGAAGCCGAAATGGCGGATCAAGCCCGCCGACAGCTCGAGCCGTCAGAATGCGCCCTGCTGGTCATCGATATCCAGGAGAAGCTCCTGCCGCCCATCTTTGAGAAAGAGCGGCTCCTGAAAAATGTGCAGTTGCTGTTGCGGCTGGCCGGGCTTCTCGGAATTCCTACGCTCGCGACCACCCAATACGCGAAAGGATTAGGCGAGACAGTCTCCGAGGTCAAGTCACTTCTGCCGCAAGCCGCCGTAGACAAGCAGGCGTTCTCCTGTTTCGGCAGTGAGCGATTTCGCTCGCAGCTCAAAGGCCTTCCCGGACTAAAGACGACAGTGCTTCTGTGCGGAATGGAGAGCCACATCTGCGTCATGCAGACAGCGCTCGCGGCTTTGCGCGAAGGCTATTTCGTACAGGTGGCCTCCGACGCAATCGGCTCGCGAACGGAGTTGAACTGGAGGATAGGACTCGAACGGATGCGGGCGGCAGGGGCAGTGATTTCTTCGACCGAAGCCATCATTTACGAACTGCTGGGCTCGTCCGGTACGGAAGCTTTTAAACAGATGCTGCCTTATTTGAAATGACTGCAGTCGCCTCCGAGAAGGTACGGCAACGGACCAACCTTCAGAATTCCTCTCTCTGCTTGACCCGGACCACGGTGATTTTCGAGAAACCCTCTTCAAAGGCCGGCGGCTTCAGCTTGTCCGCCATTCTGCGCATCACATCCTCCGATACCACCCGCTGCCGCCGCTGATTCCGGGCCAGGCAGACCTCCAGCGGAACATCGAAATACACGGCCTGAACCTCATAACCCAGGTCTTTGGCCAGCTTGATCCAACTGTGGCGGTCATGGGCGGTGAGATTGGTGGCGTCCACGTAGTTCAAGGGGCGGCGCGCGATCAGGCGGGCCCGCAGCATGGAACGTAGATTGGAAAAAACCAGCTCCTGGAAGCGCTGTTCGTTGGGATCATCGAAGAGCAGCGCGCGGACGAGATCACTCGAGAGAGGATTGATGTTGTGGCGCTTGAACCAAGAGCTCTTGCCCGATCCCGGAAGCCCGACGGCAAGAACAACAACTCCCTTGGAGATCGATGGCTGGACGACCGTGGCAGAAGCGGAAGAAACCGGGGGGGCGGGAGCCGGCTGCCCGGAACTTCTTCTGCCGCGTCCTCCCCGGCCACGGCGACGGCGCGGCCGCCTCACAGTCGGCGGCTCGCTAACGGGTGCGGGTGGTGCACCGTCCTGGGTCTTCTCTGCTGACGGCACTGCTGCGGCGGCCGGCTCGTCAATTGGCGTGCTGGCTTCCGGAGCCGGTTCAGCGGAGCTGCTGTCTGCGGTCGGGTCGCCGGCTTCAGGGTTGAAATAGGCCGGCTGCAGAGGCGCCGGACCGCTGTCTTCAGCTGATTTCTTGCTGCGTTGTTTCAGCTTGTCACGCATCCATCTACGCATGTCAGGCTTGTAACACACCCGAGCGCCTGTGGGCAATTCCGGAAATCAAAGT
>JAFAWX010000253.1 GCA_019241535.1 Acidobacteriota bacterium | reverse complement strand
GCCGAGGGTATGCCGGTGGACACAGTGCGCTCGATGTGCGACTTACATTCCCAGGTCACGCGCGACGTGCTGGTCCAGCTGGCACCTCCGCTCCACATCCAACCAGGTCACCCGGTAGACACCTTTAGGCGTGAAAACTCTGCGCTCAAGGAGGTGATCGGGAGGACGCACTCATTGCTCACAGAGCTCGGAAAAGTCGAGGGCGGCGCCGATGCAACGGAGATCGTTTATCGCTTACGTCAATGCGCGAACGACTTGATAGATTGACAAGCATTATCATAGGAAGAACACGCGCTGTTCTCGTTTCTGGAGCGCCACGGTATCACGGGTCCTTCCAAGGTGATGTGCCAAAGACGATGAGGTCCGGAGTTTGCTCAGGCAGATGAATCAAGCGGCGCATTGGTTGCGGTTTCACAGCGGGCAGCCTCACGCAATCATTCACCCACTCTGCTGAAGTGGCGTTACGGGCCGTCGAGGAGATGATCTTCAAAGAAAAGAACATACTCTTGCCGATGTCGCTGCAGACTTTAACCGATGGCGAATGGGCGGAGGTCTGGACGGCCTCCGCGCACTATGGCCGGTGTATCGTCGAACCTCGCTCCGGCTACTCTGCGCAGAGGGCGGCAGAACCGGCGAGCAGCTCTATCCCGAAAGACGGCCTTCATAATGGCGACCGGCCATGTCACGGTCGACTGAGTGCTGTTCTCTCTACGCTGCCACTGGATCTGACATTCGTCGATGCCGACGACCGTGTCGCATTTTAGCGAAGGTCCAAGCCGAATCTTTGCCCGGAGCAGAGCCATTATCGGCCGCAAGGTCCAGCATTGCCATCCGCCAAAGAGCGTCGACACCGTGAATCGGATTCTGGACGATTTCCGGGCAGGTCTCGAGAACGTCGCCGGGTTCTGGATGAACTTCCAAGTAAACTTGTATACGTTCGCTATTTCGCGTGCGAGATAAACAAGGAGCCTGGCTTGGAACGGTTGAGCTTACACAGGACATCACTCCGCTGAAGGCAATCCAAGGAGAAAAAAGGCTGCTGCAAGACAACTAAGAAGGAAAAGGATGCCGAAGGCCAAAATATCGCTCCACCCGAAACATCCGGAGCGCGTGTGCTGGGGATGTGACAAATACTGTGCAGCCGATGATCTTCGCTGCGGGAATGGAACTATACGGACCCAGCACCCCACGAATTGTTCGTTAAAGACTGGACGGATTGGGAACTAGATCCTCAGAGTCCTGAGCGCCGGCTTGTTGGTGGAACTCAGCCGGATGAATAACTCTAGAAGTCTACCTTCAGCGCGAACTGGATCTGCCTGGGCGGCGCCACCATCACGACTCCGCTCCCGAAAGTCGGGTTCGATGCAAACGGGGGATAGTAACCCAGGGTACCGTCGATATAGAAGCTGGGATGGTTGACCAGGTTGAAAAAGTCTGCCCGCCAATCCAGCTTGATCTTTTCGCCCAGGCGAAACTGACGCTGAATGGCAAAATCGGTTTGCACCTGGGGGAATGCACGCAGCGCATTACGGCCCAGGTCCCCCTGGCGGATTTCAGCCGGCACGGAAAAGGCCGCGGGATTGATTCCCCTTCCTCCGGGAAGGCTGGGCTCGTCGATGTACAGGGGCACACCGGGGATAAGGTCCGGCCGCGTGTTATATGGAGAAAAGCTCGGATCCGTTCCAGTGTCAGAGCGGCCGACAGTCACATTGACTGGCAGCGCGGTTTTTACCCCCCAAATGCCGGCTACGAGCCAGTTTTTCAACATCGCGCCGAGCGCCGGATTCACGCCCGCCGGGCTGGGTACGCTGTAAGCGAATGCGGCGTTGAAGGCATGGCGCACGTCGAAATCCGAGGGGCCGCGGTCCAGGGCCGGCTTTACAAAGTTATCCAGACCCACGTCGGTGGAGGTATCGTCGATAGAATGCGACCAGGTATAAGAAACGAGAGTGGCCAGACCACGGGACAGATGGCGCCGAAATTGTAGCTGCAGTGCCTGGTAGTTTGAGGATGAGGCGTTGGTAGTGATCCAGATGTAGCTGTTATTGAACAGTGGGTTGGGAGAACCAAACAGCAGATTCTGTCGAAGCAATCTTCTCCCGAGCTCGCCCACGTAAGACGCGGAAAGTGTCTGGCTGGAGCCGAGATTCTGATCCAAGGTGAGGTTCCACTGATAAGTGCGCGGCAGAGCGTGGTCAGAGACGAATGCGTTGAATGTGCCGATATACGGCGGCTCGAGAACTGCCGGGGGT
>JAFAWX010000249.1 GCA_019241535.1 Acidobacteriota bacterium | reverse complement strand
CCTTTGCGGATCTGCCAAAACCTTGGGAACCTTGACCCAAGACCGGCCAAATTCGGCGGGTGCTTCGGGTCAGAGAGGCCAAAACTGAAGGCCGCCTCCGGAATCGGAGAATCGGAGAATCGGAGCGCGGCCTTTTTCCTTCAGGAGCGCCGCGCGCACGCGAAACGGGAGCATTGCCCTCGCGCTACGCTGCCGGACGTATGTCGCGCAGGTTGTCAACCGCAACCTGGGCTTTATAGACCGGAGTGCTTGCCGCGCCACCCATGGCCGCCAGCCAGCCCAGCAGCAGCGACAGGAACCCTGTCCAGCGCGCCGCCGGAGACAGGTTCGCAAGATAGGCACTCAGGTTGTTGACGCCAGCACCACAAGCAAGTGCCGCCAGGACGAGCAAGGCCACCAGGGAAAGCCCGAACATGATCATTCCATGGATAACGGCAACGCCGCGGTCGGCCAGGAGAGCGAGATGGCCAGTTTGCCGCCCGGCCACGTACATGGCGATGATGCTCAGGACAATCGTCCAGATGATCAGGCCGACGTTCAATCCCGTTGCCGGCTGCGTGGCGCCCGGGCTTGAGAATATCGCCACCCCGAGCAACTCGAAGGTCGTCCAGATCGCGGCAAAGGTAAAGACCCCGGCCCACACGGCTGCCCAGTCGGTGCGCCGCAGACTGCTGTTTGCATCCGTATACGATAATTCCTTCATACAAACCTCCACTTCTTTGGTTGTAACAATCCTCTTTTTCTTTCTGTAGTCAATTATATCGTAATACGATATTTCTTGCCTGAGCCGGCGCACGAGAACTGGCAGAGGATGGTGGAGATTAGAAATGCTCGCAAGCTGCAGCAACTCGGCCGGGGGGGTGCGGCTGAAGGCATCCGCGGCAGCGGTGCTCGAAGCCTCGGTCAGGCGGTTGAGTGGCAGCTGACGCGCACGGCTTTTTCGTTATAGAAAAAAGAGGCAGCAAAGTCCTGGCGTTGTCCGCACTTTGGACAATCCCAGTGCCACTGCCCTTCCGGGCACACCCGGCAGAAGATGCCACGCGCGCCCATGACGGTATCAAGAACCAGGTCGGTCCCGCCGCAGGTTTCGCACTTCAAGGCAAAGGGAAATTCTTCGCCGCAGGCGGCGCAAACCATCTTGGCATTGGCCGCCCCAAATCCGCCATTGGCCCCGTTCCAGCAGGCCGGATTTTTCGCCTGCCGCCATTTGGCCTCCGATGCTGGTTCGCTAGCCGGTGCCTGCACCCCTTCGGGCTCCGGGCTGCTGGTCCGGCGCGCAACTCGTCCCCAGGGGAGGACGATGCGGATCGGCAGTACACGCTCGCGGCGGTGTTCCTCCTCCAGGCGGCGCACCCTGGCTTTCAGAAGATCCCGCAGGGAGACAAGGCCGAGCAGTTTCGGGGGATTGCTGCGCTCGACTACCGGAAACCCGCTCAGCCCGGACTCGGCCATGCGGTTGACAACCGCCGTCAGCGGTTCGTCGGGATAGGCCACTACCGGGTCAGGGCGCACCACTTCGGCGAGCTTCAGATGACGGCTTTGCAGCTCCTGGTCGCTTGAATATTTGCGGACGTCTTCTTCCGTCAGGAGCCCGACCAGTTGAGCCTCGTCGTCGACAACCGGATACAGGCGCTGATTGGCCCGGCGGGTGCTCGATATGGCAACGCTCAGTTCGTTTACGGGGGTCGAAGCAGGAAGCGCGGCAACCTTCGTGCGCATGACCTCGCGAACGAAGAGCACCTCGAGCGGGTCAACGGCATATTCACGGCTCAGGTGATAACCTCTTCGGCTCACTTTTTCGGTCAGAATCGAACGCCTCATGGTCAATACCGTAAAGCAGTGTGCGACGGTTACAGCCAGAAGGAGCGGGAGGAGCGCATTGATGTCATGGGTAAGTTCAAGCACGAAGACTACGCCGGTGAAAGGCGAGCGCATGGTGCCCCCAAGCACCGCACCCATGCTGATGAGAGGCCAGAACCCCATGGTTTCGTGCGGCAGGAAGAGGGCCTCGAGGCCTCCAAGCGCACCCCCCATCATCAACAGGGGCGCGAGAACGCCCCCCGAGGTACCCGAGCCGAGAGATACGGCCCAGATAATCCATTTGATCAGAAGCACTCCCAAAAGCATACGCAGAGGCAGGGAGCGTCCGATCAGGTCGGCAATGACGTCATAGCCTACGCCCAGCGCCTGAGGAAAGGCCAGTCCTCCGAGGCCGACTACCAGCCCCCCGAGAGCCGGCCACCACAGCCAGTGGACGGGCAATTTGCGAAAGGCATCCTCGGCTGCGTACACCGATGCCGTAAGCAGCAGCGAGAGCACGCCGGCCATGAGCCCGACCAGCAGGCATGCCACCAGCGCCTTGTCGCCGATAGCCAGCGGCTGAGAAGAAAGCGGGAAAAGCGGACCCAGGCCGATCAGGTAGCGGCGGACGGCTGCGGCAACCGCGCTTGCAAGCGCCACGGGAACGAAACTCCTCGGTTGCCACTCGAAAAGCAGGAGCTCGACGGCAAGCAGAGCGGCGGCGAGCGGGGAAGCAAAGGTGGCGGACATGCCTGCGGCAGCCCCGGCGACGAGCAGGGTTTTGCGTTCGGCGCTTGAAAGGTGCAGAAGCTGGGCGAGAAGCGAACCGAAAGCCCCGCCGGTCATAATGATTGGACCTTCCGCGCCAAAAGGCCCCCCGGAACCGATCGATATAGCCGATGAGAGCGGCTTCAGAATCGCCAGTCGGGGCTCGACCCGGCTTCCCTGGATCAGGATGGCCTCGATAGCTTCGGGAATTCCGTGGCCGCGAATGCGCTCGGATCCGTAGCGGGCCATGAGGCCGACAATCATGGCGCCCACCACGGGCACCGCAACCTCGAACAGACCCAGCCGGTTCGAGGCCGGTGATACCAGTGCGGTAGACCAGCGCTGGAAGAAAAACAGGTTGGTAAAAAGACCGATGAGGCGCAGAAGGCCCAGGGCCACGAAGGCGCTCAGCACACCGATGCCGATGGCCATGACCGAGAGGAAGATGACCCGCCGGTTAGCGGTAAAATCGCCCAGCTCGGAGTGATTCGATGGCTTTCCTCGATTGACCATTTGCTCTCCGGATCGGTGAGAGACTATCGTTCGCGAGCACAGAGATTTTCTCCAGTAACGAGATCCGCTGGTCGGAATCGCCGCGAACGAGACGGAGGTCGGGTTGCCGGGGCCCCCGGTACGCACCTCCGTCCATCACCTACAATATCGTAACACGACATATAGATGCTCCCGGAGGCGCTGCGGTTGATCGCCTCAATCGCCGTAAATGTAACTCTTTTATAAACTTGCACGCCAGGCGGTAATCAGGCGACGGAATTCACCAGGGTTCCGATCCCCTCGATGGCGATTCTGATTTCATCGCCGGATTTAAGCGTGAACGAGTCGGGCGGCACGATCCCGGTTCCGGTCAGCAGGAAACACCCGCTCGGGAAAGAGTTGTCGCGAAATAAGTAACGGATGAGGCTCGCCGGCTCCCGCTTGAGTTCCTCTAGCGAGGTCTGGCCTGCAAATACCGCTTCAGAATGGCGCAGGATCTCGAGGCGGATGGCGGTCGCACGCCCGAGCGGAGCCCTAGATATCAGAATGCAGGGACCAAGAGCACAGCAGCGATCGTAGATTTTCGCCTGGGGCAGGTATAGCGGATTTTCGCCTTCGATGTCGCGGGAGCTCATGTCATTTGCAATCGTGTAGCCGAGGATTTTACCTGTGGGGCTGACGAGCAATGCCAGCTCCGGTTCGGGAACAGACCATCTGGCATCGCCGCGGATGGCCACCTTTTCCCCCGGACCGACCACCCGGTGCGGGGTCGCCTTGAAGAACAGTTCCGGGCGCTCGGCCCGGTATACGCGGTCGTAGAAGTCTCCGCCGCCGGCTGATTCCGACTCTTCGATACGCGCCGTGCAGCTGCGCTGGTAGGTTACGCCGGCGGCCCACACTTCTTGCGAGCCAATCGGAGCCAGCAGGCCGGCCGCGTTCAGGTGGTCCTCCTCCACAGGGACGAAAGCCGCAACGCTCTCTCTGAGGTAATCATCGAGATCGTCGCGCGTGAGCAGTTCGTCCCAGGATGAAGCCGCCACGTGGTAGCAGCGCTCTGCCTCGAGGATCGGGCCTTTTCGGGTTTTATAAAGTTTCACTTGGGATACCGGCCGGCGCCGATGGGGAGTATACACGGGCGGGAAATCGACACGGAGGGCGAGAGCGACACTGGGCTGGAGCGAAACTATGCCGCCATCAGCATAGGGATGGCGGCTAAGGCGGCAATGACACCCGCCGCCCGCGAACGAGTGAAGTGTTCTCCAAGGAACAATCGCGCGAGAAGAACCGTGATGAGGGGATAAAGAGAGCTGAGAATCACGGCCCGGGCGAGTGGGCCGGTCTGGGCGGCGCGAACGAACAGAACCGTGCCGGTTACATCGATTGCCCCGGCGAGAAATCCCCAAACGAAGCCCAGGCGGTAAACCGGCGAGAATCTGCCTGCGGCGAGCGTAATTGCTCCGGTGAAGATCAGGGAGGAGAAGCGCGAGGCGGCGGCCAGCCAGAGCGCTGCTCCCCTTCCTGCCCTTTCCATGAAGATGTAGAAGAGGGCGAAACCGAATCCGGCGACGACGGCCAGCCCCAGGCCTCTCGGACGAAGTCCTCCTTCGGGGCGCGAGATCAGCCAGATGGCGAGCAACGCTAGCAGCAGGCCGGCGCTCGGGCGGAGACCCGGGGCGCCCTGGGTCAGGATCCCGAAGCTGGCCGGAAGCAGAGCGCTCAGAAGAGCCGCCACGGGAGCTGCGAGGCCCATGTTCCCCTGCGCAAGTGCGTGATAGAAGAGGGCGAGCGAGAGTCCCCCGCAGGCGCCGGCTGCAAGCGCCCAGCCAATTTGAGCGAGCGGGGGAAATGGGCCGGCCGCGATCAAGGCCAGCGTGGCCACAAGAATCGTGCCGCTCAGGTGTGTCAGCGAGGCGAGAAGAAAAGAATCGAAGCGGCGGGCGGTGTAGCCCCCAATGAAGTCGCTGAAGCCCCATGTGCAGACCGCGCCCAGAGCATAAGTTGCTGAAATCGCATGTCCTTCGACGAACATTGCCGTGAGCCGAGAAGGAAGATGTATGAGAGTAGCACGCGGCTACAGGCTGTAGCGTCTTCCCATTCTCACCTGTCTTCCGCCCCGCGAGCTCGGTGGGGTTACGAAAGTTTTTCTTCATGTTACCGCGCCAGCGATGGTCGGGAACCTTGATGCTATGGTGTAAACGTTCTAATTCGAACCTCGAAGGGTGAGCTGCGCCCCTGAAGCCGGGAGGGCGAACGGGATTCCACGAACGAAGCGCCGGACCTGTTCCGCGGGCAATCAGCGACAGCAGTCCGCAGTGCTCTTTATGACCATTAGGAAGAAGATTCTGCTGTTTTCCGCCCTCGCCCTGGGAGCGTTTCTTGCAGCCGTGTATCTGAGCGCCCGCTTCGCCCTGCTCAGGAGTTTTTCCCGCCTGGAGAGCGAAATTGCCCGGCAGAGCATCTATCGGCTGGAAAAGGCACTGGACAACGAGGAAACTGCGCTCGATGTCCTGGCGCGGGATTACAGCGAATGGGACCGTACTTACGACTTCATGGAGTCGCGCCGTCCGGACTACATCCGCCAGGAACTTACCAGCGATGCCTTTCAGGTGATCCACGTTGACGGAATCGTTCTCCTGAACAACCGGGGAGAAGTTGTATTTTCAAAGTACCTGGGTCACGGCGGGCTCGATCGCGACGATCTGGAGACGATCGCCGCCGTGGAACGCCGGGGCAGGGAGCCCGGCAAGCTGAGGTCTGGAATCGAAGGCGTGCTGGAGCTTGCAGGGCGCCTTGTCTTTCTCGCGTATGAGCCGATTCTTCCGAGCTCGGGAAGCGGTGAAGCTCGGGGTACGCTGGTAATGCTCCGGGAGATGAGCGATCCCGTGGTTTCCTCCATGTCGCGTTCCTTGGGAATTCCCCTGTGGCTTGAGCCGGCCAGCCGAACTCTCCCTGTTCGCGAGGAGCTGACCTGGACCGACGGCGTCGACTTCGCGCGCCCGGAGAGCGACTCGACCATGCTCGAGTATGTTGCCGTACGAGACTTCGACGGGAATGCGCGTCGGCTGCTCGCGAGCCGGCTGCCGCGCTCGCTCTACCTTCAGGGGCAGGCCGAGACCCGCCATCTCTGGGGACTTCTGATGCTCGCCGGTGCCGTCTACTGCGGCGCGCTGCTTCTGTTTGTCGAGGAGACCCTGGTCGGCCGCATCACCCGGCTGAGCGGCGAGATAAAGAAGATCACGGTCAGCGGAGATCTGTCCCTTCGCCTGGACGCCGGCGGTCGTGACGAGCTGAGCGAGCTCGGGGGAACGCTCAACAACATGCTGGGCGCCATTCAGAAGGCGAAAGCGGAATTGCTGGGGGCGCAGGAGTCCCTGCGTTTTCACGCCGAGCACGACGCGCTGACGGGCGTCTTCAACCGGCGGGCGATCCGCGATGTGTTGCGAAAGGAATTGGCGCGCTGCCGGCGGGAACGCAGCACGCTCGGCATCATTCTCGCCGATGTCGATCATTTCAAGAAAATCAACGACCAGTACGGCCACGCCGCGGGAGATGCCGTCCTGGTCACGACCGTCGGGCGCATTGCCGCCACCCTGCGCTCTTACGACGCCGTGGGCCGCTATGGCGGCGAGGAGTTCCTGATCATTGCCCCGGGCTGCGATGTCGAGCTGGCAAGCCGGCTGGCGGAACGTATCCGCACGGCCGTGGGCGGCGAGCCGGTCGATGTCGGCAACGAATCGACCGCCATTACCCTCAGCCTGGGAGTGACTCTCGGTACTTGGGAAAGCGACCCCGAGTTTCTGGTCGAACTGGCCGACACTGCCATGTATCATGCCAAGCATCAAGGGCGGAACCGCGTCGAGGTCAACCTGGGTAGCGCAAGCCAAGGCTTCTCTGCCGGCCCGGATTTGCTGCAGGCTTCCGAGCGGGTTGCCCCCAGGAGCTGAAGCCTGCGACTCGGGCCGCTGCCTCGCCTATCAATCGGCTTTCAGCACGGGCGAGTTTTCCCCAGCTTCCTTCTCTTCATCGGCGCGAATTACCCCTTCCTGATTGGCAAAAAACGAACGGTGAGTGGAGTCGAGCTGCTTGGGAACCATCCTGATTTCAAACGTATCCTTGTCCTTGTGAGAGCGAAATTGGACGGTGTAGTCGCCGCGATCGGGATCGACCATGCGGCGGGTGAATGAACCCGTGTGGGCCAGAGACAAAAGCGAGGTCGCGAACTGGTTGTTTTTTTTCTTGTAGAGTTTCTGCGCCCGCACGAAGGTGCGCAGGTAGCCGAGAGCGTCGGCTTCTGATTCCGAGCGCGCCGGATCGCCTTTGAACTTCGGTTGATAGGTGGTTTGGGCTGCAACCAGCGCGCTGACGAGCAGCGCCGATAGGAGCGAAAGCCGTCTTCTCATGATCATTGGATGGCTCCCAGAGAGTTGATCTTCGAGCGCTAAATTGATGTTACTCCCGTAATTCACTCCTCGTCGGGTAAGCTTGCATCGCGCTTGAATACAGATATCCTAAGTTCATCCTGGACCAAGAGCAGGCCTATTCTATGAAAGCAACTGCTGTGAAAACCGCGCCGAGCAAGAAACCGTCGATCCGCATGGCGGTGGTCGAGAGCGATCCCCTGCGTTTCGTGGGCTTCCGCGCGCTGTTTGATTCAGAACCGGATTTTGAGCTGGTATCGGCGCTGCTGCCCGACATCTCCGGCATGCAGGATATCGACCTGGTCCTGCTCGGCAACCGCAGCGGACAGAATCTTTTTGACGTCATGGCCAGCCTCAAGGCGGCTCGTCCTGACCTGAGAATTCTGGTGACCGGAGCGGGAATTGATGAAGAGACGATTCTGAAGGCCATCGCCGCCGGGGCCAAAGGCTACGTCGATGAAGCCGCCTCTCCGGCCGAATTCGTACAGGCCATCCGCATCGTGCACCAGGGATCGGTCTGGGCGCCGCGGCGGGTGCTCTCAATGTTCATTGAAAGGGTCAGCTCCGCCCCCGGACGCATTTTTCCCGCGGGCCGCGTCACCTTCACCGACCGGGAAAAGGAAGTTCTCGAAATGCTCGTCGCTGGCCGCTCGAACAAGGAAATCGGGGCCGCCCTGGGCATCGAAGAACGGACCGTCAAGGCGCACGTGGCAAAACTCATGCGCAAAGTCGGGGTGCAGAACCGCATCGCCTTATCCGTGCACGCCATCACTCACTCGCTCGTAGCTGCGAAGTAGGCCGCAATGCGTTTCGCTCGAACCATCCCAGGTTACTAAAGGACAGCATCCCCGGTAATCTTGCGGGTTTTTCGTCCGGCCTACATACTGGTTTCACCTACCACAGAACCTGGGAGACGGGGTTGGAAGTGGCGGCTTAGCCGCCATTGCCGACCCCGATTTTTTTACCCGAAAACGTTCCTAAGTATCCGATTGGTCAATAGTTTCGTCTCCACTTCTCGCGAAAGCCCTTCCTCCACAGAGGAATTTCCTGCAATCTGGTGTTTGACCGTAGGAACTTGCGGAAGGCATGGACATCATGAAAAAGCTTTTTTTGCCGCTGGTCGTGCTGGCGCTCGCTGCCGGCACCTTCGCCGCCACCGAAGACAGGGACAACCGGGCCGCCGCCCGGGTGAAGGCGGCTTCCCGGGTACTTGAGGAGATTCAGGCCGCTCCCGACACCGGCATTCCCGACGAAGTCATGGGTTCGGCCGAATGCGTGGCTGTGGTTCCGTCGATGCTCAAGGGCGGCTTCGTCTTTGGCGCGCGCTACGGCCGCGGAGTAGCCAGCTGCCGTACGCCGAAGGGGTGGAGCGATCCCGCGTTCTTTACCGTCGAAGGAGGAAGCTTCGGGTTACAGATCGGGGGCCAGGCGGTCGACCTCATCATGCTGGTCATGAATCACAAGGGTATGGAGAACCTGCTCGCGAGCAAGTTCAAGCTGGGAGCCGATGCCAGCGTTGCCGCCGGGCCGGTCGGCCGCCATGCTGCGGCCGACACCGACTGGAAGATGCGAGCCCAAGTACTCAGTTATTCCCGCGCCCGCGGCATCTTTGCCGGGCTGGAACTGAACGGAGCCGTGATCAGGGTCGATGGCGACAGCACGCGCGAGTTTTACGGCCGCCTGCAGCCGTTCAGCACGACTCTGCAATCAGCGAGTGCGCCCACCGCGGCACTTCCTTTCCTGCAAGACCTGGCCAAGTGGGCGAGAATCGCGAGTAAGTAGACCCCAGGCGCCAGTCTTCTGCACTGCGCTTTGACCTTCGACAGTTTCACGCCAAGCCAGGCTGGAACGGCCGTGTGCCCCCGATCCGTTGGTTTGACAGCGAAATTTCCCCAATGCTACCGTCAGCCTTCCTTTGCGCTACCGACTCGAATATGCGCTGGCGTGGGTACTGCTGAAGCTGGTAGGCGTGCTGCCGCGGCCGTTGGCCCGCGGCGCGGGCATAACCCTTGCCTGGACCGTCTATCTGCTGCACGGAAAACTGCGCCGGGTGGGAATGCGCAATCTCGAACTGGCCTTCCCTGAGAAGAGCGCCCGTGAACGCGGAGCCATCCTCCGCGGAGTATTCACTTCGCTCGGCAGGCAGGTCGCCGAGGTCTGCCTTTTTCCCCGGTACACGCGCGAGAACGTCACCAAGACTGTGGTTTACGAGGGATTTGAAAATTTCGAGCGAGCGCTCGCTCGCGGCAAAGGAGTGCTGTTTCTGACCGCTCATCTCGGCGCCTGGGAGCTCTCTGCCTTCGCCCATTCGCTGTACGGATACCCGCTGATCATCGTGATGCGGCCGCTCGACAACCCCTACCTTGACCGCCTGGCCCGCGATTTCCGCACCATGCACGGAAATAAAGTAGTGGATAAGGATTTTGCTCGCGGTCTGATTCGGGCCATGCGCAAAGGCGAAACCGTAGGCGTGCTGATGGATACAAATACCATTGCCAGCCAGGGCGTATTCGTCGATTTTTTCGGCATCGCGGCGTCAACCGCAAGCGGCATCGCCCGGGTGGCTTTGAAGACCGACGCTGCCGTGGTCCCGGGCTTCACCATCTGGGACCCGGTGCTCGCGAAATACCGGCTGCGCTTCGATCCCGCGCTGAAGTTGCTCCGAACCGGCAATACGAAAGTCGATGTGATGGAAAACACCGCGCTTTACACGAAGATCATTGAAGAGTATGTGCGCCGCTATCCCGATCAGTGGTTATGGGTGCACCGGCGGTGGAAGACAAGGCCCCAGGGAGAGAAGGGCTTATACTGATCTCGTCCGGCTTTTCATGGGCATTCGTCGCTCGGAAGTCCCTGATCACACCACTCATGCTGGCACGAGTCGCACCTCCAGGCGTAATCCGGATCTTCGCTGGGCGCTGACTTCCCCGCGCCAGCCACCAGCCGGTCGAAGATGATGTCGGCGGAGCGGCATCTTGGGCAGCGTACTCCAACCGGTTCTTGCTCCTCATGGTTTCGAGGTGGCTGATCGAGCGGCCGGAAATGCGCGAGTGCCTGCCGTGCCCAGGGGAGACCCACCTGCATGACCTCGATAGCGACCCCCTCGGCAAAATTCAACTTCCCGGGATCGACGCGCCTGGCCTTTTCTGGCCCCAGGAAAAATGGAATCCCTGCCCTGTCCAGCAAGCGCTCGGCTGCGAGCGCGTCCCGCAAACTCCAGACCGTTGAAAGCTCAACCAGCTCGCGATCTTCGCCGTAGCGAGAGCTAGAACCCGGCAGGGCGGGAGGAGAGGCTGGCTCCTCCTCTGACGGGGCTGTGAGCCGCCGCACCGACATCTCGGATGCGAGAACCTGGCGGGCGATATCGGTCAACTGCAGACTTTGGCGCGAGAGTTCAAGAAGTTCTTCGTCCGCCATGCGGCCATAGCGCTCGCTCAGGCGCAGCCATTCAAGAGCAGGCTCGGTGGCTTCCATCGAAGAAAGCATACTCGAGCGCGCTCGACAGCTTTCTTTTCCCGGCGGAAAGGGATAAAACAGTGGCCATGCAGTGGACCGTGGGCGAGATTGCGCGGGCTCTGGGAGCTCGCCTAACGGGCGATCGACGGGTTGAACTTGATGGCGTGGCCAGCATTGCCGCGGCCTCGGGTAGAAAACTTGTTTTTGCCGACGACGAGCGGCAGTTGAAAGCGGCGCTCGAATCTGCGGCCGGAGCCCTGATTGCAGGGGTTTTCGCTGAGAATGCCCGCAGTCTGAAGCCGCTCGTCGTCAGCGCTCATCCCCGGCTTGCCTTCGCCAGGGCGGCCGAGTTGATGGCAGAGCAGGAGGAGCGCAAACCGGGGATTCATTCCCGCGCTCTGGTTGCCGCCTCGGCCGTTATCGGCAGCCAAGCGACAATCGATGCCTGTGCCATCGTCGATGAGCAGGCCACAATTGGCGAGCAGACCTCGGTGGGCGCGGGATCATTCATAGCGAAGGGCGTGATTATCGGGGCTGAGTGCCGCATTTTTCCAAATGTCACTATTTACCCCGGAACCGTCGTCGGCAAACGAGTAAGGATTCATTCCGGGGCCGTGCTGGGGAGCGATGGATTCGGCTATGTTCGCGATCCGGCCACGGGCAGGCACGTCAAGTTTCCCCAGATCGGAAGTCTCGAGGTCGGCGACGATGTCGAAATTGGCGCCAACAGCACGATTGATCGTGGAGCGCTCGAGTCGACTTTGATCGGAAGGGGAACGAAGATCGACAACCTGGTTCACGTCGGGCACAACTGCCGGATAGGTGAAAACGTAATCATAGCCGCGCAGACGGGAGTTTCAGGAAGCGTCGTAATCGAGGACAACGTAATCGTCGGCGGCCAGGTAGGCATTGCCGATCATGCCCGCATCGAAAAGGGGGTGCTGCTCGGAGCCCAATGCGGGGTTTTGCCGCACAAGATCGTGCGCGGCGAGGGAGTTGCGTTCTGGGGAACCCCGGCCAGACCTCTGCGCAAATATCTGAAGAGCCTGGCGGCTTTGGCCAGCCTGGGCCGAGACGGCGACTGAAAAGGAAGGCGGGACGTGGCCATCGTTGTTGTCGGCGGGCAGTCGCGGAGCGTCGGTAAAACCAGTGTGGTCGCCGGCATTATCGCCGCCCTGCGTTCCTACGACTGGACGGCCTTCAAGGTCACGCAGTTCGGTCATGGTCGCTGTTCTCTCCATGGCCAGCCCTGCCGCTGCGCAAGCGACGATCATCTCTGGAGCATTTCTGAAGAGCACGATCCTAAGGCGACGACCGACAGTTCGCGTTTCCTGGCGGCCGGAGCCCGGCGCTCTTTCTGGGTGCGCACCCGGCAGGGGCGGCTCGCCGAGGCTATGCCGGCCCTTCGCAAGCTGCTTTATGACCGCGATCGCAGGGGCAACGCAATTGTCGAGTCGAACAGTATCGTCGATTACATTCAGCCGGATCTTTACCTGACAATTCTCGATCCCGCAACCGAAGACTGGAAGGCATCGGCCTTGCGACTGCTCGAGCGTGCCGAGGCCATAGTCCTCCACCAGTCCGACGACGCTTCGCCGGGCAGGATTTTTCTGCCGCCATTGCCGGGGCGCCGCATATTTCCGGTACGACCGCCCGAGTACGTGACCCCCGACATCATTTGCTTCCTCGACGAGCGGCTGCGAGAACAGGCCAAGCTGTCCTCCTGATATGCTTTTCGCAGATGCTTCGAATCGAGAGAAGCGCCTGGATTCTGGCATTTCTGTCGGCCGTCCTCCAGACGCTGGTCTTTCCTCTTCCCAACTTGTATTTCTTGAGCTGGGTGGCAATCGCCCCGTTGCTGGTTGCCTTGTTGCGTGCCCGTAAACCCGAGACTCTGCAGCTTGAGGGTGCGGGGAAGCTGCTGGCAGCCACCCCGCTGCAGGGCTTTTTCCTCGCATACCTGTCTGGAGTCCTCTGGTATGGCGGCAGCTGCTACTGGGTCTACGCCACCATGAAGCAGTACGGGGGAATCAGCCCTGCAGGCGCCGCCGGCCTGCTGGTTCTGTTCTCACTTTATCTGGGCCTTTACCACGGGTTGTTCGGCTTGACGCTGTCGCTTGTGGCCAAGACTTCGCTGCGTAGTGCGCTGGTGGTCGCGCCTTTTGTGTGGGTTGCCTTCGAGCTGGCGCGGGCGCGTGTCAGCGGATTCCCCTGGGACCTGCTCGGCATTTCCCAGGTCGACAATATTCTCCTCGCCCGCATTGCCCGGGTCACGGGAGTTTACGGCCTTTCGTTCGAGATCATGGTGGTGAATGCGGCCTTCGCGGCTGCATTTGTCGCCCGGCGGCGCCGCCGCCGCGCGCTGCTCGCGGCCTCGCTCGCCTCGGCCGCCCTGCTGCAGGGTGCGCGCTGGATACCTCTTCCCGCGATCGCGGCCGACCGCCGCGCGCTGCTCGTGCAGGAAAATGTTCCTGTTCTTGACGCCAGCGACTGGACGCCCCAGTATTTCGAGCAGACCCTCTCGGACCTGAGCCGCATCAGCGAAAACCCGCCGGTCGGCGACGGGCGCCATCCTGACCTGATCGTCTGGCCGGAGTCCCCGGCTCCGTTTTCAAGCAGCGATCCCCTGTTCCGCAGCAGGTTGAGCCATCTTGCGCGCAGCGCCCAGGCCTGGATAGTGGCGGGCAATGTCTCAGTCGAGAGTGGCGGAGGATCGCCTTTGAATCGCGGGCGCTTGTTCAACTCGGCGGCGCTTATCGGCCCGAACGCCGAGTGGACGGAGCACTACGATAAGGTTCACCTGGTGCCGTTCGGTGAATATGTTCCCTTCAAGCGTTGGCTCTGGTTTGCCGGTGGGCTCACGAAAGAAGTGGGCGACTTTGAGGCGGGAAAATCACGCCGGCCGCTTACCGCGGGCAGCGAGCGGCTGGGGGTATTTATCTGCTATGAATCCATCTTTCCCGACGAGGTGCGCCAGTTCGCCCGTGAGGGCGCCGAGGTGTTCGTCAATATCTCGAATGATGGCTGGTATGGCGACAGCGGAGCCTATGCGCAACATCTCAAGCAGGCACGCATGCGCGCCATCGAGAACCACCGCTGGCTTCTGCGCGATACCAATACCGGGGTGACAGCGGCGATCGATCCCGACGGACGGATTGTCGCGACGGTGCCGCGAAAGGTTCGCACGGCTTTAAACGCCAGTTACGGGCTCACTGACGACCTCACGTTCTACGCGCGTCACGGCGACTGGTGGGCCTACGTCTGTGCGATAATTTCTCTGGCGGCGGTGGCCGTTTCACTCCCTCCCGCCCAAGCGAGACGGACGCCATGATTCAGGAATACGAGCAGGAATACACGGCTTTGCAGGACAAGGTCCGCGAACTCCGGGAGTATCTTTGACGCCGGCAGGCTCCGCGAGCAGCTGAAGGAAATCAACCGGCAGGCAGAGGACCCCGGCCTGTGGTCGAATCCCCAAAAATCCCAGCACGTCATGCGGGAGAAAAAACGTCTTGAGGACGTGCTGGCCATCGAATCGGAACTGGTCCGGCGGAGCGAAGACATTTCCGCCTATTTCGAGCTCGCGCGTGAAGGGGAGAACGTTGAATCCGACCTGCGCCGCGAAATCGACGGCCTGCGGCAGCGGGTGGAGCGGCTGGAGACCGAGACCCTGCTCTCCGGGGAAAACGACAGTCGTAACGCCATCATGACGATCCACCCCGGGGCGGGTGGAACCGAATCCCAGGACTGGGCCGAGATGCTGATGCGCATGTACCTGCGTTGGGCGGAGCGGCAGGGCTTTCTGACGATCCTCTACGACTACCAGCCAGGGGAGGAAGCGGGCATCAAATCAGCCACCTTCGGGGTGAATGGGGAATACGCCTACGGCCTCCTGACCAGTGAAATCGGCGTGCATCGGCTGGTGCGCATCTCGCCCTTTGATCAGGCCAAGCGTCGGCACACTTCCTTTGCCAGCGTGTTTGTCTCCCCTGAGATCGACGACTCCATCGAAGTCGTCATTAAACCGGAAGATCTGCGGGTCGATACCTATCGCTCGAGCGGAAAAGGCGGGCAGCACGTAAATACCACCGATTCGGCCGTGCGCATTACCCACATTCCCAGCGGAATTGTGGCCAGTTGCCAGAACGAGCGTTCGCAGCATAAAAATCGCGAACGCGCCATGAGCATGCTGCGCTCCAAGCTCTACGAGTTTGAAATGGAGAAAAAGCGCGAGGCCACAAAAAAAATCGAGGATTCGAAGCTCGACATCGACTTCGGTTCCCAGATCCGCTCCTACGTTCTGCAGCCCTACCGGCTCATCAAGGACCATCGCACCAGGACCGAAGTCGGCGATGTCGATCGTGTGCTTGACGGCGACCTGGAACCGTTCATCGGCGCCTACCTGCGCCTAAGACGCCGGGGCTCGGGCACCTCCCCGGGTAAAGACCGATCCGGATCGTGACTTCGGTAACGTTACCCGGAACGAATATTGCTGCCAAACAAGCTCACTCCGAGCGATGCTTAAATCGGAGGAGTCCTGAATCCATGGCCCGTACGCTTGACCTGATCCGTGCCTCGGCCCTGCCTTCGCACAAGGTTCTGGCGGCGGCTAAGGGCAATCTCGGCTTGCCCGCGAGTGAAACCCTTGAAATCCTCGTCTACCTGGCCGAGCACAACAAGATTTTCGGGGATACGGCCCGGATCACGCTGGCGGGCTGGGACGAGGCATTGTCGAAACAGGTGGCTGCCGATCCCCAGGCGCCGAAGGCGATTCTCGAGTACTGGCTTTCGCCGAAGAATATTCGCCCGCTGCTGTTTCCCATTTTGATTGAGAATCCCTCGGTGTCATTAGGCGAGCTGGCGGAACTGGCAACCGCCGTTAAAGGCGAGTTGGTCGACGCGATGCTCAGCAGTCCGCGGCTTCAACACTCGGACGAGCTTCTGGACGCGCTCGCCCGGAACCGGCAACTCACTCCTGAGCAGGAGGCACGGCTGCGGCCGAGGGTTGCTGTCCCCCCGGAGACAGCAGGCGACGCAGGGAGCCCGATGGGCGAGACTGAGCTTGCCCCGGATGGGAATCCTTACGACCCCGAAATTGAGAAAATACTGGCTGCCTTCTTCGCCGATCACGCGGGCGAGATCGCAGCCCAGGTCGAGCAGCCGTTTCAGCCGTTTGGGGGTCTTGAGGAGCAGTTGCCGGCTGAACCGGCTCAAGAGGCGGCCGCCATGGCGGCAGCGGCCGGGTCGGCGCAGCCAGCGGCCAAGCGGCAGGTAGCGCCGAAGGCGTACGATCGCCAGAGCGCCCTGCAAAAGATCTCGAAGCTTGATGTGAGGGCCAGGATTCAGCTGGCCATCAAAGGCAACAAGGAAGAGCGCTCGATTCTGGTGCGTGACGGCACCAAGCTGGTCGCCACTGCCGTTCTTGATTCTCCCAAGATCGGCGACAATGAAGTCGAAAAGATTGCCAGTCAACGCAACGTTCTCGAGGCGGTGCTGCGCTCGATTCCGATGAAGCGGCGTTTCGCCAAAAACTACGTCATTCTACGCAATCTGGTGTTCAACCCGCGCACTCCAATCGATGTCTCCCTGTCCCTGGTCAAGAATCTTCTGACCGTCGACCTGCGCAATCTTTCTGACAGCAAGGATGTGTCGCAGACGGTGCGCAAAGCTGGCCTGCGTCTGTTCAAACAGAAAATCGCGGCCAACAAGGGAGAGTAGCGCGGCGGCCGCGCTAGAATAGCAGCGTGTCTGCTCCTGCCGGATTCGATCCCGTTCGCCAGCTGCTCGCAACCGCCAAGACCATTGCCGTCGTTGGACTCTCGGCCAGCCCGCTGCGCCCGAGCTACGGAGTAGCCGCCTACCTGCAGACCCATGGTTACAGGATTATTCCCGTAAATCCCAGGATCGGCGAAAGCCTGGGAGAAAGGTCTTATCCCTCGCTTCTTGAAATTCCGGAGAAGATCGACATCGTAAACATCTTCCGCCGCCCGGAGTTCGTCGCAGAGGTCGTCGGACAGGCCATTCGCCTCAAGATCCCCGCCGTGTGGATGCAAGAGGGAGTTATCAACCGCGAAGCGGCGGACGAAGCCGAGAGAGCTGGAATGTTTGTTGCCATGGACCGCTGCATCCTGAAGGAGCACCGAGCGCGGTTCAGGTGAGGTTCACCTTTGTTCCCGCTCCTCCGGCGCTTTCTTTTCCCGCCGGGAAGCGGCTCGCCGCCTGCGCATCTCAGCCAGCCGTTCTCGCGCCGCCTCCTCCTGGCCTTCCCCGCTCGGCCGATAATATGTGCGATCGGTGAGGTTTTCTGGAAGACACTCCATGTCGGCCACCTTACTGTCGAAGTCGTGGGCATACTCGTATCCGCGCCCGTAGCCTAAATGCTTCATCAGTCCCGTGGGCGCGTTGCGCAGATGCAAGGGCACGGGCGCGGCCACGGTACGCTCGACATCTGCCTGTACCTCCGAGTATGCGGTATAGAGCGCATTCGATTTAGGCGCGAGAGCCAGATAGACAGCCGCCTGTGCCAGGGCCAGGTTCCCTTCCGGCATGCCGATGAAATGGACGGCATCGCGGGCCGCCATCGACAGCGGAAGCGCGTTCGGCTCTGCCAGGCCGATGTCTTCTACCGCCATGCGTACCAGCCTGCGGGCGATGTAGAGCGGATCTTCGCCTGCTTCGAGCATGCGGCCGAGCCAGTAGAGAGCGGCGTCGGGATCGCTGTTGCGGACCGATTTGTGCAGAGCGGAAATCAGGTTGTAATGCTCTTCGCCGGCCTTGTCGTAGCGGAGAACGCGCTTCTGCAGGGCGTCGCGGACGATCTCCGCGGTAATTTCGGCGCCCGCAGGCGTGCCGCCACGCTCGAGAGCCAGCGTGGCCGCGACTTCGAGCACGTTATAGGCGCTGCGCGCGTCGCCGCTCGAATAGGCGGCAATCAGTGACAGTGCCTCCTCGCCGACCGCCAGTTTGCTCGTTCCCAGGCCGCGTTCCCCGTCCGCGAGCGCGCGCCGCATTAGCATGACCATCTGTTCGGCGGTGAGCGGGTTGAGGACGTAAACGCGGCAGCGGGAGAGCAGCGCCGAAATAATCTCGAAGGAAGGATTCTCCGTGGTCGCCCCGATCAGCCGAATATTGCCCCGCTCAACATGGGGCAGGAAAGCGTCCTGCTGGGCTTTATTGAAGCGATGGATCTCGTCTATGAAGACGATCGTGCGGGTGCCATACTGGCGGGCCCGCTCGCTGTCGGCCATCACCTGTTTGATTTCCTTGATGCCGGACAAGACGGCGCTGAACTCGATGAAGTCGGCGCGCGTCATGCGGGCGATGATCTTCGCAAGCGTCGTCTTCCCTGTGCCGGGAGGCCCCCAGAAGATCAGAGACCCGATATCGTCGCGTTCGATTTGCGCCCGCAGCGGCTGCCCCGGGCCAACCAGATGCTCTTGCCCGAGAAATTCTTCGAGGCTGCGGGGACGCATGCGGTCGGCAAGCGGACGGGTGCGGTCACCGGGAGGTTCCAGGTTCGGCGGAGTAGTCTCAAAAAGGTTCATTGGCGCCCCCCGCAGAGGACGTGAAGGATTGTAATCCCGGCTGAAGCCGTGTTTTGCGCTTCAACCGGCCTCGTCTCCAACTGCTGATCCGAAACTTTGTTTTGAAAACTCATAGAGCACGATGGCGGCGGCAACCCCGGCGTTCAGCGATTCAACCGTCGGGGAGTGAGGGATGACGATGAGTTCATCCATCTCCCGGAGCAGTTTTTTGGGAATGCCCGCGCCCTCGTTGCCGATGAATATGGCCGCTTTCCCGCCTCGTTGCACGCTGTCGACGGAAACGCCTTTGTGCGCGGAGGTGGCCACCAGACGGATGCCGCGCGTGCGCAACTCCTCGATCAGCGGGGGCAATTCCACCCTCGCCAGGGGAATGCGAAAAACCGCTCCTGCCGAGGCCCGTATGACCTTACTGTTATAGGCGCTGACCGTGCCCTCCCCGAGGCAGACCCCTTTGGCGCCGAAGGCTTCGGCCGAGCGCAGGATGGTCCCGAGATTGCCCGGGTCCTGCACGCCGGCGATTACAAGCAGGGGGCCGCCTCGCACACTGTCCATCACCTCGGCCGAAGAAAAGGTCTTAATCGCCACCAGAGCCGCCACCCCTTGCGGCGCCTGGCTGGGAACGATGCTGTCAAATGTGCGGTCGGGGAGGCGAAATACGTCGACATGCGAGCCGAGCTGGGGTAGAAGCCGGCTGGCGCGCGCCTGAGAACCTTGGCGGACGAACACGGCACGAAGTTTCGCCCGGCTGCGGATGGCTTCCTCG
The DNA here is from genome assembly GCA_019241535.1 of Acidobacteriota bacterium. GTDB lineage: Bacteria > Acidobacteriota > Terriglobia > Terriglobales > Acidobacteriaceae > Gp1-AA145. The sequence continues at coordinate 12,454 of JAFAWX010000249.1, read as the reverse complement.
ATAATGCGAAAGCCTTCAACGGCACAGTCGCCTGCCGATGTCAGCTCGCCCCGTGCGAAGGCCTGGCGCAGCTCCTTAAGCAGAGAATGATGGCGGCCCGGGATTGGCCGCGCACCTTCGTCGTCGGGATGAATTGCCACTCGCTCGTCCTCGGGACAGAATCATACGAGAGCGGGTAACCAGCGGTCGAAACCTTCTGCGGTCGACGGAGTGTCATGATATCTTAGTTCGCAAATTAATCAGACTTGGAGAGAACGCTCGTGCGCGTCGAAATGGTCAAAATCAACAGCGAGACTCCGGAACCCTCTCTGATCCGGTATGCTGCCGACCAGATTCGTGCCGGGCAGGTCCTCGGAATGCCCACCGACACTTTTTATGGCCTGGCTGCCGATCCCTTTAATCTGCGGGCCGTCGAGCGTGTATACGAAATCAAGTCACGGTCCCGCCACAAGCCGCTGTCGCTGCTCATCGAAGATGTTGCCCAGGCGGAAGAGCTGGCCAAACCGGTGCCCGAGGAGTTTCACGCGCTAGCGAAGAAATTCTGGCCGGGACCGCTGACCATCATCGTGAAAGCGGCCTCGAAGCTTCCCCTCAAAGTAACCGCCAATACCGGCAATGTGGCCCTGCGGGTGCCGAACGCGAGAATCCCTCTGGCGGTGGTCGAAGCCGCAGGCATTCCCATTACCGCGACCTCCGCCAATCTGAGCGGCGAATCCGAGTGCACGACGGCGGAAGCGGTCCGGGATCAGCTCGGGGTGCGCATCCCTATTATCGTGGACGGCGGATCGTCGCCTCGGGAAATCCCCTCGACTATCGTAGACCTGACGGACGAAGAGGCGCGCTGGAAGATCCTGCGGGAGGGCGCCATCTCGTCCCAGGAGATATCGGAGTTCTTCGCCCAGGGCTGATCGCGGCATGAAGCGATGGGAGTGGCCGTTCTGGTCCGTTCTGCCTCTCGTAATTGTTGCAGGCAGCTTCCTCTTTCTTGCGCGCGCGGTGGTGCGGGATTCTCACCAGGAAAAAATCAAGCCCGCCGACGCCATCGTCGTCTTTGGTGCCGCCGAATACGATGGCCGTCCTTCGCCCGTCTTCCGCGCCCGGCTGGATCATGCTTACAGTCTGTTCCATGCGGGACTCGCGCCGGTTGTGATCACTACCGGAGGAGCCGCAGCCGACCCAAACTTCACTGAAGGCGGCGTCGGCCACGATTACCTCATGCGCCGCGGAGTTCCCGATTCGGCGCTCATCGCCGAAACTCAGGCCTCGGATACGGCCGAATCCGCGGTGCGCCTGGCCGTGATCATGCGCGCTAACGGCATGAAGAGCTGCATCGCGGTGAGCGATGCATATCATGTTTTCCGCATTCGCAAGATGCTCGAAAGCCAGGGACTCGAGGTTTATCTCGCCCCGCGCCCCGATTCCCGGCCCCGCTCGCTGTGGCAGCGCGCGCTGGCGATCCTGCGCGAAGCCGCCAGTTATTTGGTTTGGCGTGCGGGCATACGGAATTGAGCGCTCCCGCCCAGATGCCTTACCAGCCCATGCGCTTCCGCAGTTCGACGACATGGGCCACGTGATGCCGCCCATGCCAGGCGTACATCGCGAGATTCTCCTCGAGCGAGACCCTGCCGCGCTCGGGATGGTTGAAGGTTCGCTTCCAGTCCTGGGGATCGAGGGCGCGCAATAGCGCCGTCCAGCGCCGGTGCAAAGCGTCGAGCAGGTCGAGCGAGACCTCGATTGGTACCCGCTGGGTGTCCTCAAGCTCGGCCCAGCGGGCTTCGGCATAGGTCTTGATTGTAGGCTGATCTTCGGTGAGAGCCAGCTTGAAACGCGTGTAGGCGTTCATGTGGCTGTCGGGTACATGGTGAACCACCTGCCGCACGCTCCAGCCGCCCCGTCGATAAGGTGTATCGAGCTGCTCCGCTGAGAGGCCTTTAACCGCGCTGCGAAGCTCGGCCGGAGTGCGTTCCATCTGGCCGATCAGATCGTTTCGCGCGGATTCCCCGAGCGTACCTTCGAAGCGGAATTCTCCGATCGGATATCGCGGGTCGCTCATGCGCCTTCCCTCCTTATATCTTGAATCTTGCCGCGGCCCAACTTTGTTTGGCCGCGCGCCGGCTTCAGCAGAAGACCAGGTTAGGGAATCATGAAAGCGATTCCTGCCGCAACCAGAGTAGAGACAAAGTTCACCGCATTATTCCGTAGAATTCCGCCCCGTTCGAGCGTAGCGCCGAGAATGCTGTCCGCCATCGAGCCCATCACACCGGCTACGGCACAGATAACAAGCGAATGGAAACCGATTAGCCCCGTCGCCGCCGCTACCAAGCTCAGCGCTATGGCCGAAGCGATTCCCGCCAGAGTTCCGCCAACGGTGATTCCGCCGTCGGTGCCGGCGGGAACCGGCTGCCAGCTGGTGACCAGACGGGGCGTTCCTCCAAGAGCCTGCCCGATTTCGCCTGCGACCGTGTCCGCACCTGCCTCGGTCAATGCCGCCGCCAGCGCCAGCAACAGGTGGGCACTCTGCCACAGCCAGAGATAGCACCCGGCGCAGGCTGCCGCCACGCCGAGATTTGAGAAAACCTGGGCCGCATCCCGTCCGGAAGAAGCCTCGGCTGTTCCCAGGCGCTGTTTGCGGCGATAGCCGAGACGGGTGGCACCCCAGGTGAGTAGGAAAACAGCTGCCAAGCCGGCAAAGCCGCTCCATCCCGCTCCCATAATAAGCAGCAATCCGATGATCGCCCCGGCGATTGCTCCCGAGAGGGTAACCCCGCGAACTGCCCAGGCGAATGCGGCAAAAAGCGCGGTTATCAGCGCTCGAAACCACTTCTCGCCTGCCGTGGCTCCCAGGAAAAGCGCCGAAACACCTGTAACTGACATATTTTCAATCACGAAGCGATCCTGCTATCGACCTCCTGAGCCGCTCGAGGGCGAACCCTAAACGTAAACTCTACCCATAGCTGCGTTGTCTTCAGGCCACCAGCTATAAGGTTTCAAGATTCGATTACGGTAAGCAAATCCCTGCATCAAGAATAAGCACGCTGGTCTAAACTGCTACTCCCGGAGCGCTCTGGCCCCGGTAGATTGAGAGGACAAGCTATGGCGGCCTCCGTCTGGTCTGGATATCTTACCTTTGGATTGATCTCAATGCCGGTCCGCCTGTTTTCCGGCGCCCGCAGTTCCGGCATCTCCTTCAACATGCTGCATCGCGATGACCTGACGCGCGTCAAACAGCAGCTCTATTGTCCCACCGACAATCGCGTGATCGAGCGCAGCGAAGTCGTGAAGGGATACGAGTATCGCAAGAACGAATACGTGGTGATTGAACCGGACGAAATCAAGAAAATCGAGCCTAAAACCGCTAAGACGATGGAGATCCTGGAGTTTGTCAAGGCCGAAGACGTGGATCCGGTCTATTTTGAGTCTTCCTATTACATGCTGCCGGAAGAAGCCGGCCGCCGTCCGTACGCTTTGCTCACCAAAGCGCTCGAAGAAAGCGACTACGTCGCTATCGCCAAGCTCACCATGCACAACCGCGAATACACGGTTTTTTTGCGCCCGCACGATGGTGGCCTGATGCTGCACACCATGTACTACGAGGAAGAGGTCCGCAAAGTGGAGGGTTTCGGCGCCCCCGATGTGGAACTCAAGGAAGCCGAGGTGAAGGTCGCCCACCAGCTGATCGAGGCCCTGGCTACGGAATGGGAACCTGAGAAGTTTCACGATGAATTTCAGGAGAACCTCAAGAAGCTGATTCAGACAAAGCTTGAAGGCGGGAAGATCGCCGAAGTCGAGAAGCCCAAGAAGATGGCTCCGGTCGTGGATCTGATGGCTGCCCTCAAAGAGAGCCTGGCGCAGATGGAGGGCAGAAAGAAGCCGGCGGCCACCGCCGTTTCCGCCTCGCCCGAACGCGCCCGCAAGCGCGCCAAACACTGAGCGGGCTCCTTAGGATTACAACGTTTCCGCCCTTGCCCTGCTTCGAATCACTCTAGGAGGCTCGTCTGCCCTGGGTGGCGCAGAGCCGCCGAGTGCCTTTAGAATACAGAGACTTGATTGACCTCGCGATGCTGACTGCGCATTCATGATTCGTCGACTGGACGGGCGCCGCGCTGCCGCCAATCGAAGCTTTTGCGCCTTCGCGCTGTTTCTCGCCACGCTCGGCGGCCTCGGCTGCGGAGAGGTTTTTCGGCCCATAGCTCAGCCCATACCACTGCCTTCGCCCAATCCCGCAGCCGCCCACTTTGTTGCCTCCGTCTCTTCTAACGGGGTCTCAGCCCGCGGCGCCCTGAGCCGGATTGATGTCTCGGGTGACAGCGTTGCCAGCGTCATCGCCGCCGGAGTTGCTCCCGTCGCCGCTGCTCTGACTGCCAATGGGGGGAAGATATACGTGGCCAATAGCGGGGAAGACACAATTTCGGCCAGCAGCGCTTCAGGTTTCGGGCCGGCAACCACCATTGCCCTGCCGCAGCTTTGCGATGCGAGCGGCTGTGCAGGGTCACGGCCGGTGTTTGCCGCTACCACCGAGAATGCCAGGATGTACGTGGCTAACGCCGGCAATGGCACGATTTCGGTGATCAACACCACTTCCGATGTTGTCGTCGCCACCGTGCCCGTTGATCCGGCGTTTGCCGCAAGCCCGCAACCCTTGCCTAATCGCACCGCCAGCCCGGTGGCGCTTACCGAAACCCGCGACGGGTCAAAGATCTATGCGGTGAATCAGGGAAGCGGAACGGTGACGAGCATCAGCACCGTCGACGATACCGTCCTGAAGGTGATTAGCGTGGCCGCGTCGCCGGTTTGGGCCGTGTCCCGCTCTGACAGCGCGCGCGTATATGTGCTCGACAGCCGTGGGACGATCTCTGTCATCGATACCCTCTCTGACACGGTGATCAGTTCGTCGGCGTCGGCGGGGGCGGGCGCGAATTTCATGTTTTACGACACGGTTTTGAACCGCCTGTATGTCACCAGTCCCGCGCTCGGCCAGGTCGCGATTTTCGATGTTAGCGGCGATCCCCCGAGGCCCGTCACCACCAGCCCGGTTGCGATTTCGGTGGCTCCTTCTTCTCTGTGTACGCAAGCGCCCGTGCCGGTGGCGGTGACGGTCCTTGCAGACGGCAGCCGGGCCTACGTGGCCGCTTATCAGCGCGATCCGAGCGGTTCCGTCTGCACACAGGCATCGGTCATCGACAGCGGCACTGGCATGGTGACCAAAGTGATTCCCATATCCGAGAGCATGGAAGTGGCTCAGACGGGCTGCCCATTGGCACGCTTTCGGGTTTTCGCCGCTTCCTCGGGCGGAGGCACGAATGCAAACTTCAAGGTTTATGTGTCCCAGTGCGATGCCGGCAGCGTGGCGATAATCGATACGTTCGCGGTCAACGGGGGCCCCGACCCGCACTCGTCCGACATGGTCATGGCCACTCTGAACGCGCCGCTGAGCTCATTTCCTGGAAACCTGGTACCGCCACCCCAAAATCCCGTGTTCCTGGCCGCCGGGCCTTAACCGGCGAGAGACGGGGTTCCGCCCGCGCTTGCTGCACTGGCCAAATCAGGCTGGTAGCGCAAGGCGATATTCACGAAGACGGTGCCGCTCGAGGTATCAAACGACAATACCAATGCTTCCGTGTCCTCGGTGCTTCTGGGACCGTCGGCGGAGGTGTGCAATTCAGGAGGGTGGACGCGGAAGCGGAATCCCTGATCGTTGAGGGACGATACGGCGTTGCCAATGACTTGATTGGCCAGCTCGCAAACGGTTTCCCGCACCAGTGCGTCCGATTCGGGCAGCTCGCTTCCGGCGAACCGGCTGGCAATGCGTGCCGCGCTCTCGGGCGCAAGATCAAAGATAACCCGTCCTTCAATTTCGCCCGTCAGCGCGATGGTGGCCGCTACCCCCTTTCGCCGGTAGGCTTCCTGTTCCATGCTGAGGTTCTCGATTGTCACCGGCGATTCCAGGCCCTGCGACAATACCGCATCGGCGGCGTTGATGAACGGCTGGATCAACTCCATCTTCATCGTCAGACTCCAGCGCCGGTCGCGCCGGCAGCTACTCCGTCCTCGCCGAGGACGTACTTAATAACCTCGTACAGCACCTCGGGCTTTACCGGCTTCTGCACGAAATGCCGGGCACCACGCTGCAACGCGGCCACGATGTTCTCCTGGTACCCGACCGAAGAGACCATGACCACGCGGGCGTGCGGGTCCTTCTGCACGATCTTCTCCGCCGCCTCGATGCCCTCCATTTGCGGCATGGTGATGTCCATGAGCACGATGTCCGGCTTCAAACGCTCGTATTCGGTGATGGCGGTCAGTCCATCGCCTGCTTCGCCCGCCACTTTCCCGCCGAAGCTGTCAATAATGCGCCCCAGGTTTTTGCGCGCGAAGACCGAGTCATCGACGATGAGATATTGGATGGGCTGGCCATCCTTGCTGCGCTTCACTGCTGGAAACTGCTCCATTCGCTCCTCCTGCTGTCCTTTCCACTTGCCTCATTCGCGCTGCCACACGTATGACCGGCGATCGAATCAGATCTGGCCGGCGCTGATCGCCTTGGCCGGTACGCACAACTGCGCCAGCGTATCCGCCAGGGCGTCCAATTCGACCACGTGCATGGCATGCCCGCATTCAATGGCGGCTTTAGGCATGCCGAACACCACACAAGACTGCTCGCCCTGCGCGAGCGTCACCCCGCCGGCGGCTTTGATCAGCCCAAGCCCGCGGGCCCCGTCCTCGCCCATGCCGGTCATGAGGATCCCGATCGCCTCACGCCCAAACAACTCCGCCACGCTGCGAAACAGTACATCGGCCGAAGGACGATGGCCGTTGACCCGGTGATCGTCGCTCAAAACCACGACATCTCCGAGCGGCAACCGCTTAACTCTCATATGGCGGTTGCCCGGGCAGATCAGCACGCGCCCCGCCAGGAGGAGGTCTCCCGATTGCGCTTCCTTTACCTCCATCGCGCAGCATTCATCCAGCCGTCGGGCAAACATTTCCGTGAAACCTTCCGGCATGTGTTGCACTACCAGGATTGCGGCCGGAAAATCCCCGGGCAGGCGCGACAACAGATAATTGAGCGAGTGCGGGCCCCCGGTCGAAATGCCAATCGAGATGATCCGGGCCGGCGGCTTGGCTGCTTTCTCTTTGTTCGCCGAACGGGCTGGGGCTGCAAACTGCGGATTGGGCTGGAGCGGCATCGCGGCGTGGCTCTGGGCCGCGGCCTTGATTTTTGCAATCAGCTCGCTCCCAATCTCCTGGATACGCGCCGAGACATCGGTCGGCTTAGCGACAAAATCAAACGCTCCGAGCGCAAGGGCCTTGAGCGTGACCGTGGCCCCCTCGGTACTGTGCGAGCTGACCACGATCACCGGCATCGGGTGGCTGGCCATGATTTGCTTCAACATCTCGATTCCGCCCATTCCCGGCATCTCCAGATCGAGCGTGATCACCTGCGGCCGCAGCTCCTCGATCTTCCTTAAGCCAAAATTCCCGTCGATGGCCGTGCCAATCACCTGGATCGAGCTGTCGCCGGCAAGAATCTGGGGAATCAGCTTTCGCATGAGCGCCGAATCATCGACCACCAGCACGCGTATCGGTTGGCTCATTGCCCCACTCCAGAAGCGACTCCGCTGCCCCGGCCGGCAACCGCCGCCATGATTGCCCCGGTGGAGGGCGAATCGGCGGGCGAGGCCAGGAAGCGCTCGAGCAGCGCGGCCTGATTCAGGATCAGGACCACACGGCCATCCCCGAGCACGGAAGCCCCCGTAACCAGGTCCGTGTCTAAAGCTTCATCGTCGAGCGGCTTCAAAACCAGTTCTTCCTCGCCTTCGATAGCATCGACGATCAGACCTATCTTGCGTTCCGCCGGCTGGATCACCAGCACGAAGATCCTGCGGTCGCTGGTCGCGATCTCCTCCCCTGAGCGCTCTTCCAAACGGATCAGGGGAAGCACCTGTCCGCGGAGTTCGACTACCTCCCAGCGGTCTACGCGGTGGAGGTCGGACTCGCGCGCACGCGCAATCTCGATCACTGTATTCAGGGGGATGGCATACAGGCGCTGCGCGATGCGGAACAGCAGGGCCTTGGTGATGGCAAGGGTGAGCGGCAGCTTGAGGCGGAATTTCGTTCCCTGCCCGGGACGGGTCTCGACTTCAACGCTGCCTTTCAGGCGGTGCAGCACGCTGCCAACCACATCGAGCCCCACTCCGCGGCCGGAGACTTCCGTGATCTCGTCGGCCGTGCTGAACCCGGGCCGGAAGATCAGATCCAGGACTTGCGCGTTTGACAGGCGCTCAACCTCATCGGCGCGCACCAACCCGCTCTCGATGGCCCGCGCCTTGACCTTGCGCACATCGATTCCCCGCCCGTCATCAGTGACTTCCACAATTAACTGATTGGCCTGGTGGGAGGCATCAAGATGGATGCGTCCGGCGGCAGGTTTGCCTGCCCGTGTCCTCTCTTCAGCGCTCTCCAGTCCATGGCTGATGGCATTACGCACAATATGGGTCAGGGGCTCGGCGATGGCATCGAGCAGGCTCTTGTCCACATCGGTATTCTCCCCTCTGACGATGAGCTCGACGCTTTTATTACAGCGTTGCCCGAGATCGCGCACCATGCGGGGAAAGCGGCGAAAAAGCTGTTCGACGGGAACCATGCGAATCTTCATGACCGAGCGCTGCAGATCGTTCAGCACCCGCGCCTGCATCGCCATGGCGTCCTGCAGCCGGCTGCGCAACGGGTCCCGCGAAAAACGGCTGGTGTACTCTTCGAGCGCCTGCTGCAGCATGGACTTGCCGATGATCATTTCGCCGATCAGGTTGAGCACGTTGTCAATGCGCTCGGCGTCGACGCGCAGGATGGTCTCGCCGCCCGCCGCCCGGCGGACGGGGCTGGCCGCGCCGATTGCCGCCGCTGTCGATCGAGGTCCGGGGCGTGCCGTGGCCGCGGCTTGGCCGTCCGCTGGAGCCATGATTGGCGCGTTCCCTCGTGCCGGCTCGAAACATTCAACGGTTGTGATCACGGTAGGAATCCGGCATTTCGCGGCAATCGCGCTCTCTGGCTCGGAGGTGGCTACAAGCAGCTCGATCGCCTGACCCTGCACGGCCGAGCCGGGCTCGGGTCTTGCAGCTAGAATTTCGGCCAGCCCGCTGAGAGCATTTACCAGCAGCTGGCGGGCGGCTATGGGCATGGCACAGAGCGGATCGAGCTGGGCGACTACGTGAAGGATCTTCTTGCCTTGGCTGGCGGCGGTCTCGGCCGAGAGCTTTTCGTATTCCGTCCATTTTGCCTGTCCACCACTGGAGATGCTTTTCGCCGTCGGCACACTACCGGGTTGCGGTTGGGAAGCGAGATCTTGGACGAGACGTCTGACCGCGGAAGTGTCCGGCAGGGCAGTCTCGGCGCGGTAGGCGGCCAACATGGAGGCAAAAGTGTCGGCGGCAACGAAGCCGAGCTCGGCCAGGGACGGGTTTTCCGCTCGCGCCTCGATCGCCAGGGCATCCTCAAGCACATGGGCCAGCTCGCTCAACTGCTGAAAGCCTGCGGCGGCGGCATCCCCTTTGAGCGTGTGTACGGTGCGCCGCATGCTGCGGATAACGTCCTCGTCAGCCGGCGCTTTCTCCAGCTTGAGCGCGTCCTCGTTGAGAGCCTGGAGAAGTTCCCCGGCGGTCTCAAAGAACAGGTCGCGCAGCTCAGCGGCGGGATCGTCGGAGAATTGGCTCACCCTGCCTCCTCGATCCGGCGGTAGGCGGTGCCGCTGTTGCGGAAGATCATGGCAAATTTGTCCGTGAGGCCGAGCAGACTCTCGGCATGGCCGACCAGCAGGTAGCCCCCAGGAGCCAAGCAGCGGTAGAACTTTTCAAGCAGCCGGCGCTGCTCCGCTTCGTCGAAATACATCATTACGTTGCGGCAAAAAATGACGTCATTGGCGCGTGGCAGGAACTCGGTTTTGAGATTGTGAAAATCGAAGTGCACGATTTCCTTGATGGCTTTCTTGACTGCATAGCGCTCGCCGACCCGGTCGAAATAGCGGAGGCGGTAGTTGTAGTCGACTGAGGCCATATGCTGCTGGTTGTAAATGCCTTCCTGGGCGGCGCGCAGCACCGAGTAACTGATGTCGCTGGCCGGAATCTCAACCCGCCATGGCGAGGGAATCAGAGGCTTCGGCCACGAAGTCTCGCCCGAGCTTGGCCGGCGCAGCTGCTGGTAGACGAGCGCGTCGGCCACCAGCATGGCAATCGTGTATGGCTCCTGTCCGGTGGAACAGCCGGCGCTCCAGATGCGGATCTGCCACTCTCCCCGGTTCTGTTTCGCGGAAATGAGGTCGTGCAAGATGTGCTTGTGAAAGAGCTCCAGCTGGGGCTTGTTGCGAAAGAAGCTGGTCTCATTCACCGTCAGGTTTTCGAGCAGAAGCAGCAGTTCCTGCCTGCCCTGGGCGCTGATCAGCAACTGGTAGTAGCCATAGAAGGATTCCATGCGACGCTCCCGCAGGCGCCTCTGCACCCGGTCGCGCAGGAAGTGTGCCCTCCGGGCATCGAAATACATCCCGCACTCCTGGTAGACGAGCGTCTGCAGCAGCCGCATTTCGGTGTCGCTGAGATGAATGCCGAGGACGGGAGAACTCATAAGTTTCCTTTGCCTGCCTAGCTTGCGCCGGGCGCCTCGCAGTCTGCCGCCGGCACCTCGCGCCCACCCTTCCGCCCCGGCCCGAGGTCAAGCAGCTTTCTCATATCCAGCAGAATGATCAAACGCCCTTGGTACTTGCCCAAGCCGCTTACGCACTCGGTTCCCCGCGGGTCGAGTGATGTCGGAGAGGGCTCGACGTCCGCTGCCGGGATCTTCAGCACTTCTGAGGCGGAGTCGACAATCAGTCCCGAGAGCCGTCCGCCGTGTTCGACCACCAGAATGCGGTTGCGGCGCGAGCCGCGGACTCTTCTCTCTCCCAGGCGCTTGCGCAGGTCGATCACGGAGACGATTTTTCCCCGCAGATTCATAACCCCTTCCATGTAGTCGGGGGCGTCGGGAACGGCCGTGATCTCCGGCACACGCACGATTTCATGCAGCGACGTAATGGGTACACCATAGGTTTCACGGCCCACCTGGAAGCCGACAATATGCAATTCGCGGGCGGGCGCCGTTCCCGTCGTCATGACCGTGACCCGGCCACGGCCCGCGCTGCCTTGCGCCGGCTCTCAGCGGGGCGAGGCCTGTCCTCCTGCTCCACGGCAAAGCGGTTCATCGACTCGAGCAGGTCGCCTGACATCTTGGACATCTGCTCGGAGGATGCGGCCAGCTCGGTTGAACCCGAGGTCGTCTGCTGTACCAGTTCTCTCATTCGCTCCATGGCTTTGACCACCGCATGCGCCCCCGACGCCTGCTCCTCGACCGCGGAGTTGATCTCGTGGGTGATTTCATTCAAGCGGGAGGTGGCCCGGGCGATCTGCGTAGACCCGTGCGACTGTTCATTGGTGGCCGCGCCGATTTCTTGCGCCAGCTTGTAGACCTCGCTGACCACGCTTGAAATCTTTCGCAGAGCGTTATTGAGCTCCTGACCGAGGCCGAGCCCCTGGTTGACAATCGAGGTGCTCTGGTCCATGTTCTCGACCGCCTTGCGCGCCTCCTTTTGAATGCTTTCGATCAGTTCGGAAATTTCCTTAGTCGACTGTGCCGACTTTTCCGCCAGCTTGCGAACCTCATCGGCCACCACTGCAAATCCCAGGCCGTGTTCCCCGGCGCGCGCAGCTTCAATGGCGGCGTTCAGAGCCAGCAGGTTGGTCTGTTCCGCCAGATCGTCGATCACCTCGATGATCTTGCCGATATCGTCGGCGCGCTGGCCGAGCGCCCCGATGATCAGTCCGGAAGCCCCTATGGTGTTATTGATCTTGTTTAGGCCATCGGTCGCCTTCTCCATGGTGGCGATGCCGCTGTGCACCTCCTCCCGCGAGCGGTTGGAGATGTCCAGAAGCAGCTTGGCGGTATCGGCGACGCGCTGAATGGAGGCCACCATCTGCTCGATCGAAGCCGAGGTCTCGCTGACACTGGCCGCCTGCACCTGCGTGCTCTTGACCATATTCTGAACGTTCACGCTCATCTCGTGCATGGTGCTGGTAACTTCGTCAATGGCGGAGGAACTTTGCAGGCTGATCTTGGCCGATTCATCCGATGCTCCTGCCACCTGCATGGCACCGCTAGCCACCTGCGAGGCGGCGTCGCGTACGTTGCCGACCAGGCCCCGTAGACCGTCGGTCATCCGGGCAAAGGCGTTGCCCAGGGTGTCGTTTTTCGAGCGCGGCTTCACATCTACTGCCAGGTCGCCTCCGGCAATCGCTTCGGAAACCGCGGCCATCTCCTTCAAATAGGTCACCATCCCGCCAAAGGTGCGTCCCAGTTGTCCGATCTCGTCGTTGCGACGGATGTCGATTTGATGGTCGAGATCCCCGGTCTCACCGATCTGCTGCGCGACCCG
>JAFAWX010000063.1 GCA_019241535.1 Acidobacteriota bacterium | reverse complement strand
CAGAGCCCTGTAATCCCTGGCTTAACCTCCAGAAGCCTGCGACGATGCCACAATTCATATCTCTCGACTTCGTAATCGATTGGAGGTCGCGGTCCAACCAGAGACATTTCCCCGCGCAGCACGTTAATAAGTTGCGGTAGTTCATCCAGACTGGTCTTACGCAGGAAAGCGCCCAACGCTGTGATTCTAGGATCCCGCGTCAGCTTGTAAACACTCTGGTCTGGAGTATCTCCGGGGCATTTTTCCGCGACGCCAGCTATGAATTTGCGAACATACTCCTTATGGGTGGTGGCATCGCTGTTCACCCGCATCGAACGAAATTTGAGCATTGCAAAGGGAACTCCGTATTGGCCGACTCTTTGTTGGCGATAAAATACTGGTCCCTTTGATGCCATCTTGATTGCCAGCGCAACAAGAAAGAACAGCGGGCTACTGAGGGCTAGAAGAACGAGACTTCCCAGAATGTCCATCAAACGCTTTGTGATCCCAAAAAACTTGAGAACCTCTTGTTGCGCTATCAAGTCAGGATAGAGAACCGGGTTGCGCGGGCCAGGGGGAGCTTTGGGCTCGCTATGTTCCGGAAACATATGGAATGAAATCGATATACCGTTAAACTGCTCTAGTGTTAAATGATTTTTGAGGGTCGAACCCACTCTCAAATAAATTGCATTCATCACCGAATCTGCAGTCTGTTCCGCTCCGAGCTCAGTAAAAATGACCGCCAGCGTCGAATCGCTACCGTACCATCCGGCCACGTCGGTTTCTCTCATGGTTCGCACAAGCGCGGAAAGGGCATCCTGAAGAGTGCTGCCGTGACATACCTGCCTCAGCTCAGATCCTAGATCGACGAGCATGAGCAAGAAAGCTTTCCGCGACCGCTCCGTTCGCTTCCGTTCGACAGCGAGTTCCTTTTGAAATGTCTCCTGATCGAGTATTTTGTCGTTTGTAATCAGTACTGGACGACGTGCAAAGACGCCTTTACGTACACTTCTGCCTATGGTCACCACTTTCACGAATGATTTCTCCGGTTTTATCGTGAACTCCCGAAAGTTCAGTATTTTTAGTTATGGCTGTCAGCCAGCGCAGGCTGGCTACGACTTGCGTCTACAGGGGCGCTTGCTGGTGATGGAAAACCAATCTGAGCTCAGGTCGGCGGCTCGCCCCAGGGTGCTGCGGAGGCGTTGCGTGCTCTTGGTCCTTGTAAGGGCTATGTTGCAGGTGTTGAGTAGTAACGGTAATAACTACGGTTCAGATTCGTGCAGCCATTTAACACGATGCCGAGCAGGTCAGATTGTTTGAGCAGAGCGACACCCTCTTGCAGCGCGGCTTTTTCTGTTTTCCCTTCACGCGCCACCAGCAGGGTACCGTCCGTCAGTCGCTCCCATACACTGGTATCGGCCAGGGGCAGCAAGGGCGGTGAATCAACAATAATCCAGTCAAATAAAGGCTCAACTTGTCGCATGCACTCTACCAGGCGACCCGACTGCATGAGTTCGAGCGGGTTCTCTAGGGGATGACCGGCCGGCATGAGCCAGAAATTGGGCCTGCGCAGGTAGAAAATATTCAAGGCCTTTTGCTGTCCGCTCTGCAGCCATTCGCCAAGACCTCTTAGTCCTCTCAAACCGAATTGTTGCGCGAGAGACGGGCGTCGCAGATCGCCTTCGACAAGTAATACCTTCTGTTTCCTGCGGGCCAATACACCTGCAAGATTAGCAGAGACTAGGCTCTTGCCTTCCTCAGGGATGGTACTTGTAATCAGTACTTTCTTCAGCGGTCGGTTCTGCCTCAGGTGTCTGAGACGAACACCCAGGAAACGGAACTTTTCGGCTGCCAAACTGTCCGGTTCGGTCAAGAATACGAGACGACTGGGCGGTGTCACCAGGACGTCGACCGTGGGGAAGTTCAGCGGTCTATCGGCTGTGGTTTGATCTTCAAGATCTGAAGCTTCTTGCACACCATCAGCAACGAGCTGGCCTAACTCGGACTTCGGCTCGGGTGTCGGGTCGGTCTGCTCATCCTGCTCGGATGGGAGTTGCAGGCTGGAAATGAGGCTCATCATATCCGGGGTCTCTATTCCTGACTGCTCCGTTGCGGACCTCTGTAAAGCGTCAAATAAACGGCTCATGTCCCTCTCTGGCCTCTCCCACGCGAGTCTCTCGCCACTGCCCCCCCACGCAAGCGGGTATGCAGTTCGAGCAGTGTTCGTGCCGCCTCTTCAACGCCCGGCAGGGCCCCCCCATTTGCCCCATCCCCGGGAGCTGCTGGCCGAACCGCCTTCAGACGCAGTTCCTGAGCGATCTCCTGAATGATGTCGGGAGTGATGGTTTGCAGCTGCTTTGCATATCCATGGATCAACGCGTTCTCACAAAGAGTGTTGATCAGTCGCGGGATACCGCGAGAATAACGATGTATCTCGGAAACAGTATCTTTCGGGAACAACACGTCGGGATGCCTGCCGCCTGCGAGCTGCAGACGACGACAAATGTAGCCAGTCGTGTCGTTCAGATCTAGAGGGCTCAATTGCGAGCGGAGGACGATGCGTTGCTTCAGCTGGCGCAATTCGTTGGAATCCAGCTTCTCATCCAGCTCGGGCTGGCCCACGAGCAAAATCTGCAACAGCTTGTCATGCGCAGTTTCAAGGTTCGTCAGAAGTCGGATCTCTTCCAGCACGTCTGCGGACAAGTGGTGGGCTTCGTCCACCACCAGCACGGTCGTCAGTTTCTTTTCATGGCGTGAGATGACAAAGCTACTAAGGTCCAGCAAGAGCTCGCTCTTGTTCTTACCCGAGGTCGCAAGCCCGAAGTCCCCGGCAATGAACTGCAGGAACTCGGTTGGAACCAGGCGGGAACTGAATACATAAGCGTAATCCACATTGCTGTGGTTGAGCAGCTTAAGCAGGCAGCGGATCAGCAGGGTCTTGCCGGTGCCGACCTCGCCAGTAAGGACCACGAAGCCTTTGCGCCGCTGAACGCCATAGTAAAGAGCCGCCAGGGCTTCATTGTGTTTCCTGGTGGCAAAGAGGAACGAGGGATCGGGAGTTATCTCGAAAGGGTTACGCTTAAGATTGTAGAAGCCTCTGTACATTGCAGGAGTTCTTACTGCAGTTGGCTAACGATAAAAATAACTGACGGCCGAGCCAATCAATATCGTACTGAACACCACGCCCGCTGTCGCCCACCCCAGCCAATTTCTTCGCCTGGCGTTTTCGACATCGGAGTCATTCACAATAGCAGGAATTTCAGCCACCACTTCGACGGGCAGCAATTTTTTCAACTCATTCTTTAACTCTTTTTCGTCGTGCAAGCGGTCGTCCAACACCTCGAATGCTGCCGCGACGAGTACGCCAAGCGCCAAGCCCACGCCGAGCCCCATGCCACAGAACTTCAGCCGATTGGGGTACACCGGCCTTTGAGGAAAGCTTGGCGGGTCGAGAATACGGAAGCGTTCCCCCTGTTGCAGCAGCTCCATGCTGGTTGCCATCGCCGATTCGTTCTTCTTCTTTAACAGATCGTCGTAGCTGGCCTTTGACTGGTCGTAGCCGCGGGTTAAATCGGCCAGCTGCTGTTCGCGAACCGGTTCCTGATTCAGCCGAGCCTGGTAATCTTCAATTTTGGCCTTCAACGCGGCAATCGAGTGCTCGCGATTCGCGGTTTCAATCTGGTTAGCCCGTAGCTGGCTCTGCACCTGAACCAGCAGTGACGTCTGTGAGGGGTCCGCACCCTCGGCGGGAGCGCTGTCGCTGGCCGCCTTCGCGGACTGCCCCTTGCTTTTCATGCTGGCCAAAACGTCATCGCGCATTTTTTCGGTTCTCGCGATCTTCTCCTTAAGCTTGATCACGTCGGGATGCCCGTCGGTATAACGGGTATTGAGATCAGCAAGCTGCGCCTGCAGCTTGTCAAGCTCCTTGTCAATGGCCGGTAATCCCGCAGCCATGGTACCGTCCGGGTTCGTCCTTCCTTGCATAGCGCGGTACTGGTCGGCGAGGCTCTGCAGGTAAACATGCTGCTGCTTTGCCCCGTTCAGCGAATCCTCTTCGTTTTGCAGTTGTGCCTGCAGTCCGCTCAGAATCTGAAGATTGGTAGCCAGCTGTCCGGGCATTTCTCCGACATGTTGCGCCTTGAATAGCCGGACTTTTTGCTCCTGCTCGGCCAAGGTAACGCGGGCGGCGTCAAGCTGCTTTTCGAGAAAAGTGGTAGTACCTTCCGACTGTTTCTGCCGCACCTCCAGATTTTCGTTTATGAACATGTTGGTCAGCGCATTGGTGACCTGCTGGGCGATCTTCGGATCACGGGACGAATAGGAAAGGTTGAAAGCGCTGATGTGGTTGGATCCATCGCGGACAAGCTCGATTTCGATTTGCTTGCGCATTGTCTCAACTTTGGCGTCGGGCGATTTCTCGCCAGCCTCGCCGTAAAGATGGAGCTGCTCAATGACGCGGAGAAGACGAGTGCGGCTGAGAATCTGCTGCGTAATACTCTGTAAGCGTTCCTGCAGATCATCGTTAACATTGGGCATCACGTAATCTTTGGGCATCGTGGGCTGCTCTACCAGAATCAACGTGCTTGACCGGTAACGAGGGGGGAGTACCCAGCTTAGACCCCACACGATCAACCACCCCACCAGCAGCGGAACCAAAAAAAACAGGTGACGACGGCGCACTATCCCGACGTAGTGCCGCAAATCGAAATCTTCCGACTTTACCTGCTCGACTTCATCAGCCATTCGCTTACCTTCTGCGCTCTTGAAAACGTTATAACACCGTAGTTCCCAAATGCTTCAGTTTCGCGTGATCTGCCGGCCCTGAAGGGCCGTCAAAATCGTCCCTGACCGGCTCCGGGTAGGTCAATGTATCCGAATATTCTGGCGATCCATGGGCAGCGTACGCTCGGCTGGACCATTGCGCTTACCATTGCCTGTGCGCGCGCCGTGCCAATGCTCCGGTTTTGTAAGCTGATATTGGTCAATCTTGTACAGCAAGCTCCGGTAGCTAATTCTGAGCAGCTGCGCCGCTTGCTTACGATTCCAACCGGTCTTCTGTAGGGTGTTTGAAATCGCGTCTTTTTCGGTCTGGCCCTTTATGCTGCGCACAAGCGTCTTCAGACCGTCCATATCTGTGCTGCTCTCACTACTTGCCGGTTTTAGGGTCTGGGGAGAAGGTGCTTGTGCGACTTCTGGTAACGTGCATGTCTTTCCGAGCGGCAATGCCAGCGACTCGTCGCCCATCACCAGATACCTCTTAACAAAATTTTCGAGTTCGCGCAGATTTCCCGGCCATGAATAATTCTGACAAACGGCCAGCAAGGCGGGAGAGAAATCCCTAGCAGGCAAGCCGTAGCGCTGGGCCATGCGAACCATGCAATGATCCAGGAGAACCGGAAGTTCCTCCGTGCGCTCCCGCAGCGGAGGCATCCCGATGGTGAAGGCATTCAGGCGGTAGTAAAGATCTTGCCTGAGTTTTTTTTCCGTCACCGCTTTTTCCAGGTCAACGTTCGTTGTCGCCAGAATCCGTACATCCACATTCAACCCTTTCCCGCCCTCAAGCCTGAAAAGGTGTTTTTCCTGCAGCACGCCCAGGAGTTTGGCCTGGAGGCGGGCCGGCATCTCGGTGAAATCGTCAAGAACAATGGTGCCTTTGTGACAGAGCTCCAGACTGCCCGCGCCTCCCGGCGCGCTCGTTCCAGGGGAACCGGTTCCGGAAGGTCCGAACAGCTCATTCTCGAGCACATCCGCGGACAATGCGGCACAATTCAGGCGCGCAAAACGGTGCGGCGATCGGGCCGACAGCTTATGAATCAACTGAGCGAGCACCTTTTTGCCGCTGGCGTTCTCTCCCGTAATCAAAATGGGAACGTCGACTTTGGCCAAGAGTTCAGCCTGGGCGCGGATTTTGCGCATGGCCGGACTGGCGGCAACAAAATACACCTCGTCGCCAATATGCTCGATGTCAGGATTCGAGGTGTCCTGGTGGCTGTGTAAAGTACGGGGCGCCAGGTGATGTTCAATCAGGCGTTCGAGTTCTTGTTCGGAGACCGGTTTACGCACGTTCTCACGCCTCGCCAAGGAAAGCGCCTTCTCGGCCCCTGGCGCTCGTTTGGAATCAGAGAGGAGCAAAATTACCGGAAGATCGGGCCGGAGCTTCTCAAT
>JAFAWX010000262.1 GCA_019241535.1 Acidobacteriota bacterium | reverse complement strand
GAAAACTCTCCCCCGAAAAACTCACTGGCCGTTTATTGAAAAGCAGCGCAGATAGTAATCAGTCGCGCCGACATACACGCGCCCATTGGAAATTGCCGCACTCCCGTCGACCGGCGCTGCTGCTGTGTACGACCAGAGTTGAGCTCCCGTACTTGCGTCATAGGCGTAAAAGGTGTGATCGTGACTGCCCACAAAAATCACCCCCGTAATCCGGCTTGGAGCGGAGAAGATTGGGGTCGGATAAGAAACGGACACTGCCCAGGTATCCGCTATAGTCGGCAGGGACCATGATTGTTGTGTGGGGTTGTACATATGCCCCCCCACCGAGCCTTGGCCGGAGGCAGCATACATCACACCGCGAGTTTGTACAATTTGCTGTCCTTGTGCATTGCACTGTGTGGTGGTCGCTACATGGTTTAGTGCCATTGAGGGGACAAAGCCATCCGAGCCGAATGCGACCGAGGATTTATTTGAACTGATCCCGGACGCCGTCGTCTGGAGCACGTAAATGTAGCTATTCTTATTGGCTTCCGCGACCCATGATCGTGTGTAATGCGTTCCTTTGCAGTAGTCATCGTAGTGGCTTTGCCACAGCACCGGAGAAGAACCGAAGTCGCGGTCGCCCGTATCATTGGCGATAGCCTGATAGTAGTTTAGTAACGTGCCGGAGCTCATATTCAGCGCGAGGATGCTATCCGGATACCGGGTGGCATTCGCAGTGCCGGGCCTGCAACTCACACCAGGATTCCCGGTGCCCACATAGAGGATCTTGGTCGTAGTATCAAGCGCTGGGGATGCCCAGACACCTCCGCCTGTACAGATGCCGGTGGAGCAGCTGCTTTGATCGATGGTCTGAAAAGACCAAACGCGTGCGCCGGTCGAGGCATTCAGAGCCATGACCTGGCCTACATTACAAGGAGCATCGTCGCCTGCATTGGCAAGCCCCACATAAACCAAACCGTTGTAAACGGCAGGAGACGTCCAAACGGCATAATTCTGGTTTGCATTGGCCACCTGATTCTTCCAGACCAGCGCACCATTGGCTGCATTGAGGGCGTATACGAAAGCGTTGTGCGCGCCAAAATACACGATGCCATTGACCACGCTCGCCGAAGACGCGATCGTTTTGCAGGAATATTGGGCAATCTGAGTACAACCACTGATTTTATCGATCTGAAAAGACCAGATCTTCTGACCGGTCACGGCGTTGAGCGCATAAAAGTTTCCGCTCCAGTCCCCGAAAAAAACGATATGGGTTCCGTTAACCGTAGCAACTGCAGGTTCACCGGTTATGGAGGCGGCTGCCTTAAATTCCCATTTGAGGCTCAGCGAGGTAACGTTTGAGGTCGTGATTGTGCTCTCACCGCTCGCGCCGGTGTTCTGAAGGTCGTGGCGATATTTAGGCCAGTCTTCCGCAGCGGCAAGCGTTTCTAGCAGAAAGACTGATAGCAGCAACAGCTGGAGCATTCTCAGAAGCGAAGTCACAAAATATTACCTCAACCCCTACTCGCAAGGAGCAGGATGATAGCTACAGAGTGTAGCTGGATCGATGAGCTAACGTAATGGCCTAGAAGTTGTAGTCGATTAACCAAGTGGCGATTCAAAGGGTACTTTTAGTTAGCTCAAAACTGGCTGAGAACCGCTCGGCGCATGAATGCGACATGGATGTCTATGGCGAAAGGAAGCGAATGAAGCCTTGGGAGAGATGCCACGTCGGAATACAGAGAAATAGGTCTCCGGCTACGTGGTGTGCCAAAACATTATGAGAAAAAGGGGAACATAGGTCCCGGCAAAATTCATAGTGCTTAGTTATACAAAGAATAGCTCCTCAGGAAACTCATGTTGGAATGCTGCAGCCGCCTACGAATGGAAGCGAAGTGGAAGGCGATGGAAAGCCTTGCCACTACTGCCAAAGCAGCGGGTTGGCACAAACTATGGCACAAAAATATTTCTGGAAAATATGCCCGTGACGGATGAAGATTCATCATAGGCCGCCTCAATTCTGGACATCCTTCTAAGTGACGACAGTATTGAGATTACAAGCGATAGGCTCGTAACTGGTAAAAAATCGCAATAGCTTGTGCACATCCCGGCGCGGGTTCCTCCTGCGGGAAAACTCTGATACGCGCTGATGAACCTACTTGCGCGCCACATTTTCAAGCAATAGGAATGCCGGCGTACTCGCCGTGGAGCCAATGTCGGTTTTGGACAAGATCGTCCAGGCGCAATTCCGAAGTGAAAGCCCGTCCTCCCCGCGCTTTACGTTGATGGCTGCCACCCCATACGGCGGCATCAGAACTGCTACCCCATGCCTACGAGGCCGATGTACACTTTTTCACTTACGGTTCGAGGAGAAGATGCGACGCTGTTGGCCATTGATCATTTCTTTGTTCGGCATTCAATTTCTACAGTCGCAAAACCCGGCGCTGCAGAAACGGCTCACCATTGAGTCCATCTTTTCGCCCGGTGGTCTCACCGGGCGGGCTCCGGAAGCGCTGCGCTGGGCACCCGATCAGAAATCTGTGACATTCATTCAACGCGATGATTCCGGCGCGCACGCGCAGCTGTGGTCTGTAGACGCGCGTACCGGCGAAAAGAAGGTCCTGGTGGATGATGACAAACTTGCTAAGCTTGCGCCCCCGATCGAATCCATTAAGGACGACCGGAAAAAAGACCAGATCACTCGCTACCATGTGGCCCCTTATTATTGGGCACCAGATTCCAAACACTTGCTGTTCATCCCTCACGGCCAACTCTGGCTTTACGATCTGACCAGCCGAACCACTGTTCAAATCAGCCCCTCCCCGGACCCGACGCAGGATCCCAAGTTCTCTTCCGATGGCAAACGCCTCGCGTACGTGCGCGCACACAACTTGCACGTCCAGAATCTGGCCGATCGTCTCCCCAGCCAGATCACTAAAGGCCGCGCCTCCCCAGAGCATGTGCAAGCCGATTCCAACATTCTCAATGGAGAGGTGGACTGGGTTTACGCGGAAGAATTATCAGTTCGCAGCAACTATTTCTGGTCTCCCGACAACCGGCGGATCGCGTTTCTGCAGATGGATGAAACCCATGTGCCCACGTATCCCATCACCGATTGGATGCCTACCCATCCTTCGGTCGATCTCGAGAAGTATCCGAAGGCTGGAGACCCGAACCCCGTCGTGCGCATCGGGATCGTAACCAGCAGTGGGGGCAGGGTGCAATGGATCTCCCTGACCGACGAGAGGGATATCTACATCCCTCGTTTTGGATGGATCGATGCATCCACCTTGTGGGCGGAGGTGCTGAACCGTCGACAGAATGAGATGGCGCTCTATCTTATCGACGCAGGCTCCCGCAGATCACGCAAAGTCTTGACCGAATCCGAGCCGGATACATGGGTGCAGGTAAATGACGATTTTACAGTTTTACGGTCGAAGGGACAGTTTCTTTGGACCAGCTGGCGCGACGGCCATACGCATATCTATCTTTATAGTTACGACAAAAACTCCCCTCTGGGCGCGGATGTCAAGCTCGAACACCAACTCACCAGCGGAGATTTCGAAGTTCTGAGCATACAGAATGTGGATGAAAAGAACGGCCTAGTTTACTTCAACTGTAATAAAGACGACCCTCGCCAGCAACAGATCTATTCCGTGAAGCTCGACGGCTCAGGCCTGGTGCGCATTTCCAAAGAAGACGGCTTTCATGATCCGACGTTTGCCGAGAACGGCAGTGCCTATATCGACGACTACTCGACCGCTCGCATGCCAAATCGCTTCAGCGTCTGCGACCATGCCGCAAACTGTCACGTTTTCGCTGAGTTGAGAGGCGTAGGGACGCTCGGGCTCGAGCCCTCGAAGTATCTGCAGTTCAAGGCCGATGACGGCACCACTCTCTACGGTCAGCTCCTGCTTCCGCCAGATTCGACCGCTACAGAGATCCCGGTGGTCGTGAATATTTATGGCGGCCCCGCGGCGCAGGTAGTGGTCGATGAGTGGTCGCAATGGGCTGGCGCGAGCGGCTTATTCTCGCAGATTTTAGCGCGCGCCGGGTTCGCCGTGTTTTCCGTCGATAATCGCGGCACTCCGAATCGCGGCAAGAAATTTGCGGCTGCCATCCGGCATGAATTTGGCGAAATCGAGTTGCGCGATCAGGTCACCGCGCTTGATCAGTTGTTTGCCCAATATCCTCAACTCGATCGTAATCGCGTGGGCATCTGGGGCTGGTCCAACGGCGGCTCAATGACACTCTATGCTCTCACCCACAGCGATCGGTTCAGGGCTGGGGTGTCGGTCGCTCCCGTCAGCGATTGGCATGATTACGATTCCATTTACACCGAACGTTATCAGGGCCTGCCTTCAGACAACCCCGGCGTTTATGCTGAACCGATTATCAAATCCGCGGACAAGCTCAAGGGCGCCTTGTTGCTCGCACACGGCACCGAAGACGACAATGTTCACCTGCAAAACAGCATTCAGATGGTCAACGCACTGATCCGCGCGGGCAAACAGTTTGCCTTCATGGTTTATCCCAATAAGACCCACAGCATCGAAGGTCCCGAATACCGCATCCATCTTTTCCATATGATTGAAGATCATTTTGAGCAGACACTCAAACCTGAACCCTCTGCACCTCCTGGTGAGCACCGGTGAATGACGGTTCCCGAGCTCGGAGCGAATGTGGCTGGCAAGGCTTGAGACCAAAAGTACGTTTACTTGGGGCCGTAGCGCACACGGCCCGGAAGGCGCCCCTTCCTGCCGCAGGGCACGACGGTCAGTAAGCTGGTGGTTAGTCACTTTCTCACAGGCCAGGGCTGACAAGAGTAGATTAAGCGAGCGTGGTGATGGTCATCTCAGCCAGGTTATAAATAACCCCGCACTTGCACTGAATATTGCCGCTGTGGTGACCCAGCCGAGCACGTTTAACGGCCTCGTGTTCACCCATCTACCCATGATCTTCCGATTGGTTGTGATGAGCATGATCAGGAACATCAGGAGGGGAGTCGAAATGCCCTGGACGATTGAGGCCCACACGAGAGCCTTCATCGGATTTACACCGATAAAGTTCAGACACATTGCCAGGCCGGTAAACACAGCAATCGCGGCGTTGAACTTCTTCACTTTATTAGGAGCAAAATGGAGCCCGTGCTTCCATCCGAAAGCCTGAGATACATCGTATGCAGCGCCAGTCGTCATAACAGGCACTGCTATAAAGCCGACGCTGATAACACCGACCGCGAACAGTATTCCGGCTGCATGTCCTGCAATCGGGGCTAACGCCTGCGCAGCCTGGGCAGCCGTGCTTATGTCGGTCTTGCCCGCCTTGAACAAGGTTGCGGCGGTTGAAAGCATGATGAAGTAACTCACTAGGTTGGCAAACAGCATTCCCGCCGCGATGTCGCGGGCCGCATGCCTGAGTTCCTCACGCGTGCTCCCCAGACGATCCGTCAGCCTTCGGCGTCCCAGGGAAATATCTTCCTCGACCTCTTCGTTCGATTGCCAGCTATAGAGATACGCGGACAACGTTGTTCCGATGATCGCCACCACCATTGAAAGTGTGTGACTGTCAAACCGGAGGTGCGGAACGAAGGTGCCTTTAAGAATCGTCGCCAGATGGGGCTTCGCAAGGAAGGCTGCTCCGACATACGCCAGGAGTACCAGAGCCAGCCAGCGGAAAATATTGCGGATGAGAGTGTACGAGCCCACGATCTGGAGTATCGCGACCGTAATGCTGATTGCCACAACCATAAGCCAAATAGGAACGGGCACAAGCAAATTGAATGCGGCCGCCATCCCACCGATATCCGCGCCAGCTTCAATCACATTCCCAACCAAGGCGCATGCCAAGATCGAGAACAACAGCCAGCGTGGGTAATGGTGCCTGATGACCGCGAAGAGTCCTTCTCCTGCAACCTGACCGACCTTCGAACAGAGATACACGACCGCGTACATCATCGGGAAAATTACCGGAACAGTCCACAGCAGAGATGGGCCGAACGATGCGCCCACAGCCGCATAGGTTCCGATTGCCGCAGGATCGTCATCCGATGCGCCGGTAATCAGGCCGAGCCCGATCGAGCGAAATCGTCCACTTGGAATTGGCTTGTTCAGCCCCGCTTTCAGGCGGGGTTCAAGCTGTGGGTCCGGTCTGCGACGGTCACTTGGAGAAGTGGGGTGGGCTGCCATCGGGAACCGTCGTTGACGCTATGCCTTTCGTTAGGAGAACAAACCTTAGAAGCGGAACGGCAGAGACAAGTTGGCTCTCCCGGAAGAGCGGACTTGAGGACACAGTGTAAGGCGGTAACGCTGAAACTTCTAGAAGGGTACCGAGAAGACGTGACACCTGGCAAGGCATCAACCGAGACACCGCATGATCGAAATGTCCTCATTCGCCGTTCCGGAGCACGCATCAGCGCAATGTAATAGTGTCCAACAATAGGCTTGGCTGCAGAGCAAACCACTCACGGTGGGGTGTCGTGAGTCTTTCCCAACCCTCTTCACGAAACAATTTTTCATCACAAAATCATAGCTGCTACAACGACGCTTATTGTGAAGCATGCCGCCCTGAGAGGCCTCAGGATGACGAGTGCGGCCGTTGAGCTTGCGTCCATGCACTGGCCCAGCAGGACACTCCCGGTATTGGCTTAAAACCAGCCGATCAGCACTTTCATGGCGCTCATCGCAGGAGCAAAAACCACGAAGAAAGCAGCCAAGTACGCGCCGTGGGCTTAGCTGCTCTCGCCGCTGTTCGCGAGGGAAATGACCGTCAGGCAAGGGACCAATGCCCTGCTCGGGTTGAGAGCTCTAGCTTTTCGTCCTCCGATCCCGGTGCGGCAGTGACTCAGGGGAGCGCCGGACACTAAGGTTCCTCGGTTCTTAAAAAGCGCGCGCTCGGTGAATGCATATGTTATGGTGTTTGTTTGCTTGCCTTGAAGGCTCTTGAGGAGCAAACCTGTCCTCATTTGCATAGGGTCGCGGCTTCGCACGTTATTCAGCTCGCGATCACGAGAATTGATCAACAATAACCGGGAGGTGCTATGTTTGTTGTCGCTGGTGCAACTGGGAATACCGGGAATGTGGTCGCCAGAAATCTGCTCGAAAAAGGCGAAAAGGTTCGAGTAATTGGCCGCGATCTTGAGCGCTTGAAAGCCTTGGTGGCCGATGGGGCGGAAGCATTTCAGGCCGATCTTACCGACACCTTTGCCCTTGCCAGAGCATTCGCCGGGGCTAAGGCTGTCTACCTGCTGATCCCGCCCAATGTCTCGAGTCCCGATTTTCGAGGTTTTCAAAATCGCGTGACCCAGGCTATCGCCTCGGCGCTGCAAAGTGCACGAGTTAGCCACGCAGTTACTCTCAGTAGCATAGGGGCGGACAAGCCTGATAACAACGGCCCAGTCGCAGGACTGCACGAGTTTGAAGAGCGCCTTAACCGGCTTGTGGACCTGAACGTGCTCCATTTGCGTGCCGCCTATTTCATGGAAAATACCTTCCCCCAGGTCGGTAATATTGAGAAATTCAGTATGGCCATTGGTGCGCTCGATCCCGATCTCAAGCTTGCGATGATCGCCGCCCAAGACGTGGGCGCGGCAGCTGCGGACGCTCTGCTGAATCTCAACTTTCGCCACAAGCAGACGCGCGAATTGCTGGGGGAGCGCGACCTCACCATGCGAGAGGTCACCCAGATCATCGGCAACGCAATCGATAAACCCGGCCTGCCGTACGTGCAGGCCGAGGACGATCAGCTGCGAGCGGCCCTGATTCGGACGGGCATGTCGCTCAATATGGCTGATCTAGTTCTTGAAATGGCGGGCGCGCTGAATTCAGGCCACATGCGGCCGCTCGAAACCCGCTCGCCCGAGAACACTACCCCGACCTCTTACGAACGATTCGTTGAGGAGCAAGTTGTCCCGCTGTTTGAAGGGTCGGCTGCGGCCTAAAACGGCCCGTGCCTTGCCGTCAGCCCGGAAAAGTCCCAAGCTCGTCAATGCCCAAACACTGCAACCGACCATTCCCGGACGGGAGTCGCCCATGATCCAAGCCCGAAATACGCAGCCCTCTACATGTACACGTGTGAGGGCGGTGGGCTTTGTTTGTGGGTATGGCATGGTGATCTTGGCGATAACAATGCTGAGCCCATAGCGGTTCGGTCGAATATGGAAATCGCGTAACCGAACAACTGATCTCGGCCCGCGAACTGTCGCGGTCTTGATCAGTCGAGACCCAGATGCTGCTCGCTCGCGAGCACGGCCAGCTCCAGCCGGCTCGAGATCCCGAGCTTGCTATAGATATTGCTGAGGTGCCGCTTGACGGTTTCTTCGCTGATGGCCAGCTTGCTTGCAATTTCCCGATTGCTGTTGCCTTCTTTGATGGCAGAGATGATCTCGATCTCCCGCGAGGTCAACCCCAGGTTGCCGGGTGAAGATTGTCCACTTCGCACCCAGGGGGGCACGGTTTCGCTCCCCACCCAGAACTGTCCTTCGCAGACCGCGCGAATGCCTTTGAGCAGCATTTCGGGGGGCGAGGCCTTGAGCACGATGCCGCGCGCCCCAAGCTGCAGGGCGCTGGTGACCGCGAATGGCTGAATCGCCGCCGTAAGCAGAATCGTGCGAACCGCCATTCCCTGGTGCGCCATTTCCCGCAGTACCTCCATGCCGGGAACGCGCGGCATGGCAAGATCCAGCAGAAGTACGTCAGGCTTCAACTCGGTTGCGAGGGCAATGGCTTCCTTCCCGTCGGAAGCTTCCCCAACGACCACAAAATCCTCGACGGTTGCGAGCAGGCGGCGCAGGCCGTCACGAAAAATGGCATGGTCGTCGGCGATAACGATTCGGATGGGTGGCTTTTCCATAGTTTTCAGGCCGAATTGGCGCGGGCAAGATCCGGAACCTTGATCTCCAGGCGGGCACCGTGTCCGGCTTTGGAAATAATCGTCAGCTCTCCTTCGATGGCGCGCACGCGCTGCTTGATGATCAGCGGCCCGCGCCGATTCTCTTCGAGTTCGGCATGGTTGAAGCGCCCGCTGAACTCAAAGCCGCGGCCGTCGTCCTCAATGATGAGCAGCCAGCCGCCGTGCTGATGTCCCAGTCGTACCAGCACGTTCTGCGCCCCGCTGTGCCGGCGCACATTGGCCAGCGCCTCGCGCAGGATACCGGCAATTTCGCGGCATGTCGCGGGCGGCAGGTTCACCTGGGAGACGTCGCAAACGAACTGCGCAGTTATGCCGGTGTCCTGGCGATAGCGCGTAACCATGCCGGCCAGGAAATCGACCAGGTGCCGGGGGTCGAAGTCGAGTGGCTCCAGCTGCTGGATCAGGTGGCGGACGTTGGCGGCCTCGTTCTGCACCAACTGCTGCACCTCGAGCAACTCCTGCTCCCGCTCCCCGGACGCGATCGTGCCCCGGGTGCGCAAGGCGTAAAGCCGGAAGGCAATGGCATGCAGAGATTGCACGACTCCATCGTGCAACTCGCGGGAGACCCGCGCCCGCTCGACAGCCGCCGCGCGCGATCGCAGGCGACGCAGAAGATAGACGTTATAAACGGAGGGCGCGACTAAATTTGCCAGATCCTGCAAAAAGCGCAGCTGGGTCTCGGCCCGTCCTCCGAGACGCGGATCAAACAGCATGACGCGGGCGGAAACATCCGGGGCAATCGAAAGGACGCACGCCACGAGCACTGCGAAAGGATGCTCGCCGACGAATTTGCCGTCCAGCTGGGAATCGTGCCCGTGGGTGCGCTGGCCATTTTTGTCAAGCGTAAGCGAGCTGATGGTGTTCTGGTCCCGCCAGACCGCGCCCGCAGTATCTTCACCCCCCACCGGGAGGTATTCCCGCTGTTCGTGCTCGTCGAGCTGCCGCCAGGTGAAAACGATATGCTCCCGCTCTGGAAGTTCCTCGGCGCGCCAGAGGATTACCTGCCGCGTCTGGGCCTCCTCGGTGACCACCAGAAGCTCGCGGGCGGCAAACAGCTCGACCAACTCCTGCATGACCGTTTGTACGGTGCCTTTCAGGCCGGCTTCGACGCGCACCTTGGCCGAAATGCGCGAGATACTCAAGGCCTCCGCCGCCCGCCGTTTTTCCCACTCGGCGATGTATCCGATCAGGAAAGCAAAGATCCCGGAATATGCCGAGCGGATAACAAAGCTGCTGAGTGAAGGCTCCCCGAATACCGCGGCTAGCGGCGTTTTGCTGCGCGCAATCGTGTCCGCTGCCATGGTGGTGATAACGACAATGGTGGTGAGAGCGGTCTCGCGCATGCCCCAGCGGAGCGCGGCGGCGAGAAGGGCGAAAATGAAATAGAGGAAAAACGGAGCCCCGCTGCCGAACAGGCTGATAATTGCCGGCCAGAGAACGTCGGCCACGTGCGAGAGCAGCGAGAATCGTGGCGAAGCCCTTTCCCGAAACTCCACCAGCACCAGCAGAGCAACGGCATGCCCTAAATAGAGCAGAACAAAGCCGTAGGCGAGAGCGTAAGGATAGACTTCAGCCGGGTTCAGCTCGATCTGAAGACAGGAGCTGAGGGCGAGCACCACCCGCACCCAGGCGAGCACACGCTCAATGCCGGTAAGGTCATGAAGATCGCGGGGTACGGTCAGCCGGGGCGCAAAAAGGTCCAGAACTGAAGGCATCGGCCGCATCGCGCCGATTATAAGCCCGTGTCGGCCGGAAGCTCTCTATTCCGCCAGCATAGTCCCAACGCAAGTTGGCCTCCTTCAGTCCTCAATAAATACCTGGGACTTACAACGAAAGTTGTAGGGCCTGCAACTTTCGCGCAATTGACCGGTTTGCCGGCGCGGAGTAACTTTTCAGTTCGCCGCTTCTAGGCGAAGCAAAGTAATCCGGCAGCACGCTCCGTGGCGCCGCTCCTTCGTTTTCTGTTATGGGCTGACTGAAGCTTGTCTTAGGTCAGCCCGTTTTTTTTTTTCACTGAGTCAGGCGGCACGCCTGCGGCCGCGGCTTCGCCCCCGGCTGGATCTTGATTGCGCCGTTCGGGCCCGTCCTGCGGGCTTTTTACCGGAAACAGAACTGCGACTACGCACGCTTGGTCTTGGCGCATTACTCGCGCTGGTGCGTTTCTGGCCGCGCTTTGAACTGCCACGTCCAACCGCTGTTTTTGGCCGGCTTGCGGTGCGGGAGCTGCGAGTAGATTTCTGTCGGCCTGGTTGGCGGCCAGAGCTTTGCGTACGGCCGCTACGCGGCAGCAACTCCATCTCGAACTCTTCTTCCACATCGATCTCCTCGTCCGCGTTGCTTGCCGACTGGCTGGTTCGAGCCGCTGCGGTCCTAGTCGTCTTCGAGCGCCGCGACGAGCGCCCGCGATCTCGATCAGCGCCGGAATTACGGCTGACAAGCTTGTTGAAGTTGCTTTGTTTCCCTTGCGCCGTCTCGTCCTGTACGAGCAGGGCGAGATTACGCTCCTCGAACTTATCGAACCAATCATCCCAGCCGATTTCTTGGAGAGATTCTTCACCGCCATATCCGGGGAAGTCCAAGCGGATCATGCCCACGTCATGACCGCCTCCTGTTCCTTTGACGCATGCCGGACTGGCGTTCCGTTCCTCCGCCCAGCGGCGAATTTCATCATGGTCGGTGAGTGGCCTGGCTGCTGCTCGAGTGCGTGCCATAATCTCTGCTCCTTCGGGTAAACTCCCCGCCGTGCGGGCGAAACGTAGGATGCCTCCCCCAATAGCGAGGTTGGTATTGACGTCGTACCGAGGAACTGATGCTGGAACTCAGGAACTTTTTGTGATCTGCTCGACGTGCGTTGATTCCCCGCCCAGCCACTCCGGGTGCTTGGCCGTGGCGTCGAAATGTTCTGACGTCTTGAACAGCTCGTATGCTCCGTCGGCGGCTGCCTTCCTGGTTTTCGCGAGCAGAGTGTTCACGGCGGCAGCAGTCATGGGTTTGAAGCTTTTGGCGGCTTGGACTGCCTGATCGAGAATCGACATCTTGGATATGCCAGTGATCGCGACCGCGATAGGTAAATTCATGGCGTAATGCAAGCATTCTTCGGGCGATACCACTCCGCTCTTGAGGATTACGCCTCCACCCATGGTTTTCATGGCCAGAACACCTATCTGGCGCTTTACCAGCTCGGGAAGAACCAAATGGGCAAAGCTGCGGAAATGGGCGTCCATCACATTCAGAGGCATTTGCACGGTGTCGAAGTGAAAGCCGTGCCGTTCGGCGACCTCCAGCATGTAGAGATGGATACGTGGATCCTTGTGCCCGGTGAATCCAATGTAGCGGACCTTGCCCGCCTTCTTGGCCTCGAGCACCGCCTCCTGAGCTCCGCCTTCGGCAAAGATGCGGTCGGGATCCTCAAAGCGAATGATCTCGTGGTGCTGAATTAAATCCAGGTGATCGGTCTCGAGGCGGCGCAATGACTCGTCCAGCTGCCTGGCAGCTTCCTGCTTGGTGCGGCCATCCAGCTTGGTCATGAGAAAAACCTTCTGCCGATAGCCATCCTTCAGGGCCTTGCCCATGCGAGTTTCGCTGTCGCCGTTGTTGTAATCCCAGGAATTGTCCATGAAATTGATTCCGCGGTCGATGGCGCTGCGGATCAGCTGAAGGGCGTCGCTCTCGCTCAATCCGCGGCCGACATGTGCACCGCCCAAGCCGATGAGTGAAACCTTTTCGCCGCTCCGGCCCAGGCTTCGATAAGGTATGCCCTGCTCAGTGGAACCGTCCGCCGCGTACCCCGCAAGGGGGAGCGAGCCGAGAACCGTCGCCGCGCTGATGCCCTGTAGAAACTCCCTTCGCTCCATGAGCACACCTCCTCGAGCCTGGATAAAAGATCGCTGCGACCATCCGATGTCGGATGCCTGGTCGGGTTCTATCAGGTAGAAGCTGTAGGCAATACAGCATGGCCCGTACCCATCGGCTAGGAAGTTGTGGATATCATGTTCAAGCTGTGAATGAAAAAGTTATCTGGAGGCGGCAACCAGTGCATTCCGGCCGCTGCGGAGATCCCGACCGTAAGAGAGGGCAACGCCAAGGCCGAAAACCTGCACCTTACACTCGAGGCCAACATCCCAAAGCCATTTGGGGGAGCCGAGCATGGCAATCGGATCGGCGATTTTTCCCGTGTCAATGAACGGGCCAAGCTTGATTCCGAGTAGCGGCAGGGGCGAAAAGTTGCGGGTAGCTTCCCAATTCGAAACGAAGTAGTTCCGCCCCAGCGGGGAAGCACCTTTCTTGCCATCCCGGGTTGCTATATGCGCCTTCATCGAGAGCTCGCTGTCCCCCAGAACGCCCAACGTGAAGAGCTCGTCAAAGGGAGGCTGGCCGAAGGTTTTGCCCGCGCGAAAAAGTTGTCCCAGTTCGTACCTGTGCCTCGCCGCTCCGGGAAACCAGGTGAGTCCGAGAGAAGCCTGAAGGCGAGCAAAACTGCGACTGGGAATCGACCAGAGCCCGGCCGCCTGAAGCGAGGTGGAGGAATCGATTCGCAAGCGCCGCTCGGGCACTTCCAAGAGCGCGCGTCTAAGGCTGAAGGCCTGCTTCAGCTGCGAACCCGAGGTCAGAAGACCCGGCGTGAGGACAGTTCCCGCGTATACATTGTGGTAGCTGCGCCTGGAAAACTCCGTTTCCGTCGACCAGCTCCAGCGTCCGCTCATCACGTCCGTGAATTGTGCGCTTATCGCTTCCCTTTTCATATTCAGAGCTCCGAGAAGCGGTACGCTCCCCGAAAATGAGCTGCGCAGAGCCCAGTTCTCGTTGCGAACGTCGCCACCGATGCCCAGGTGCCACTGCGGCTTTCCTCCAAGTGGGGTCTCGAGGGCGGTCTTGAGGCGGCGCTTTTCAGAGTCCCAGCGGTAGGAAGACTGGAAATTCAGGGCGGCGCTCCGGATATTGAAGTAATCAAAGTGGACGGTTTTGGCCGGCAGTTGCCCCAGCCCGCGGAAGAGGCACTCCCATTTTCCGCTCCCGCAGCCATTCCGTTCGGTGTTGTCGAAGCGCAGGTCGAATGTTCCGTCGGGCCGCGCTGCAAGGTCGAATCGCGATGCGGCAAAAACATCGAGCTGCTCGATGCGAGCCTCGCTCGTGGCCAGATCCGGCAGCTCGAGCGTACTCGCCGGCGAGAAGGTGAAGGCGCGATCTAGCAGAATGGAGTCCAAACGCATGGATGGTTCAAAGGCAAAAGAGGCGATTTGCGGCTTGGCAATTCGGTTCCAGTATTTGAGCGCCGCTTCGAGATTTCCCTCGAGAAAGAAAACCGTCGCCAGGAACTCCAAATCGTAGGCGTTGCGCGGTTCGAGCCCCAGAGCGCGAGACATCCAGCTCTGAGCCTCGGCATAGTTCGTTTCCTTGAATGCGACTCCGGCAAGTTCCACCATGAAGCGCGGATCCCGGGGGCGAACCGCCAGCCCTGACCGCAAGGCACGCTTGGCCTCAGTCCAACGCCGAAGATGGGCAAGCGCGATTCCGTATGCGAGATCCGCGTCCGGGGAGCGCCCCGGGGTGGAGACCAGGTTCACGATTTCCAGCCAGCGCTGCTGTTCGAGAAGCTGGCGAATCTTCTCAGGTTCAGGGCTGCCCGGCTCAGATTGTGCATGCGCCCAGGCCATGGGGCCGATCATGAGCAGAGCGCAGCTGAGGAGGGCGACTAATGCCGGTCGGGTCGGGGGACGGCCAGAAGCGTCCAGTGGCCTGTAGCTCGCCATTGTGATTCGAAATTGCTTAAACCCACTTTGAGGAGCTTACGCCCGGCGGGGTCGTTAATCAGAACCGTGTGGTGGTCGCTTTCGATTCCGGCAATCACGACGTAATGCAGGGGGGCACGGGCCGCCGGCTGCAGGGCGGCAATAAGCGGGCGTCCGCGTGCCACGTGATGGGCCAGGAGCCCAGCATCACCACTGAAGACATGGGTCTCGAATCCCTGCTGCTCAAGGTAATCCTGCAACTGCGATGCTCGAATCCCGTGTGCTTGCTTCGAATAAAGAGCCTGCTGAATGTAATTCACATCGCCGGCGCGGTCGTTTTCTCTTCCCTGCTGTTTCTGCCAATAAGCGATGACCATGGCTACGGTGGCCGCCCCACAGCCTTCCCGCGGCTGTTTGACGAAGGGTACATCGAGCCACACGCCGCTCTGTGCGGGCGAGCTGGCGCAACAGATCGACAGAATTGATGCCGCCAACAGCCTGCTCATCGGCCCTTATCGGAGCACAACGATAAGCAGTATGATCAGCGCGACCCCGAGGATAATCAAGGCTATATCGCGCGTGGTCAGGTATCCGGCTGCAAAGTCGCGCTGTGCCCGGTCGGCACGCGTGGCCAGCTGTGCCAGTTCCTGATCGTCCAGCTGGGCAACCGCGTTCTTCACCCGTTGAGCGTCAAGATGGGCCTGAGCAAGCGCCTCGGATGCGGTCGCGGTCGAGAGAAACTTGCGAACTGTTTCGACGTTTTGCTGCCGGAGTTGGCTAGTCCTGGCTGCTTGGTTCAAGAGCTCGGACGGTGAAACCACGTGGGCGGTTTCCGCGATCATGCCCGAAGGAATCAGGCACAGCGCGACAACAGCCCAAGCGAAGCAATTCGTTTTGCACTCACGGCGCACAAACAGCATAGGTCTCGCTCCTGGCGTAACTGGAAATGTGACGCTTTCGATGCGCAGGTGTCGTTGAGCGGTTTGTTGCTCTCCAAAAATTCGCCTTTCCCGCTGCAAGACTCCTACAGGCGTTCGACAATCTGCCGCAGCTCGGTTGCGATCTGCTGGGGATCAAGCGCAGGGGGAAAGCTGATCGGTTTCGACATCCTCACCGTAACCTGATACGGCCTGGCCATCTTCTTGCCCGCCAGTTTCAGCTCGAAGAGACCGTCTATGCGCATAGCCACGACGGGAATCCCTAAGTTGTTCGCCAGCAATCCAATACCAGAACGGAAGGGGCGCAACTTACCGTCCGTCGTATGGTGTCCTTCGGGAAAAACCAGGATACTGTAGCCACGGTCTACCGACTGCCCGGCAAAAGCAAAGCTGTCGCGGAACCCGGCCTCCCGTGGCAGGGGAAAGAGATTCAGCAGCGAGACCCCCAAGATCCACTGCACGCGATCAAAGATCCTGTTCGCAAGGTGCCGGTCCCGAGAAGGAGTGCGCAGCGCCTCGAGAGCTTCGCCGCCGGTTGCGGTTGCCAGCTTGTGCCGCAGGCGAGCGGGCAGCGCGCTGAGAATAAAGCCGACATCCACGTCCCCTATATGGTTTGAGACGACCAAAACCGGTCCCCTGACGCGGCGAAGATTTTCGCGACCCTCAATCCGCGGCCAGCCTAGCAGGAACACAGCCGGACGCAGCAGCACATAGTGAACTGCGAACCGAACCCAGGTTATCGGCCACCGCTGCACCCAGGCCGGATAGTGGTAGACGACGCGCGGTGCCGCGCCCGCCTTCAACATCTTCTCGAGGTCTGCGACGGTGGCCAGTGAGGAAAACCGACTCTCACTTAAATTCAGCTGGTACCGATCTTCAAGAGCGCTCATGAGTTCCACGCGATCGAGCGAGCTGAGATTCAAATCGGAATCAAGTCGCGCATTTTCATCGAACTCGGCTACGGGACGCCTCGCAATGCGGGAGATCAACTCCGCCAGCGGGCGGGCACGGACCAGGGGCTCGCACCCGTCATCGGCCATAAACTTCCTGGCAAATTCTGCGATCTCGGCCCGGCGAGGCTTGGCGGTTGCGGTCCGGGGAAAATCCTCGTCCGGCCATACAATCCAGCGACGGATACGTTGATATTCCGCGAGGTGGCGGTTGGCTTCGTCAACCACGCGGGCGGGGTCGGCTGAACCCGCCTTTAGTATGAGCACGGCGCAGGCTTCCGCGTTACCCTCCGCGGCAAGCGGGACCACGGCGCAGTCTTTCACCTGCGCCTGTTTTTTGACAACCGTCTCCAGGTCGTCGGGATAGATATTCATTCCTGCCGCCGTGACGATAATTTCTTTCTTGCGCCCCTTAAAGAAGAGATTGCCCTCGGCGTCGACTTCGCCCAGGTCGCCCGTGTGGTACCAGCCTTGATCCGAGAGGACGGATCGCAGCTCGCCCTGGCCCCAGTAGCCGGCCGCAATGCCTCCCCCGCGGACCAGAATTTCACCATCCCCGGAAAGCTTCACCTCGCGGCCGGCCAGCACCTTTCCAATCGAACCCCTTCCTACTTTAAAGGGATGGTTGACGCTGACGAGCGATGTCGTCTCGGTGAGGCCGTAACCCTGGATAACGGCATAGCCAAGCCGTGCCCAGAATTCCTCCGTGTCGCGCTCGAGTGCCGCTCCCCCCGATATGAGAGCCCAGAATTTCCAGCCGAACTGGCAGTGGATGGGGCGGAACATCCACCAGCGGCGAAGAAAATGCCTGCCTTCGCCGGCCCGGTAGGCCCGGGTGAACTGCTCGTGCCGCCCGGAATCTTCGAGGTCGCGTTCAATCTTCTGCTTGAGCGCAGCGAGCATTCGCGGGACCGCAACTAAGACCGAGATGCGCTCCCGCTTAATCGTGCTGATCACCTCCCCGGGCTTCAGACTATCCTGGAAAAACACGGCACCGCCAAGAAGGGGAGGAACGTACAAGCTGAGGAATTGGCCGAACACGTGGCTCAAAGGGAGCAGGTTCAGAAAACGGATCGGCTCGACTAGCCGCGCATACTTCAGGTAAGGCCGGATCTGTTCTTCAAGCGGAGCCACGTTTTCGAGCACGTTCCCGTGCGTGATCACCACGCCTTTTGGCTCCGCAGTCGTTCCCGAGGTGAAGACGATTTCTAAGGGATCTCCGGAAGCTATCTCTTCCCGCTCGAGTGCCGCCGGAGGGTGGTGACGAACAGTTTCGTCGAGATCCTCGAAGAATATGGTGGGCGTACCCGGGAACGCATGCGCGCGGGAACAGACCAGGAGTTCGGCATTCACCTGCTGCATGACCGTGCGAGCGAACTCCGGACGGGCGCCGTCGTCGACCGGAACTGCGACCGCTCCGCGGTGGGCGCATCCCAAAAAGGTC
Organism: Acidobacteriota bacterium; assembly: GCA_019241535.1. GTDB lineage: Bacteria > Acidobacteriota > Terriglobia > Terriglobales > Acidobacteriaceae > Gp1-AA145. The sequence goes on along the minus strand of JAFAWX010000262.1, from coordinate 10,789 downwards.
GCAGCCCAGGCAGCCGAATTCGCTCCCCAGAGCATGACCCGGTCCCCCTTCCCGATCCGCCGGGCGTCGAGTTCGCGGGCGAAGCGATAAGCGGTGTCGGCGAGCCTTGAATAGCTCCAGCGAACGGTGCGGTAGCCGCGATATTCGCCCAGAAAGGGGCGCCCTCCGAGCCGATGAAACTCTGGCAAATAATCAGCAACGCTCGTTCGCATAATTCCGAGTTGAATAAGCTGGGATCTGGCTCCCGCCGCTTTATCTAGATTACCCTCAGCCTGGCAATTGAAAATCCGGTGCGTACCACGTTGCGCTCTCATGGCCGCGCGAACTTCGAAAAATGGAAGAACTCCTCTGCCTTGCCGGGAGTTTCTTCGCAAACCCCGCTTGCCCATGCTCGACGCACACTGACGATCGAGGCTGTCGCCTGCATGTTGGTGCACGACCTTTCGGAGCACGTAATCGGCTGCCGTCGTGCCGCCCACATTTTGACGAATGTCGCACCCGCCGTTGTCCGATCGGCCTCTTCGTGGCGGGTTCCTGGCCGATGAGAGCTAGGTCGCTTGGCCCTGAACCCTTGGACGGTGTCGAATACAGACTAATTCTTGCGGGATACAGGTATTTGTCCTAAAATCCCGCCGTTAAGCAATCCTCTGGTCGTGCGCTAGCTCGTCTTGTCCGGGGCGACAGATTCAGCGTGACTCCGCCCGCGTGGAGGATCGTCGATGAGCTTTGTTGCATGGAAAATCATGCGGAGCCTGCCAAAGCCTCTGCTGCTTGTGCTGCTGATCTTCGTGCTAGTCGGAGCGGCGCGAGCTTAAAGACCGACATAGCGAAATCTGCTGCTCCCCCAAGCCGGCGGACGGGTGCGCCCTTGCCATATCCCGGTGCGCTCAAAACGGTTAGATATCAGTTCAATCCGGACGTACACCCCTCGAGGTAACCCTTAGTAACCATACGATTTTATCTGCCCGGCCGTACAATTCCCCTTGTCCGAATGGCCGTCCCAGGCTTGCCCGGGTGGCACGGACGGTGTGATTTTCGTTCTCCCGCCGAACCGGGGGGAGCTGGAGCCGGCAATTTATGGCGTTTGGTTTCGGGTTCAAGAAGCAAAAAGTTCTCAGTGCAGCGGAGAAATGCGTGCAGCAGGGAAAGCTCCATCACGCCATCTCCGAATACGAAAAGATCCTCAAAAAAGATGCCAACGATCTGACCGTGTTGAACACCATCGGCGATCTCTATGCCCGCCTGGGAGAAGGCGCCAAGGCGGCTGAGTGCTTCAAGAGCGTGGGAAACGCTTACGCATCGCAGGGTTTCACCGTCAAGGCCATCGCCATATACAAGAAACTTAGCAAGCTGAAGCCATCTACCGAGTGCGTCCTGCGCCTGGCGGAACTCTACACCCAGCAGGGCCTCTTTAATGACGCGCGCGCCCAATACCTGCACGTTGCCGAGGAGTTTCTCAAGTCAGGACAGCTCGAACAGGCGGTCAGGATCTTCGAGAAGACCCTCGAAATGGATCCCGATAACGTGCCGATGCGAAAGCGCCTGGCCGATGTTTACATCCGATTGGGAAAAAAGGCCGAGGCATGGCAGATTCTCACGGCTGCGGCCGAGAGCCTCAAGGCGAGGGGCCAGCTTGCCGCCGCGGGAGATCTTCTCGAACGGATGCTGAAGATAGAACCCGGCAGCAGCTACGTCTCGGTGTTACGCGGCCGCGTCGCACTCGAGGCCGGGAACCCCTTGGCTGCCATCGAATCGCTGGCCAGCGTTGCCGATCTCGACAACAACCCCGAAGGCCTGCGGACTCTCTTCCAGGCTTACCTGCGGGCAAAAAAGTTCTCAGAGGCGGGAGCTCTCGCCGACAAGCTCGCGGCGGTACATAACGACGGAGCCGCCATCGCCGAATACGCCGACGCTCTGGTTCGAGCCCAGCAATACCGTAACGCGCTCGACGTCTATGAACACTATTCTGACCAGCTCCTACGAAGCGATCCGGCCAAGCTGCTCGAGGCGGTGCGGCCGATTATCAGCCACGTTCAGGAGGACCCGCAGGGACTCGAGATCGTGCTCGAATTGTTCCAGAAAGCGGGTGAGAGCACGCATGTAACCGAAGTATGCGAATTGCTCGCCCATGCCTATGTACAGGCCGGCAACCTGGAGAAAGCGCGCCAGTGCTACCGGAAGCTGAGCGAGCTTGAGCCGGCGAATGCGATGCATGCGCGCAACTACCAGCAGGTAGTTGAAAAGCTCGGAGGTTCCGATGCTCCGCACCTGATTACTGCGGAAGAAGGCGCCATGCTGGCCGATGAACTGGAGGCCAGTGCGCCCTTTATCGAGCAGCGCTATGCCGATGAGGTTAGTTTGGCGCTGCGTGCCGCCCTCACCGACGCCGAGCTCTACATTTCCTATAACATGCCGGCGAAAGCCCTTGCTCCGCTGGTTTCCGCCTTGCCCAAAGCACCGCGGGACCTGCGCCTGAACCAGAAACTTGCGGCCCTGCACATTCGCGCGGGAAGACTGGCCGAAACTGCAACCTGCTGCCGCACTCTCGAAAGCCTTTATCACGAATCCGGATACGCAGAGGAGGCAACCCGCTACGGGGACCTGGCCGCGCGGTATGAAGAGCGTGCCAAAGAGCAAAGTTCTGCTGCGGTTCATAAACCTGCGCCGTCTATTAAGCCGGCTGCCGCTGCAGTTGACGCCGTAAGCCAGTCGGCTGCTGCCGCCCGGCAGGCAGCACCTCCGCTTGAGGCTGCTAAAGCTGCTCCCGGCGGATTATTTTTCCACGCGGCGGCTCCTTCCCAAGCCTCGCAGGGTCCGGCCTTTGCTCATCCGGAGTTTTCCGTTCTCCCGCACGCCGACCAGGAGGATGCAATCGACCTTTCGGCAGAGTGGGAGGAAGCGCTCGAACCATCGGTTTCGCGAGAATTTGCGCCTGGCGAGAAAGAAACGCCGCAGGTAGCGGAAACGCCTGCACATGGCGCTAAGGCCGATGCGCCTCGGCTCACGGACTCCGAGCGGCAGGAAATGATCGAGGAAGCCCGCTTCTACCTCGTTCATGGGATGGCCGAGCAGGCGGAGCAGGTAGTGGCAAAACTCGAGGCGCTTTCGGTACAGTCCGCAGAAATTGCGGTCTTGCGGACGGAGATCGAATCGGCGAAGCGCGCTGCGCGCCACCAGCCACCGGCCGAAATCCTGATCGAAGACCCCACGGCGATTGAAAGCGTCGAGGAAAGCGAGGCGCCCCTTGAGCCCGCGGGTGAGCAGGCCTGGCCGACTGATAGTCCGCGGTTTGCTGCCAGAGCGGCAGAACCGCGCGAGAGCCTCGGCGAGATCGCATCAGTTGAGCCCGTCACCGAACCGGTGACAGCGAGTGCAGGGCTCGTTCCTTCGGCAGCTCCGGAAATGCCTTCCGGAACACTCGATGAATTTGTTTCCGAGCTCGAAGATTCGCTGGGTGATGACTTTTTCGTGCCGCCCACCTCACCGGCAGAAGCCACCGTGGCCGCAGCCCCTTCTGCGCCCGCCACCGTCATCGCTCACTTAGCCGAGCCAAGGCCCCGAGAGGTCGCGGCCCTTCAGCCTTTGCCGGCGCCGTCTGCCGCGGCGGCCGGTGTCGATCTGTCGAACCTGTTCGGAGATCTCAAGCAGGAGCTCGAAGGCGATGCCACACGGGCCAACGAACAGGACGCCGAAACTCATTACAACCTGGGAGTCGCTTTCCGGGAAATGGGATTGCTTGACGAAGCCATTGCCGAGTTCCAGAAGGTATGCAAGGCCAGCGAGCGCGGACATCCGTTCCCGCAGATCATGCAAACCTACACCTGGCTGGCGCAATGTTTTCTCGACCAGGGTGTCCCCGAGGCCGCGATTCGCTGGTACGAAGAGGCGCTCAAACTCCCAGCCCTTGATCAGGAAACCCGCACTGCCCTGCACTACGAACTGGCATCCTCGTTTGAAGCAGCGGGCAACAATTCCGCGGCTCTCAACAACTTTCTCGCCGTGTACGGCAGCAACATTGATTACCGTGACGTGGCCGAGCGGATCAAGGCCCTGAGGCCGTAAAATAGCCAGATGGCATTCAAGCCGGCCGGGTCGCGGGCCCGCCTCAGGAGCGTGGCGTGACTGCCGATCCGAAGACAGTCGCCTCGGATGAGAATCATTCGAACCGCCACCTCCTGGCCGGTCGCCGCGCAACGGCGCTCCCGAGCACACATTTGAACCCCAATGTATGGCTGGTGCGGGTGCGTGCTCTGCTGTTTGTAACCGTCTGTGCAACCTTGGGCGTGCTGCTCGTGATCCTGCCGTGGACGGCAAAATGGACGGATAACCCATTGGTGCTCGGTATTCCGTGGCTGCGGGCACTTGTAGCCAGCGGCTTTATGCGCGGCCTTTCGAGCGGCCTCGGCATGCTAGACCTGTGGTTAGGATTTTGGGAAGCCATTCATTACCATGAACCGCCAAATTACGACAGCCGCTGATCAGCGCCGGCTTACGCTCGACCGGGAGGAAGGTCTTAGCGCCCTGTAAGGACGAAATGCATACCGATGGAAAGCCAGCGCCGCTGGCCTACGAGAATCCCGAGTTCCTAAACAGCCCGGATGGGCGCATTCTGCGAATGATGGCGGAATACGTGGAGCCGCTGGCCCGCTTCCGCCGCGAGCAAATTCAGGATACGGTGGTGTTTTTCGGATCGGCGCGTTTTCTGAGCCAGGCCGACGCCAACGAGGCGGCCGGCCAGCCCCATGGGCCGGCGGAAGAATCCGGCCAGAGGCTGGCCGCGGCCCGCATCCACATGGCGCGTTATTACGAGGATGCGCGCCGCATGGCATTTCTCCTGAGCGATTGGGCTATGCATATTCCTGCCCGCAGGCGGCGTTTTGTGGTAACTACGGGCGGAGGACCGGGAATCATGGAAGCCGCCAACCGGGGAGCGCGCGAAGCCGGCGCCAAAACTATCGGCCTCAATATCCGCTTGCCATTCGAGCAGTTCCCGAATCGCTATATCAGCCCGTCGCTGAATTTCGACTTCCACTACTTCTTCATGCGCAAGTTCTGGTTTGCATATCTCGCCAAGGCGCTCGTGATCTTCCCCGGGGGCTTTGGCACGCTCGACGAGCTTTTTGAGATACTCACCCTGGCACAAACCCAAAAGCTCGCCAAAAAAATCCTGGTCGTCATCTACGGCCGCGAGTACTGGAACCGCCTGATCAACCTTCAAACCATGGTCGATGCCGGGGCAATTGCCTCTTCCGATCTGGAACTATTCAGAATGGTCGACACTCCCGAGGAAGGCTTCGAAGTTCTGAAAGACGGGCTCACCAGGTATCATCTCGGGCCGGAGCGGCCTCGCCGCGTTGGCGAAGTTGTCCCGGAGATCGCAAAAACCAATCCCTGAGCTAACGCTCATCCTTTGCTGCTCTACTACATCAGCGATCGGACCCAGTTTCCCGGTAACGAAGCGCGGCGCCGCGAACAACTGCTCGAAAAGATCGCCGAAACGGCGCGCGCCGGCATTGACTTCGTTCAGCTCCGGGAAAAGGATCTTCCGACGCGAGAACTCGAGGCCCTGAGTCGTCAGGCTGCCGCTAAGATTCGGTTCCCCGCAGGACGAAGCCGGCTGCTGATTAATTCTCGCGTCGATGTTGCTTTAGCCGCCGGCGCCGATGGCGTGCACCTTCGCTCAGGCGATATCTCCGCCCGCGAGGCGAGAGGCGTCTGGCACCAGGCAAACGGGCCGGGAGAGCCGATTATTGCCGTCTCCTGTCACAACCGGCACGAAGTCCTGGCCGCCGCCGCAGCGGGCGCCGATTACGCCGTCTTTGGACCGGTATTTGAAAAGCCCGGGGCGGCAGTACAGGTTCATGGGTTGGAACTGCTCGCCTCCGCCTGCCGCCTGGGTATTCCCGTACTGGCTCTGGGAGGAGTAACGGTTGAAAAAGCCGCTAGCTGTATCCGCGCCGGTGCTCACGGCGTCGCCGGGATTCGCTTGTTCCAACAGGGAAATGCCGCAGATGTGGCCGCAAGGCTGCGCGGTCGGCAGCCAAGCGATCGATGTTTATGAGTTGAATCCGCAGACGATCGGTCCGGGGTTGTCAGCCGCGAGCCGAAAGCATAGTCAGAATCTCTTCCAGCCCGTGACGGATCCGCCGCAAATCGGAGTATGAATGCGGGGGGAAAGGCAGCGGCGTCTGGTTCTTCGCGGCCGTGCTCTCAAGCCGCAGCTGTTGCCTGGCTCCGGCAATGGTGAAACCTTCGTCGTAAAGGAGCTTTTTGATTCGCAATACCGTCTCCACATCTTTGCGCCGGTACATGCGCTGCCCGGTGCTGCTTTTTACCGGCTTCAGCTGAGGAAATTCGGTTTCCCAGAAACGCAGCACATAGGCTGGAAGGCGGCAGAGGGTGGAAACTTCGCCGATGCGAAAATAAAGCTTGTCGGGAATCACGACCGTATTCTTCCACGACGCTTTAGCTTTCGAGTTGGCGCGGGTACTCATCAAAGCTCCCTAGCCCGCTTGGCGTGAATAAGCTCCACCGTTTCTAGCATGATATGCCGCTGGGGACAATAGCGGACAGCAAAAAACCTCTCGAGAGAAGAGGTTCTTCGAGAGGCTTGGAGATTCCAGCGCGAGACTCTCGCGCGCTGAAAGTTAGTGTTTCTTCTTTTTCGCAGCCTTTTTCTTTGCTGGCATTGATTTCCTCCTGGACAGTTTTCCCTTGAACATCCCGAAACAGGGGCACCACTTAGCACCGATGATGCCGATACTTGGTAGCAGCAGCATCACTGACTCAAGATATTGCGGTGTATTACTTACATTGTCAACAGAAATCTTCTCTTCCGAAGGCGTTACGGTTCTGGCGCATCCGCATTCGCCAAGAACGGCGCCGAAAGGAAAAGTCGGCGCCGGGCTCCAGATAGCGGGTGCTAGACTGTGAGTTTTGCGGAGCCGCGCCATGGCGAAACTGATGCAGGCAGTCGTCAAACCGCACACCGCTCCCGGAGCTGAGATTCGCGAGGTGCAAGTCCCCGAATTCGGCCGCAACGACGTTCTGGTCGGCGTCAGGATCGCATCCATCTGCGGGACCGACTTGCACATTTACGAATGGGATCGCTGGGCACAGGCCCGCATTCATCCGCCGCTTATCCCCGGGCATGAATTTTGCGGCGAAGTGGTCGCCTTCGGTGAGGAAGTTACGACCGTAAAGGAGGGAGACTTCGTCTCTGCCGAGATGCACGTGGCCTGCGGAAAGTGCCTGCAGTGTCGCACCGGAGAGGCGCATATCTGCCAAAACGTAAGCATCATAGGGGTCGATTCAAACGGTGCTTTCGCCGAGTACGTCGTGATTCCGGAATCGAATATCTGGAAGCTCGATCCGGCTATTCCTCAGGAGTACGCTTCGATCCTCGACCCCCTCGGCAACGCCGTGCATTCGGTGCTCGCCGGTGAAGTGGTCGGGAAAACCGTGGCCATTACCGGATGCGGCCCCATCGGTCTATTCGCCATTGCCGTGGCGCGGGCAGCCGGCGCGGCTCAGGTATTTGCCATCGAGGTCAACCACCACCGGCGAAGGATCGCCGCCCAGATGAAAGCCGATTGGGTGCTCGATCCGGCATCGGATGACGTACCCTCGGCAATTTTCGAACGCACGAGCGGCCTGGGGGCAGATATCGTGCTCGAGATGGCTGGCCACCCCCAGGCCATTCGTACTGCGTTCGATGTGGTCCGCCGCGGTGGCCGGATTTCCCTGCTCGGACTGACATCGAAACCAGTTTCCCTGAACTTCTCCGAAGACATCATCTTCAAGGGCATCACGATCCAAGGTATCAATGGCCGGCGCATGTATCAAACCTGGTATGAAATGACAGCCCTGCTCAAAGCCGGCAAGCTGGACCTACGTCCGGCGATCACCGACCGCATCGCCATGAAAGATTTCTCGATTGCGATGGAGCGCCTCAAAGCCGGGGAGGCGAGCAAGATACTGGTGTACCCGAATGGCACGAGGTGAATCTCGGGTCAGGACAAGCTCAGGCACCGGCGGGCATCTTCACGATTTTCTTCTGAATGGCGTAGGTGACCAGCTGGGCTTTGTTGTGAATGTTGAGCTTGCGCATGAGATTGAACTTATGCGCTTCCACGGTTTTCACGCTCAATCCGAGAATCGTGGCAATCTGGCGGACAGAATTTCCTTCGGCCAGCATTTTGATCACTTCGCGCTCACGTGGAGTCAGCGTCGAGCCGCGGGCCAGTCCCGAGGTTGAACGGGAACGGAAGTCGTCGACCAGTTTCCCGAGCACCTGCGGGCTCAGGTACTTCCTCCCCGCATGCACGTCCCGCACGGCGCCGATCAGCCGCGGCGCCGGGGCATCTTTCAAAATGTAGCCGGAGGCTCCGGCATCAAGACATTGCAGCAGGTACTCTTCGTCCTCATACATGGTAAGGAAGATAACCCGCCTGCCGGGCAACTCGCGCGTGATCCGGCGGGAAGCCTCAAAGCTTGAAATCCCGGGCATTCCGATATCCATCAGCACCACATCGGGCTTGAGGGTCCGGGCGCGCTCGATGGCTTCTGCTCCGTCGCGGGCTTCGCCGACAACCTCCAGGCCGGGCTCGCTCTCGAGAACGCGCCGCAGTCCATCGCGAAACAGAGTGTGGTCATCAACGATCAAACATCGGATTGCCATGGCTCGTTCTTAACTGGGCTTCAGGCCGCAGCCGTGCGTTCAAGAGACCCGTTGCCGGCCCGATGCTTCCGCCCGTTCAGCGGGAAGGAGATTTGAATGCGTGTTCCCTGGTCCGGCTTCGAGCGCACTTTCATCGAGCCGCCCAGCGCAGCCGCCCTTTCCCGCATTCCAGTTAATCCAAAGCCTCTCAGCTGCGCGGCTCGGGGCGAGAAACCCACGCCGTCGTCGGCAATCTGCAGCGACAGCCGCGAGTCGGTGGTGCGCAGGCGAACGCTGAAACTCTCCGCCCGCGAGTGCTTGGCGATGTTATGCAAGGCTTCCTGGATCGACCGGTAAATGGCAACTTCAAGATCGTGATCCAGCCAGCGGAGGTCTTCGGGCACATCCAGTGCGGCTCTAATTTCCATGTGGCGGGTCACAATCTCAACCTGGCGCCGGATAGCCGACACCAGACCCAGTTCTTCGAGCACTCGCGGCGAGAGCCGGGCAATCGTACGCCGCAGGCCCTCAATGGTTCGGTCCAGCAGCTCGAGAGACTCCTCGATTTTCCCTTTGTGCTCTGCGCTGCCGTTGTCGGCTGCGAGCATCTCCAGATGGAAGCGCAGCACCATGAGCGCCTGACCCGTCTCATCGTGCAACTCCCGGCTGATCCGCCGCCGCTCTTCCTCCTGGGCCTTCAGCAGCTGGCGGGAATGCTCCGACATATCAGGGGTTTCCCCCGCATGGGACTTCACCGCCTTAGAAGGCACCCCGCACCTCAGAAAGTTTAGAAATAAGCACAATGGACCTGCTGAAGAATGCGCCGGCGTTGCGACCAGGCTTTATGTCTCAATTCTAACAATCATCTGCCCTGCGGGCACATCACAGGCCGTAGGTTGGATGAAGACCGGAGTTCCGGGTTTGCCCGGCGAATCGGCTACAATCCGGTACAGGTGCTCAAATATTTCACGGCTGGGGAGTCTCACGGGGAAGCTTTGGTCGCGTACCTGTCAGGCGTACCGGCGGGCCTTGAGGTGTCGCTCGAGTTCGTGAACCGCGAGCTTTGGCGTCGCCAGCAGGGCTACGGGCGCGGCGGCAGAATGAAACTCGAGCGCGACCAGGCGCAAGTGCTGTCCGGGGTTCGCCATGGAAAAACCATCGCCTCGCCGATTGCTCTGCTGCTTCAAAACCGCGACTGGGAGAATTGGCGGGAGCGCCTTCCAGTAGAGCACGGTGATCCGGCGCTCCACAAACGGGTCGCGTCGCCTCGACCCGGGCATGCTGACCTCGCAGGAGCCCTGAAATACAACTTTCCCGAGGCGCGCTACGTTCTGGAACGCGCATCGGCGCGAGAGACTGCGGCCCGGGTGGCAATCGGCGCCCTGGCCAAGCTGCTGCTCCGCGAACTCGGCATTGAAGTCCTCAGCCATGTCGTCGCCGTCGGCAAGGCTCGCGTAAATGCGGAGATTCCCTGGGAAGATATTCAGGCGAGTTGCGCCCGCCAGGAGGTGCTGCTGAACTGCGCCGATCCGCAGCTCGAGGGGGAAATGAAAGCCGAGGTCGAACGAGTCCTGCGCACCGGGGATTCCGTAGGAGGAGTTTTCGAGGTCGTGGCACACAATGTTCCACCTGGGCTGGGAAGCTATGCGCAATGGGACGAACGGCTTGACGCGCAGCTGGCCGCAGCCCTCATGTCGCTGCAGGCGGTTAAGGCCGTCGAAATCGGCGCAGGGGTTACAGCCGCGTATTGCCCCGGTTCCGAGGTGCATGACGAGATTGCTTACCAGGGAAGCGCCGGCTTCACCAGGTTCTCCCGCAGCCACAACAACGCCGGTGGAATCGAAGGAGGGGTTTCAAACGGCCAGGAGATACGGGTCAGGGGATACTTGAAGCCGATTTCGACCCTGCGCCGTCCCCTGGCATCTGTCGATTTTGAAACCCGCGAGCCGGTAAAAGCCGCCTATGAGCGTTCTGACGTCTGTGTGGTGCCGGCTGCGGGAGTGGCGGGGGAAGCCATGGTGGCATTGACCCTGGCCAGGTTGGCACTTGAAAAATTCGGCGGCGATTCCATGTCCGAGACTTGTCGCAATTTCAACGGCTACCTGGAGCAGTTGCGGGAATACTGAACTG